>JALOTZ010000080.1 GCA_025457615.1 Verrucomicrobiota bacterium
GGCGTTGTAACCGTAGGGCCAGCCGCCGACCGGATGTCCGTTCAACCACACCTGGGCGTTGGCCATGACCCCGTCGAATTCCAGAAACACGCGTTGGCCGGCATCCGAAGCGGGGAGCGTAAAGTGTTTGCGATACCAGCCGATGCCCGCCCACGGCAGTTTGCCGGTGCTGTTGGGCAGATCATCGCGGAAGGGACCCTCGATGCCCCAGTCGTGCGGCACGTCCACCACGCGCCAGGCGAAATCATCATAAGCCCCGGCACCCGGTGAGGGAGATGGGGCGCTGAGGGAGTTCGTGACCGGCTGTCCGGAGCCGTCGAACAAGTTCACCTCGCGGATGCTGGCCCAGACGCCATCGGCCAAGTTGGTCACCGTCACCCGGACCAGCCGGGCGGGTCCATTGGTCAGCGTGCCCTGCCAGTGCTGTCCATCGCGACTGGTTTCCACTGCGAAGCCGTAAGGTTTGTCGGCAAATTCCCAGTCCACCCGCACCCTCGCCAGGTTACGCTCGGCGCCCAGATCGATGCTCAACCATTCCCCGGAGGCGCCGCTGCTGGCACACCAGCGGGTGGCGGGATCTCCGTCAAAGGCGTTCCGCGCTCCGTTGCCCTTGTCGGCCTCCTCACTGGACGCGGTGACCACGCAGTCTCCCACGAACGCGCCCGGCTCAGGCCGGGTGGACCCGTCCGGCATGAGGCCGAACCGGGCGAAGCGCCAGCCAGTGTTGAAGGACAGCCGCTGCCGCACGGACGCACCCGCGCCCCCCGGGCCGGTGATGTCTGCCGGGAGGGATTCTCCCCGAACGAACGCCCGCCACTGGCGCGCAAACGCTTCGTCAGGCAACCATACGCTCAACGCGCCGTTCTCCTGCCGGCTGGACGCGGGGAAAATCTCCTGCGATTGCAGGCTGCCCGTCCACGCGCGGCGGGGGGCGGGTTGCATGGCGTGGGAAGCATCGGCCAGGCGCAAGGCGAGGACCGCATCAAAGTAAGCCGCCGCCAGCTCACGCGTCCGTCCGACTTCATGGGCCGCGCCCGGCTCGATGGCGAGCGTCCACAGCGCGCCGGCCTCCCGGTTCACGCCGAAAAGCCCGCGAATACTGCGATTGCGAAACTCCAGGTCCTTCTCGCCGACGAAAAACATTCCCGGGGTTTGCCGCGCCGCCGGACCGGCCAGATGGGTGAAGTAATAGCCGCCCTTGTTCACCACGAACGCCAGCACCCGCTCGGGCTTCCAGCAGGCGAACTCGTAGTTGAACTCGCCGCCGGCCGAATGTCCCCAGAGCAGCAGCGGAGCGCCGGCAAGCTCTGGATGGCGGGCGCGACCGGCGAACTCCGTGATCGCGTCCAGGAGCGCCTGGCCGCTACCTGCGGCCACGCGGGCATACTCCTCGATGTTCATGTTCTCATGGGAATGATCCTTGAACAGGCAGCCCACCAGGCCCAACTGGTGGCGCCGGGCGAAGTCCTGCCAGAACCCGTCCTCGACCAGCGCGCGGCCATCGGCATTGGAACCAGGCAGAAGCACCACCAACCCGCGCAGCGCATTGGTTCGGTCCGGCGACCAGAAACGAAACGCCGCCGCCGAGAAATTTGTGCCGGACACGGTGGCGGTGTCCAGAGTGGCGGCATGAACCGCCACCGTCAGGAGCAGAAGGCTGGACAGGGCAGAAATCGCTTTAAGCTGGAAGATCTTCATGACGGGTTGAAGGATGGGGATGATTCATCGCGGTTGCATCAGCTTTCCGGCGAGCGCCGACGCGGTGTTGAAGCCAGCCGAACCGCCGGTCGGGCCGGGGATCCTCATCCAGGCGAACCCACGACCCGCCAGACTCGTCATGCAGATCACGGGTGAATGGCTCCTTCCTGGCCGGAAACGCGGATCACATCCAGTTCGGTGTTGCTGTCTCCCCCCAGAATGCTCAACACATGCCGTCCGGGTCGGAGGCCCGGAAACGAACCGCCTTTGAGAAAATGTCGCGCATCGGCGTGCAGCCGCGTCCAGGTCCATTCATCGAGCCGATACGCCGGTTGCGCGCGCCACGCGGCATCGTCCATGCGATAACGGAACGCGCTTCCCCCGCCCGGGCCGGGATGACGGAGGCGCACCATCAAATCCACATCGGTTGTCTCGGTCAGGGTGAAGGGGTATTGGAGCGGGGCGTTGGTGACTGACCCGCCGCAGGAAACGAACCCGCCGCCGGAAGCCGAGACGTTTTTCGCCATTTCGGACGGCGGCAAGTTGGTTGCGGTTTCGGCTTCAACAAAGCAAACCAAGTCCGACCGGTTGGGCAACTGCCCCAATTCCCCACAATGATTCGTCACCACTTCGGCATCGAGGGTGGCCAACCAGGGCCGCGAGTCCGCGTGCGCCCAGCCGATGCGGAGGTTCTCGAACGTCACCTTCTCGGCGTGGCGGACGAAGAAGCCGTAGGCTGGCAGGATGCCGAACATGCCGCATTCGGGATAATCGGCCTCCTTCTCGGGCACGCCGGCCGGCTCGGGCGAACGGCTGCTCCCACCCCACTTGCAGATTTCCATGTCCCGGACCACCACGTTTTTGATCTTGCGGCCGGGCAAGCCGGTGAACATGCAACCCAGGTCGTCCGCCGGTGAAGCGCCTTCCAGCCGATTGCGGGCGAACAGGACATTCTGGATCGAGCCGGTTTTGCCCGTCCGGTTGGCGTCGCGATTTCCCAGGCGGATGAAGAAAGGCGTCCCGTGATTGCGGATGCGGCAGTCCGTCACCGTCACGCCGTTGATGTCGCTGCCGTCCACGGCCTCGATGGCCACCGCCGTGCCGAGTCGGGCCTCCGTGGTGACGCCGGGACAGATCAAGGTGCAGTTGCTGAGGACAATGTCCTGGATCGGTCCAACCGTGTAAGTCCCGATCTTGAAGGCGTTGTGGACCGGGGAAACGAGGGTGCAATTCCGCGCGACCACGTTGCTGATGCCGGAGGCGCTCCAGCTCTTGAGACACAAGGCGTCGTCGATGCCGCGGATATAGCAGTCCTGGAACAGGACGTTGACGGAATCCTGGATGTCCACGCCATCCTGGTTGTGCGCGTTGGGAATGCCATTATCAATGACGGCATGGTCGAACAGCACCGTGTCGCAATGGTCAATGATGTTTCCCCAGAGGTTGAAATTTCGCAGCGTGATCCCGGCCACCTTCAAGTTGCGGCATTGATAAAAGCGCGTGCCACTGACGCGCTTATCTTCGCCGCCGTTGCCCTCCGCGCCGGGTTCAGCCGCCCCGCCATGGCCGTCAATGACGCCCCCGCCGGTGAGCGTAATGTTCGTTTGATTGAAGGCGTAGAGCAGGCTCCGCGCAATCGGGTCGCGTGTGTAGTTCGCGTAAGCGGGCCGGTGCTTGGGATAATCGGCGATGTCCCTCGAGCCAAGAATTGTCGCTGAGGGTTCGATCCGGTAGGTGACTTCGCCCTGCAGCTCCAGCGCGCCGCACAAGAAGACTCCCGCACGAAAAACCAGCGTATCGCCAGGCTCGCAGGCGTTGATGGCGGCTTGGACCGCGCCGGTGTCCTTGGTCCGGCCATCGCCCGCCGCGCCATGATCACGGGCATCGCGCAACGCCCCGGAGGCAATGCCTCCGCTGACCAGGGCAATCGCGAACACCCTTCCCCATGGTATCAGACGCCTTCCCTGAACGATCAATGGCATGGCCGGTCGGATCCGTTCCTACTGGGTGGTGGCCGAGGCGATGTTGGAATAGGCGGACCCGCCCGTGGGTGTGTAAGCGATCACGCGGTAGTAATACAGCGTGGCACTGGTCAAACCGGTGTTTGCGTAGCTTGTGGTGTTGGCGGACAGGTTCACTATCGGCACGAAAGCCACCCCGTCGGTGGAGCGTTCCACCGTGTAGCCGGATTCGTTCGTTGCGTTATCCGTCCACGCCAGGTTGATCCGGGTGCTGGAAGCCGCCGTGGCACCGAGTCCGGTCGGCGCGGCCGGGCCGGTGGCGCCGTTGCGCTGTTCGAGACAGAACGCGCGCACGCCTGAGCCGAGACTGTTGTTGCTGACGTCGTTTGGAGTGATGCCATTGGCGCGCAGGAGCGCTTCATTGTCGGAGTCGGAGGATTTCCAAAGCCAGGCCACCGTGCTCACCTTCTTGTTGCGGGCGGCGCTCAGGATGTTGGCAAAGGGATCCCCCGCCCCATATTCGCCAATGAGCAGGGGGCAACCCGCGTTCAAAACGGCTTGGAACCGGCTTTCGGCTGTGGCCTGCGAGACGTCCCATTTGGACACGTAGCAGTGGATCTGGAACAGGATGTTGGACCGGCCGGCCCGCAGGTTCGCGCCCTGGTTGATGAACACCTGGTGCCCCTGCCCGGTGGCCGAACCGGGCACCAGACAGATGTTGCGCGCCCCGGTGCTGCGGACGTTGTCCACCAGCAGGCTCATGTCGCTGAGCCACAACGCGTCGCTGTAACCGTGGCTGTCGTCCCACCAGTAAGGTTCGTTCCACAGGTCAAACCAGACATCGGACTGGCCTTTGAACTGGTTGGCGATTTCCCGCCAGCGATTGGTCACCGCCGCCCAACGCGAATCACTGGTCGGATTCGCCCCCAGCAACTGGCAGTCGGGATACGGGGTCGTCCCGCCGGAAAGCGCGTCGTTGTCATACCACATGGCGCAAAGAATCGTCACCTTGCCCGCCGCACGAGCATTATTGACGATGGTCTGCATCGAGTTCGTCGTGGTCAGCAGCATGTCGATCGGTTCGCGCACAATGTCCATGCCCCAGCGGGTCAGGTCGGCGGGAGAGCCGCCAAACACGTCCATTTTGTTGGCCCCACGCCACTCGAACGGCACGCCATAGCGCAGCACGTTGCTGCCGGAGGTCGAATACGCCATCGCCACGTTCAGGCTCGCGGTCGCCACGGCGCTGGTCAGGGAGCCATCGGTGGCGCGGTACGTGAAGCTGTCCGGACCGAAGTAGCGCGTCGCCGGGGTGTAGGTGAAGCCGCCGTTGGTGCTGAGCGACAACGTGCCGTTGGTCGGACCACTCACCAGGAGCGCCGTCAGGATGTTGCCGTCGGGGTCGCTGTCGTTGGTCAACACCCCGCCGGCCGGGATCACGAGTGCCGTGCTTTCCATGGCCGCAAAAACGTCGTTGCTGGCCGCGGGCGGCGCATTGAGCGCGTTGGTGATGGTGAGGCTCACGGTGGCCGCGCCCGACCCCACCGTCCCGTCGTGCGCCTGATAGGTGAAGCTGTCCTCGCCCACGTAGTCGGTGGCCGGCGTGTAGGTGAATGCGCCGTTGATTTGCACGGTCACGCTGCCATGCGCCGGATCCGTCAGCTTTTGCGCCGTCAACGGGTCGTCATCCGGATCGGTGTCGTTCGCCAACAGACCGGGTGCGGACACGTTCAAGGTGGCGTTCTTGCCCAGCGTGTAGGCGTCGCCCCCGGCCACCGGGGCGGCATTGATGTTGGTGACGGTCAGACTGACCGTCGCCAGTTCCGACGTCGCGAACCCGTCGCTGGCCCGGTAGGTGAAGCTGTCCGCGCCGAAATAGTTGCTGGCTGGGGTGTAGCTGAAGCTGCCGTCGGGGGTCAGCGTGAGCGAACCATGGGCGGCGGACGCGCCCAAGACGGACGTCAGCGTGCTGCCGGGGGCGGAGGTGTCGTTGCCAAGCACCCCCGGAGCCGCAACGCTCACTGCGCCGTTCTTGCCCAGCGTGTAGGCATCCGCACCGGCCACCGGCGCCTGGCCGCGTCGGGCGCGATAGAAGTAGGTTGTGACGTCGCCGGCCAGATTCTCCTGGAAGACGTTGCTGGAACCCAGCGCGCCGACATCGGCCCAGTTGTCCGGACTGGCCGAACGTTGAATCACCACGGTGGCGTCTCCGCCCACGACGTCAAAAGCGAACTGCCCCCCAGCCAGGCGCGCATTGGTCAGAACCAGATCCGAGGGTGTCGCAGAAGGCACCAGGTGCTCGACCCGCACGTTGTCGTAGCGGATGCGGGTCTTCGTCGAGGAGTGCACCTCGAACGCCACCACATTGTAACCATTGGTCATCCGGCCCGCGGTGGCGTCCGTGGCCGTGAACACCGGG
>JALOTZ010000021.1 GCA_025457615.1 Verrucomicrobiota bacterium
TGGGTCCGACAGGACGAGTTGGGGTTGATTGGAGCACGAGGATGGAGTGGTGGAGCGGTGGAGTGATGAATGGAAGGCCACAACCCGTGTCCCCGCCCGCGTTTCTCAAAGCCCACCCCGACGGCGTGCTGCTGTCGGTCAAAGTGCAACCCCGTTCATCGACGAACGAAATCGGCGAACCGCTCGGCAACGAACTCCGCCTCAAGGTGACCGCGCCCCCGGTGGATTCCGCCGCCAACGAAGCCGTCATCAAACTGCTTGCCAAGACCCTGGGCATCGGCCGTCGCCAGATCGAACTGGTCCGCGGCCAGACCTCGCGCCACAAGGTATTCAGGATCCATGGATTGAAAGTGGATGAGGTGGCGGCGATTCTGGTGGATGAGGTGGCGGCGATTCTGGATTGATCCTCGACTGTGGCTTCCGATGAGTGAAGCGTCCGCCCCCCCCGATCTTTCTTCTCCTGCTGTTTCTCTTTATCGCCTCCTCCTGCAATTGGCGAGGTACCGCATTTTCCCCGCGTGACAACCCACCGCTCCAATGGTTACAAAGTCCCCATGGCCGCAAGGTCGGGAACTCGAACGGACATCACGCTTGCCTGATTCACCCACAGCCTTCACCCCAGACAACCGCGAGCACTACGGCGAGGCCGACACGCGGGCCAAGCTCATTGACCCCGCCCTGCACGACCGCGGCTGGACCGAGGAGCACATCCGGCGCGAGCAAACCCCCGGTGGCATCGAGATCGTGGACGGCGCTCCCCGGCGCCCGTCCCAGAAGCACATCGATTACGTGCTGCGCGTGAAGGTTTCCGCTTCGACCCAGCCGGTCGCGGTCGCCTACGTCGAGGCCAAGCGCGAGGATGAACCGCCCGAGACCGGTCTCCAGCAGGTCAAAGACTACGCCACCACCGCGGAGCGGTTGCACGTGCCATTCGTCTATGCCACCAACGGGCACCTGTTCATCGAATACAACCACCTCACCGGCCAGACCACCGCACCCAAACCCATCACCGGGTTTCCCACGCCCTCCGAATTGCGCGCCCGCTATGAGGCCGCCATGGGCTTCAGCCTGGATTCCGAGGAAGCCCAAGCCAATTTCCTGCTCAAACATTACCCGCCGGACGCCTTCAGCCATATCATCATCGATGAATGCCACCGGTCCGCGTGGGGCAAATGGTTCGAGGTTCTCAAGCGCAATCCCAACGCCATCCAGATCGGCCTCACCGCCACGCCCCGCCAACTCATCCTGTCCGCCCGGAAACAGCAGCAGCTCGCCGAACTCGAAGCCGTCCCCAACGCCCTCCTCCGCGAAGCCTTCCAAGGTGCGATGTAAGTCATGAAAGCCACGCTCCAAGTCATCAACCAAATGCAGGCCGATGGCGTGATTGGTCAATACGCCATCGGCGGCGCTGTCGGCGCCACTTTTTACCTCGAGCCCTCTGCCACGCTGGACATCGACATCTTCGTCTCCCTGCAAGCCCGGCCTGGCAGCCTCCTCCTTTCCCTCCAACCCCTCTATGACTACCTGGTCACGGGCCGCAAGTATGCGCAGCAGGGCGAATACATCGTCGTCGAGGGTTGGCCGGTTCAATTCCTCCCCCCCGGCGATGCCTTGGGTGAGGAAGCCATTGCCCAGGCCATCGCCACCGACATCGAGGGCGTTCCCGCCCGCGTCATGACCGCAGAGCACCTGGTGGCGCTCGCGCTCCAGCTCGGGCGCGGCAAGGATTTTAGCCGCCTACTCCAGTTCATCGAGGCCGGGGTCCTCGATGCGACCAGACTCGACCAGATTTTGACCCGCTTCCATCTCCTTGCTAAATGGGAGGATTTCGGCGATAAATTTCTCAGGAAATCATGAGCGACTTCATGCGCAAAGTGTTGGCGAGCAAACGGGAGACCCGCAAGCGTCTGGTTGAGCTGCCGTTTGCCCAGAAGCTGGTGCTCCTCGAAAAACTGCGCGACCGCAGCCTCCTGATCGCTTCCAGCCCCCTCCGCCAGCAGCATCGGCACAGCTAGTGTTTTCGCATGAGCCGCAGTCCCAAGCCGGACCCGGCGGCCAAACCGGCTAAACTCGCCAAGCCCGCCAAACACATCGATTCCCAGGGCGCTCTCAACAGTGCCGTCTGGGGCATCTGCGATGTCATGCGCCGTTCCAACTGCGCCGGCGCGCTCCAGTACGTTCCCGAGATCACCTGGATTCTTTTCCTCCGAATCCTCGACGTGCGCGAGGAGTTTGAGGCCGAACGCGCCGAGGCCGTGGGCGAAACCTTCCGCCCCTCGCTCAAGGCGCCCTATCGCTGGCGCGATTGGGCGGCGCCCGATTCCAAGCGCCGCAAGGAACTGCAGGAATCCAAGTCCAACGCCTTTTACGACTTCGTCAACACCGACCTCATTCCCCACCTCAAGAAGCTCCGGCACCACCCGAACGCCACACCGCGGCAGAAGGTGATCAGCGAGATCATGTCCGGCGTGGACCGCACCTGCAGTGCCGCCGAGATCCTCGCCGCCGTCGAGACCCGCAGCGCCGAAGTCCAGGCCGCGATCGAGCGTCTGGGCAGACTCATTGCCAGCCCCAGCAGCCGGATGTCTCCACCTGCATGATTGAACAAAGCCCAGCCCCATTCATCTATCTCTATTCCGACAGTTCCAGGACAAAGAGAACGAGAAGGATCGGCCTCGTGAAACCGCTTGGCCCGATCCGCCGCGGTTGGTTTACTGCGCCGGTTGCAATCGCTGGTGGCGTCCATTGAATCGACCGGGCCCTGGGCACCCCTGATCTTCACGGGGGTGTTTATCGCAGCGTCGTTCCTCATGATCTGGCGGCTCGAGACGATGAACGACGGCGGATTCGAGGGCACCGTCCTGGGCACGCTGGTCATGCCCTACTGCTCGGGCGTCGGCAACCTGATCTTCGCCTTCATGATGGGCACTCGGGGTGGACCAGGCTCGGCCGTGATGGAGAACACCCTCGTCAACAACATCACCAACCTCACCCTGCTCATCGGCCTGCCAGCCCTGATCTGGGGCCTGAGCCTGTCACCCGCGGGCCGCAAAAAGAAGAACGCGGTCCAGGAATCGCACGTCAACCGCCTCTCGCTCATGCTGACCCTGGTGGCGGGGCTCTTCTTCACCGGAGTGGTCTGGGCCCTGGGACGGGATGGGCGGTTGGATTTCAGCGACGGGCTGGTGTTGGTGGGGATGTTCCTGTTCTGGCAGGTGTTTCACGTGTTCGAGGTGCTCAAGACCAATGTGCGCCAGAACCGCGCGTTCACCTGGACGTTGCCCGTGGACCTGCTGCTGTTGGGAGCGGGCGCGTATGGGATCTACTTCAGCACGGATTGGCTGGTGGAATGGGTGTCCCGGACGGACAGCGGGTTCCTGAGCCAGAAGTACCTGGGCTGGCTGAGCGGCTGGTTGATGGTGCTGCCCAACGCGCTGCTGGCGCTCTACTACGGCTGGCGCGGCCGGCCGGAGGTGGTTTACACCTCGCAAGCGGGCGACGGCCACATCTGCATCCCGCTGTGCGTGGGGGTGTTTGCGCTGTATGAACCTCTGAAAGTGCCGGCGCTGTTCCGGGAGGCGCTGGTGCTGCTGGCAGCCGCCTTGGCGCTGCACCTGGTCCTGACGATGGTTTTCAAGGGACTCCCGCGCTGGCTGGGCGCTGTGCTGATCGCCGCCTACGGCGTGTTTCTCTACCAGGGACTGCCGCGGTAGTTGGAGGAGGCCCTCGATTGGGCCTTCCATGGTCAGTCGGGCGCCCAAAGGCTCCGACCGCAGCGCAGCCCGACCAGGTTGTTGGGTGGGCCAGGCAGGAAATGAAGCCTGCGGTGAAAGGTCAGTTTAAGCGCCGGCCAGCGGGTTGCCGCGGAACTGGTCGCTGAGGGTGGCGAACGGGATCTGAGCCTCCAGCCAACGCGGGTTCTTGGCAATGCCGCCCATGGACTTGCTGGTGTTGTTGCAGATCAGGCAGAGATTCTTGCCCAGGATCATGAACGCCTCGAACCCGGTCCCGGTCCCATCATGCGAAAACTCGAAATCCCCCGCCTGATAGGTCTGCCCCGCCTGCCGCACCGTCTTGCGCAAGCCGGCGGAATCCGCCGGAAACCGGTCGGTGAAAACCTCCCGGCGCGGTCCCTGGTAAGACACCGTGCGGGCCTGGTTGTCGCTGATTGAGACAATCGCCAGTTCATCGAAGACGACTTCCCGGTAGCGGGAGTTCATTTCCTCGGCGCAGTTGAGAATCGATTTCCAAGCCTGTTCCAATGTCATGGCCATAATAACGTTGCCGGCTTTCAGCAGGAAAAGCGCCACGGCCGGGGCCTCACCACCCATCCAAGGGCCTCCCGGCGAACGGGTAAGGATTGGTCTTGCGCGCCCTTTCGGCTACAACCTCCCCAACGCATGTTCCAATTGCTCAAGACGGATCCCGGATCCAAAGCCCGCCTGGGCCGGTTGACCACGACGCGGGGCGCCATCGACACCCCGGTGTTCATGCCCGTGGGCACCCAAGCCTCGGTCAAGGCCATCGACCCGCGGGAACTGGACGAGATGGGCACCCAGATCATCCTGGGCAACACCTATCACCTGAACATCCGGCCGGGCATGGAGATCATCGAGGCGGCGGGCGGCCTGCACCGGTTCATGAACTGGCCCAAGCCGATCCTGACTGACAGCGGCGGATTCCAAGTATTCAGCCTGGCGCAAATCCGCAAGATCAAGGCGCACGGCGTCGAGTTCCGCTCGCACCTGGACGGCTCGCTCCTGTTTCTCGGCCCCAAGGAATCCATGGAGATCCAGCGCAAACTCGGATCCGACATCGCGATGGTGTTCGACGATTGCCCGCCCCACGACGCGCCGGCGAAGGATCTGCGCGCCGCCGTGGACCGCACCGTCCGCTGGGCCAAGGAATGCCGGGAGCAACCGCGCGCCGCGGGTCAGATGGTGTTTGGCATCGTGCAGGGCGGCAGCGACGCCCCTCTGCGCGAGCGTTGCGCCCGGGAAATCACGGCGCTGGGCTTCGACGGCTACGCCATCGGCGGCGTGAGCGTGGGCGAACCGGAACCGGAAATGATGGCGGCGGTGGAACTGACCGAACCGCACCTGCCCGCCCAACAGCCGCGCTACGCCATGGGGTTGGGCACGCCGGCGCAGTTGGTCGAATTGATCGCCCGGGGGGTGGACATGTTCGATTGCGTTCTGCCCACGCGCGTGGCCCGCAACGGGACCGTGTTCACCTACAAGGGCGCCTACGTGCTGAAAGGCGGGCAATACAAGGCGGATTTCCGTCCGATCGAGGAAGGCTGCGACTGTTTTGCCTGCCAGCGGTTCACCCGGGCCTACCTGCGGCACCTGTTCAATGTGGGCGAGATCCTCGCGGCTCGGATGTTGAGCGTGCACAACAGCCACCTGTTCCTGCGGCTGATGCGGGATGTGCGGACGCATCTGGCAGCTGGAACGTTCAGCGACTTTCGCCGGGAGTTCATCGCCGGCTATGTCCCTTCCCGCCGTGTGCTCGCGGCCCGGATTGCGGAACGGTAGGCGCAAAATCCTCCACCGAGCCGCTTCTTGACAAGACCGTCGGTGGGAAACAATCTGCCGCCAGTGTTTTCATGAAGTCCATTTTCTTTCATCCATCCACCTTGGCGCTGGCCGTCGGCCTGGCGCTGGCGCCGGCCGGCCTCCAGGCCGACGACAACACCACCAACACCGTGGCGGGGGAGGCGGTGCCCAGCCCCCAGCAAATCCCGCCGGAGGTGGTGCGCTCGTTTCTCTATCTGCAGGAACAGATGCATGCCACCCAACTGGCGGTGGAACGCAGCCGGCTGGATTCCGAGGCGGCGGCGGCTCGCAGTTCCGAAGCGCTGAATGCGCGCCTGCGGGTCATCGAGGAAGCGCTCCTCCAGGCCAACACCCAGGGCCGCACAGCCGTCGCAGACGCCAGCCGGCAGATCTCGGAATCCAATTATCGGGTGATGATCCTGGCCGGCATCATTGCCAGCCTCGGTTTTCTCGCGCTGGCCACCACCGCCTGGATGCAGTGGCGCGTGGCGTCGCAACTGTCAGCCCAGGGGACCGCGGTCGGCTCTCCGGCCCTGCTGCCGGCGGCTGGCTATTCCCCCATGGGCTTCCGGGCCGCCAACGGGCAGAGCGCCAACGTCCGGCTCATGCACACGCTGGGACGCCTGGAACACCGGATTGCCGAGCTGGAACTCGGACATCACGCGGCCATGCCGCCGGCCAATGTCCCGTCCGTGCAGGTGGCCAACCCGCCCATCCCGGCGGCCTCGACGAAGGATGCGGGCTCGAACGAGCCGCTGGCGGCGCTGATCAAGCAGGGGGAGGATCTGCTCACCCAAGAGGAGGCGGAACAGGCGGTTGCCCACTTCGACGCCCTCCTGGCCAAGCACCCCGGACATCCGGAGGTTCTCCTGCACAAAGGGGCGGCCTTGGAGCGGTTGGAGCGGGACGAGGAAGCGCTGGAGTGCTACGACCAGGCGCTGCGCGCCGACCATAACCACACGATGGCTTATCTGCACAAGGGCGGACTCTACAATCGCATGGAACGGTTCACCGAAGCGATGGAGTGCTACGAGAAAGCCCTCAAGGTGCAGGAAGGTCGCACCGCCGCCTGATCAGTTGGCGCCCGCGTGGGCTCGCGCCCGCTCCTGATCCAACTGCCACCGCAAAGCCTCGATGCGCGCGCGCAGCAGGACCTGGTTCTCCTGCCCCCGCTGGGCCAGCTCCAGTTGCAGCTCGGTGATGCGCTGTTCATAGGCCCGCAGGCGGTCCTGCAGCGGGGCCTGCACGCGCTCCAGGCGCTCCTCCATGGCGGCCAACTGCTCGGCCACCGCAGCCTGCACCTCCAGCATGTCATCCATCTGGGTGGCCAGTTGCTGCACCACGTTGTCCTTGAGCTGCTGCGCCAGGTGCGGCATCAGGCTGGACCGCGCCAAACGCTGAACGCGCTCGACATGCCGTTCGGCCTCCAAAGCCCGCCGCCGCCATTGTTCCTCCTCCCCCGGGGGCGCCTCCACCACGTTGGCCTCGATGAAGCTCCGGGTTTCGGGGGCCGCAGGCACCAAAGAGGAACTGAGGACCGGCATCAGCGCGCGCCGACGCAGGCGATGGGAGCGCACCAGCAGAAGGACAAACACCAGGCCGGTGCCGCCAAGCAACCCGGCCAGCCACAGGTTGCGCTCCCCAAGCAATTGCACCGACACCCGGTTCACCGCCAGTTGCTGTTCCAGATGGACCACCTTCGCCGCCTCGCGCATCTCGCTCAACGCCGCCAGGGCCGGTTCGTCAATCCGTTGCCCCTTGCGAATCACCACTTCCCCGGGCTCGAACTGACGCATCCGCACCAGGCCGGACACCGCGAACGCCTTCGCCCGCTGCGTGAGGTTCGTGTCGAACCGGCAGTTGGGCTGCAACTGTTCAACCATGAACCCGGTGCTGGCCGCATCTCCGTCCGGAAACGCAGCCCGCAACGCGCGCCGCGCTGTGGAGAGCGGAATCAGGTCGCCACTCGACGTCCGCGTGGCGTTGGACAAGGCGTAGCCCTCCTTGACGAACCAGGCCAGGTCGGCCACGGGCGTGAGGTTCAACGGCAAGTGGTCCGGAATCGGCCCGCCTCCAGGAAGCTCATCCGGACAGACCGGCCGGGAAAGGACCTGCCGCAAGGGAGCAAACCAGGATTCGAGGAACTCCTCGCCGGTTGCCGATCCAGCCCATCGGCTGAGGGCCTGGGCGGGCACCGGCGGTCCGGGGTTGACGGCCAGGAACTGTTCCGCAATGTCCTGGAAGCCCTGGCTGGCAATGACTTCCGGCTGGAGACGGTGCGTGCCGTAGCGGGCCTGCAACACGGCGAGGAACTCCTCGCGCAGGCGGGTGACCGCCTGCCACACTTCGCTCTCGATGAAGGCGGCGTGATTGGTGGAATAGACGACGAACAGGGGGATCTTGGCGGCCTCCTCATCCTGAATCGCCCGCGTAGCCTCTTCATCCACCACCAGCAACCGCTTCGTGGTGATGACGTCGTTAGTCGCCTCCTCGCCCAACCGGTACGCCGGCAGATCCTCCGCCCAGCCGGGGCATGTCAGCAACACCGGAACCAGCATCAGGAGCCGGGCAACGCGATTCACCATAGGAAGGACTTGTATTCGTCGAGCATCTCGTCCCCGGCCCACAAAGTCACCCGCCAGGCGGTGATCTTGCCGAATTCCTTGTAGTCGGCGCCTCTCAACTCCAGCCGCGTCCATTGACGCCAGGAACTGCGCCCGCTGAAGGTCTGCTCGATCAGGCGTTGACGCGGCACCTTGCCCTCGTAAATGCCCAGCAATTCCAACCGCACCGTGAGCGGACGCTCCCCTGCGTACCGGGCGGTCCACCGTACATCGTAGCCGATCCCGGTCACCCGCTCGGGGTGGCCGCGCAAAAGCGCCTGGTACGCGTCCCGGTCAAACAGGCTGGGTGAAACCGTGTGCTGGCTGCGGGCATCGAACAAGTGCGGCAGGACCTTCTTGATGCGACCCTCGGCCGGCGGCGGCTCAACCGCGCCGCTCCCGGCGCGGGCCAGCACGGCACCCGCGATCCACAAAATGAGGAATGTGCGCCACACGCGAGGGAAAATAGTCCCCGCCGCGACGTTGACAATCATGAATCGCGCGTTGGAACCATGAACCTGGCAGGGCGCCGGTGCCCCGGCGCCGGGCCGCGCGCAGCGCGTCCTCCGCAGTAGCTCTGCTACGGAGGGTGGACGCGGCCCTACCTTCCCACCGGTTCAGGGGGAGGGCGGCGGGGTTGGCACTTGGGCGGGAGGGGGAGGGATGGGCTTCTCCGGCTCCAGCGGCGTTTCCTGATACACCGGGGCGGGCGGCGCGAACATGTCCTTAAGGAGTTTGACCGGGTTGAGCGGGGCCAGCAGCAGCCGCGGAAGCAGATACAGCGGGCGCGCCTCGGGTTTGCCCAGGGTGCCGGTGATTTCCACAATCAGCACCTTGCTCAACGGGGTGAGCACGGTGCTGAGAACTTCCCCGATCACGAGGGTATCCCGCAGGATTTCCGCCTCTGCCACCGCGTTCACGCCCCCCTGGAAGTCCACAGTCCCCGCGTAAAGCAGCCGCATGTTCGAGGTATGGATCACCAAGTCCTCGGTGTGGATGACGCTGTTGGTGATGAGATAACGCCCCTCCGCCTGCCGGGCCCGGCTGCTGCCCAACCCCGGAAGAAAGACATCGACCAGAGGCGACACGATGCCAAAGATCGGAATGCTCCAAAGGTACCCATCCGTCAGGCTCGCCCGGCCGTATCCAAACCAACTGCCGAAATCGCCCGTGTTCGCGCGGGTGACATTCAACGTGCCGCTCAGGCGCCCCTCCAGACGGTTGGTGGACTGGAACACATCCGTGACCAGCGGCTGCGGGTCGGCATCCTGGATCGCCAGGTTGAACCAGAAATCCGCATCCCGCTTGCCCGTAAAGTCGAAGAACGCCTCGCCCGAGGCGCTGCCGCCGTAGAAGGCCGCCTGGACATTGGTCAGCGCCACCGTCTCCTCCCGCCACAACACGCGCCCCTCGATCTCCTGCAACCGGAAATCCTGCCAATGGAAAGGGCCGCCCTTCAAATCGAACCGCATGTCCGCCCCGGCCACGCCCGCCAGCGGAATCACGCCCTCCACCCGACCTTCCGGCGGATTGAGGAATTGGTAGGCCTGAATGGCTTTCACCACCTGCGGCCCAATCACGGTCGCAATGGTCAGGGGAGGGATCCGGCTGACACCCTCCGAGAGGAACGCCAGGTGCCGCGGGAAATCGAACCGCAAAACACTCGCACGGGCGTAATCCTCGCCCGCCCGGACCCGCGGCTCCCCGACCGTCAGCACCAGATTCGTCAGGCCCAACACGGCGCTCACCTCGTCGAAGGCACAGCCGCGAAACGCGACGTTGGTGGCCCGCAGCGTTCCCCAGGCTTCAATGGATTCCGGCCCCGCCCAGTTTCCGGTCATGGTCAGGTCCACTTCCGGAGGACCGCCAAACTTGAGCGTTCCCAACACCTCGCGCGCTTCCGTCGCCCCCTCGGGAATCACCACCAGGGCCGGGGTGGGATCCACGCCACCCTGCACCTGCCACATGAACCAATGCGTCCGGTCGTTGTTCCGATGTTCGAGCTGCAATGCACCGTCCGGCCTTCGCACCACCAGATCGGGCAGATGCCAGCACATGTTCGAGTAGGTGAAGTGCGAGGAAGCCCCCGACAACGGGATCCGACGGAATGTCCCCCCTTCGACCTCGAACCGTCCGTCAAGAAACAGGGAAGGCCGGAGATCCCCGGGCCAGAGCGGGTTGAATCCTTCGCGCGGCGGCAGCGTCACTCCCAACACACCCGTCACCGCGGGTGGCTGCTCCCAAGTGAAATGATCCAGCCAGACCACCGCTTCGCGGGGCAGGATGGAATACAATCGCTTCGGGTCGAAGTCCGAGTCGGCATTCGCCGTCAGGCGACCTGTGGCGGCGTCGAAATCAGCCTTTGCCTTCAGGCTCCCGCCCGCCCAATCCACGACGAGATTGCTCACTGAAAGCGTGGGAGCGGACCAGGCGGCGGCCACGGCCGCATGGGTGGCCGCGAACCCCGCGGTTTCCAGGCGCTCCACCTGCGCGTTGGCTTGAAGTTCAAACGGTTCCAGCCCGGCGAGGGAAAACCGGCGCAGATCCAGCACCCGGCGGTGATCGCCGTTGAACGGCGCGGAACGCAACTCGAATTTCACGCCTTCCGCCCAAGCCTGCGAGGTGGAACATTCCTCGGCCGTCAGGCTCAGCTCCGCCAGTTTGGGAATCAGGTTCGTGCCGTCACTGCTCCAGCCCAGCGACACCTCGAGGCCGGATGCCCCCGCCCACCGGGTGTCGAGACGATAGGCGGACAACGCTGCCCGGCCCGCCAGCAGGCTGCCGCTTTCGGCAAGGCAGGTGAAGGTTGAGGAAAAGGTGAGAAAGTCCCCCTGGCCAAAGTCGGTGACCAACTGCTCCGCCTGGATCACCACCTCCGCCTCCAAACAAGCCGTGTCCGCTATCGGCCCAAGTGTCACAAGAATTTCAGGATTCTGCAGCCTGCCCCACGGCGCCAATGCCGCACCCGCTCTCAGGTCAAGTGACAACGTCACCTGGTCCGGCCTGGCGCCATCCAGCGCAAACCCCAGGCGCAGGGTCGGTGGGGTGGGAAAGTCGATCTGCTCGCGAATCCGGGCCACCGCCCGCCATAGTTCCTGAGCCTGCCCCCGGCTCATCGCCGCCCGCTGGGCCAGAATCCGCCAGTCCTGGATCAGCCCGACGTTGGCGATCGTGCCCAGGACAGAGATCCGGCAACCGGCCATGTCCCCGGTCAACTGCTCCACACTCCAGAGCCCGCCGGGATCAAAGCGGATCAACGCCCCCAGATTGGTCGCGGTCAACTCGCCCGTAAGCCCGTTGGTCAGGGGGTAAGGCAGCACCAACACCCCCTGCTCGATGGCCAGATCCTGCGGCACCAGCTTCAGACGCAACAAGGCGCCCACGTCAAAGTGCAGATCCAGTTTCTGGCACTCGATGCGAGGCACCCAGCCGGCCCCCGCGGACTGCACACGCACGTGATCGGCCTGGAGGCTCGTGAACCAGACCAGGCGAACCCGCGAGAACTCGAGGTCCACCCCTTTGTCGGCAAAGGCGCGCACCACCACGCGCTGGGCAAACCCGGGGAGTCCAAAGTTGTGCAGGTATATCAGAATCACCAGCCCCAGCAGAATGGCCAGCCACACCCCCATCCGCACATGGCGAAACCAGATCCGGGCCAGCCGCCAGAAGGCCCGCGGCTTGTGATGGCGATGCATCTCAGCGGAGATTCGAAGGTTTGATCAGGAACGCGTCCAGCAGCTCAAACGCATCGCGCGGAAGCTCGAACACCCAGGGGTCCCCCTCCAGCACCACGGCTGCATAGACGTGACCCGAGGGCGCCGGAAACCCCAGCCGCAGACTCTTGCGGCTGCCATCCTTCAGCTCGACGCTCAAGACCACCGACTCCTCCTCAACCCCGTAACGGGACAGGGATTCCGGATTCCAATCCGTCCAGGCGACCGCCCTCAACTGGCCCAGACGCTGGATCACCTCGTCAACGGCGAACGCGTTGAGGATCCCCTGCGACCCGGGCGCCAGCGACCACTGCTTGGATTCGTTCTGGAGGATTCGCCAGACGCCGCTGCCTTTCTGCAAGGACACCGACGCCACCTGGTCGGCCTCGAAGTTCCAGAGGGCGAGCTGGCGAAAGTGACCCGCCGCCGCGGGAATGCGCGCCAGGACCGATGCCTCCACCGCATACACCGCGTTCTCGTCAATGCGCCGAACGAATACATCCTCGTCCACCGTGGACCCGAAATCCAGGCCGACCACCGGATTCGAGGACGAAGTTCCTCCAGACGGAAACTGCAAGGCCACGTGAAAGGCCGGGGTGGCGAGGCCGTATTGGGGCAGGTCGGGCTCCGCCACCACGTCTTTCACAAACCGCGCGACTCGCAGCGCCTCCAGATCCTGGAAGAACCGCTGCACCGTCACGCCATCCGCCGGCATGCCCACCGGCTCAATCCGCCAGGTGCCGTTGGTCGTGTTTACCAGGCTGAAACTCTCGCCGTTTCGCAGCTCGACCACCTTCACCCCGAACGGAATCCGGAGGAGCTGTCGATCCCGAAAATCGTTGGGCGTCGCCAGCCAGCCCTGGAGCAGGTCCGCGCCAACCGTCACCACGGCGGACGGATTCAGCCCCACGGCATAAAACACATTGGTCGTTCCCGGCACCAAGTCACCAAATTGCAGTGTCCGCACACCGTTGGTCCCCTCGGCGAATGCCAACTGAAGCGGGGGCGGCTGCAATCCCCAAACCCCGCGGTCGGCCCGCGGATCGTCCGAGACGAACTCGAGCACCCGGAGGTCGGTCAGCGCCTGAATCATGTTTTCCAGGCGCACCGCGTCCGCCCGGGCCTGCATGGGCCGAACGATCTGCCAGGAGGGGCCGGCCCGATCCCGCTTCAACTCGATCACCCGCTCTCCGGCGGTGACCAGCACCGAATCAAAGGCGTCAGCCCCCAATTTGAACAGGGCCGTATCCCGCCAGGCATTGGCTGTTTCGGGGATCCATTTCAACAGCGCGGCGTCCACCACACTGACGCCCTCGCCGCCCACCACCTGCACAAACACCTGGTCCCCGGGAGGTGTCAGGGAACCGATCAACACCTGCTGTCGGCTCTCCGCACGGGAGAGAATCAGGGACGCACGTGGGGGATCCAGTCCGTAGGCCGCCGCGCGCCCGGGGTTCTGGTACAGTTGCGCTCCCGGAATCTTCGTCGCCGGAACCAGCTGTTCCAAGGCGGCCAACAAAGCCTCGATGCTCCGGGCCTGCGCGGGATACTCGAGGGGGCGGACCAGCCGCCACACCCCCCCGCTCCGGACCACCTGGATCTCGTCGGCCCCCGCCGGAAGCACGCGGATGGAATCCACCGCCGCCGCACTGAATCCGGGCAGGAGCAGTTCCGGGCCCGGTGGCGGCTTGTAGAACAGGCGTTCATAAACCACAAGCACCAGCAGCATTGTGGCCGCCGTGAAGGTCCAAAACCATGCGTTACGAGACTTCATGCCGAAATGCTTTGCATCGTCCATGGACGGGCGGCCCGGCGGGCCCATCCGTCCAGTGACCTCAACTGCGCCGGCTTAACCAGAGGATGCCTCCACAGGCCAGGACAGCAGCAGGCAACCCGGCCAACAAAACCCATCGGATCCGGGCGAATTGTGTGTCGGTCATCACCAACCGGTACTCCGCCACCGGCCGGGGGCCCACCCCCTCCAACAGGACCGTGCGGTCCAGCAACCAGTTGACCAGGGCGTTGGCAAAATCGCGGTTGCCCACCGATTCAATCAACTGGTTACCAAAAACAATCGAGTCCCCAAGGATCACCATCCGCGTCGCGCCTCGCTCCGTCACCACCCCCGCCGCCTCGGCGCGCTCCACGGCCACCGCCAGGGAATGACGCCCCAGCCCGCCGGAGGCGGCTTCCAGGAGGACGGATCTCGGGCCCGAAGAGACCAATGACGCCACGACGGGAGCATCCGCAGCCGGGGCGTTCGTGCTGACCGCTCCGACCGGGCGGGGCAGAATCAGATGCACCCGGGAACCGAGGATCGGATTCATGATCGTGTGGGATCCAAAATCAGCGGAAACAACGTCGGTCCCGGAGATGGTGTTGTCCGGATCACGCACCAGTCCGGCGCCGATCTTGACGCCCCATTTCTCAAGCAAACGCTCGATCCCGAGGACCCGGCCCGTGGACTGGTAGTTGACCATCGCCAGGAGCCGTCCCCCCTGGTCGAGGTAGGTGCCCAGCCGCTCCAACTCCAGCTCGAACAGCGGCTGCACCGGCCCGGCAATCACCAGGAGATTGCAATCCTCGGGAATCCGGTTCGTTCCCAGCAGGCTCAACGGATGCACCTCCACATAGTTCTGTTGCAGGAGGCTGGCAAACTTGAGGTAGCCCGTCTGCTCGTCGCCGCTCTCGGGCGAATGCTCCCCATGGCCGGTGAGGAAATAGGCCTTGAAGGGTTTGGGGTTGGAAACCGCCAGGATCACGGCGCTGAAGACCTGCTCGCCCAGGAAGAGCACCGGCTTCTTCCGGAACTCCAGCTCCTCGGTGTTGGGAACCCGCTCCAACTCGTACTGCGCCAGAATCGTCCCCGGCACCACCTTGTCCCGCCCCTCACACTCGAACACCACCAGGTCCTTCTCCTGCGCTGAATCCAACCCATGCCGGATCTTGACCTCCGCCGCCTCGGCAGGATCACGCAGATAATCCACCGTCCGAACCTGGATCCGCGGACAAGCCAGGCGATACTCGTTGAGCAATGCGGACACGGTGGGATACAACGCCGCCTCCCGATCGAAATAAAGGGTCACCACCACGTCATTGGTCAGACCCTGGAGCAGCCCGAGGGTTTGCGCGGACAACCGGACTTCCGTCCGGGTGCTCAGAAAGAAGCGCTTCGAGAAGTGGCGCTGGCTGGCAACGTTCACCATCACCACGATGGCCAGGACGCAGACCGTCGAGACCAGGACCGCCAGACGGGCGGACCACCGCCGCACGGCGGAGAACGTTGGACGGGGCTCGGTTCGCTTGGTCATTTCCAGCGGCGGCTTTCGATCACACGAAGGGTCAGAAAAAGGACCAGGAATGTCAGGCTCAGGTGAAACACCACCGGCCGGGTATCCACCACGCCCCGGGTGAAATCCCGCATCTGGTCCACCAAAGCGAAACCGGCCAGCAGCTCGCGTTGCCACGGGCCCATCGAATCGAGCCAGCCGGCCAGAAAGCTGGCCATGAAGAAGGCCGCCCCCAAGCCCAGGCCAATCATGGCTGCCACCGTCTGGCTGTTGGTCACCGCCGACCCCAGGCACCCCAGCGCAAGGTAAACGCCGCCCATGAGGATGATGCCCAGATATGTGGAAACCACCACCCCGACATCCAGCGCCCCCTGCTCGTCAGTGAAATGCCGGACCAGGAACAGGCAGGCCAGCAAGGGCAGCCACATGACCACGTAGAAGCACAACGCCGCCGTAAACTTGGCCGCCACCACCTGCACGTCCCGCACCGGGGTGGTCATCAACGTCTCGTAGGTGCCGGTGGCCCGTTCCATGGCGAACAACCGCATGGTAACCACCGGGGCGGCCAGCAAGATGATCAGCCAGAAAAAGGGCGTCATGAAGAACAGCTCCGTCAACGTCACCGGCATGGGCTCGCTGCGGAGATTGCCCAGCATCAGCACAAAACTCAGTCCCATGAGAAACAGCGCGCTGGCGATGATCACATACCCGAGGATCGAGTTGAAATACCCCCCCAGCTCGCGCCGCACCAATGTCCAATACACGTGCATCAAGCCCCCTCCTGGTCGCCTTGGGTCACCCGGACGTAGATGTCCTCCAGCGAATGCCGGCTGCGGGTCAACTCCCGCATCATCCAACCCCGCTCCTGCACCGTCCAATACACCAGGGACCGGATGTCCGCGCCCGCGTGGGCAGTCAGCGCGCACCGGTGAAATTCTCCGTCCACCGGCACCACGTCAAACTGCGCCACCTCGGGCACCTGCCTCCAGCAGGCCTCGATCTCCGCCCGGGGAGCCGCAATCTCGGCAACCACCTGGCTGTCTCCGCTCATCTGGTTCTGCAATCCCTCCGGCGTGTCCGCCGCCAGGATCTTCCCACCGTAGAGAATCAACACCCGGCTGCAGGTCATCTCGACCTCAGGCAGGATGTGGGTCGAGAGCAGGACCGTGTGCGAGCCGGCCAGACTCTTGATCAGGCTGCGCACGGACCGGATCTGGTGCGGGTCCAGCCCGATCGTCGGTTCGTCCAGAATGATCAACTGCGGCTCATGCACCAAGGCGTCGGCCAATCCCACCCGCTGGCGATAGCCCTTGGACAGGTGCCCGATGATCTTGCGCGTCACGTCGGCAAGCCCGCACTGGGTGATCACCACATCCACGCGCTCGCGGGACCGGCGCGGACTCAACCCTTTGAGTCGGGCCCGGAATTTGAGGTAGTCCCGCACCCGCATGTCCACATGCAGCGGGTTGTTCTCGGGCATGTAACCGATCAACCGACGCGCTTCCTCGGATTCCGAGAACACGTCCCGGCCGGCCACCCGCACCACCCCCGACGTGGCGGGGAGAAACCCGGAGAGAATCCGCATGGTGGTGCTCTTGCCCGCCCCATTGGAACCCAGCAAGCCCACGACCTGGCCCCGGGCCACGTTGAAGGAAATGCCCTTCAACGCGGTTTGACCGGCGTACCGCTTGACCAGGTTCTGGACTTCAATCATCAACCAGGAGTTCATGCCAACTGCCGCGCCGATAGTGTCTGCAACCGGCGCCCACAGCCAACAAAATCCTTCAGCGCACTTTCAACGGCACACCCCGCTGCCGGTATTGGACCAAGCCCGACCCGAAACGCTGCGATTCCACCACGGTCAGTGAAAGCAGATCTCCGGGGCGTGTGGACGAAACCACGTTCGCCACCGTCAGCAGGTCCCGGGCTTCCCGGTCCCCCAACGCCGCCACCAGCGCGCCGGGCCGCAGCCCCGCCTGGTCCGCCGGCCCTCCACGCTCGACCGCCGTGACGTAGAGACCGGCCCGTCCGGGAATCTGAGGCTGGGCGGCGTTGCCTCCAACCAGAAACATGATCGACAAACCCAGCTTCTTGGAAATCAATTCATCAAACGGAACCAGGGTCACCTTCAACCCCTGAACCCCTTCCGCCGAACGCACCGTGAGGCGGGGCCGATGCTCAGCCTCGGCGCACAGATGTTCGTTGAACTCGATCAGGGTGCGCGGGGTCGCGCCATTGACCTCGATGATCCGCTGTCCCTCCCGCAACCCCGCCTCAGCCGCCGGACTCCGGGCCTGGACATACGAAATCGTCAGGCCCGATTCATCCTGCCGGGCCCGGGCGCCAAACCACAATCCGTTGCTGACTTCCGGCGTGAAGAACTGGGAGAGGGCCTCGGCCACCTTCCGGACCGGAATGGCAAACCCGATCCCCTGCCCTTCCCGATACACCGCCACGTTCAACCCGATCAATTCGCCTTCCAGGTTGATCAAAGGCCCACCGCTGTTGCCGGGATTGATCGCCGCATCCGTCTGCAGCCAGTCCTGGTAATCCAGGGGAACATCATCCACCGTCGGCCGGCGGTTCTTGGAACTCAGGATGCCCCGGGTCACCGAGCCCCCGAGTCCGAACGGATTGCCCAGCGCCAGCACCGTTTCTCCCAACCACAGGTCCTCGTCACGGGCAAACCGCACCGCCTGGAGCTTCTTGCCGGGAGGCAAACGCAGCTTGAGCAGCGCAACGTCACTCAACTCCGTCGCCACCATCGGGTCCGCCTCATAGACCTCCCCGTTCCACAACTTGACCTCCACGCGGCTGGCCCGGCGCACCACATGCAGGTTCGTCAACACCCAGCCGTCCTCGTCAATGATGACGCCCGACCCGATGCTGTTCAGCTTTTCGCGCGGAAGCGAGTTGCCCCAGCCGTAGTAATCCCGCAGCAACCGATCATAGAAATCCGAATACTGCACGACGCTGGCCGTCGCCACGTTGACCACGCAGGGCATCACGGCTTCCACCGCCGCCACCGTGGCGTCCCGGCGCAAGTCGGACGCGTCTCGATCCAGCACCGCGGCTGGCCCGGCGGGGCCGGCCACCATGACCAACGCGGCCAGCACCGGGGCCCGAAGAATCGCTTGCTTGCTCATGCTCAGTCTCACCTTTCAACACCCGCGCAACGCCGGAGTTTCAGCGACGATGCAAAAACTGCGGCCTGTCGCCAAGCCGTCTTGACTTTGGAGACGCGACCACGCAAATGCAACAGGCATGTGGTCGCCTCTCCCCAACGCTTATGCCCGGCTGCGCTCGCACCCTGGCCAGCCCGGCACACTTCATGAGGGACGGGACGCTCCGTCCGAGCACCTGCTCCAAATCATCTGGCAACAACAGCGGCTGCACCGCGATAGATTAAAGACGACCACCGGCCAGCCGGTGTTCATTCTGCATCCGGGCTTTCTCAGCCGCGAAGGCGGGCCGGACTTCCGAAACGCGGTGATCCAGATCGGGGACAACGCCACCTGCACAGGCGACATCGAGGTGGATCCCCGGCCGACGGACTGGCTCCAGCACAAACACCAGGTCAATCCCGCCTTTCAAAACGTGGTGCTGCATGTGGTCTGGCAAACCCCCAACTCGCGGAACCCCTCACGCCTGCCCCTGCTCGAACTGGCGCCCTTCCTGGATGCCCCGGTGAACGAGTTGACCGCGCTGCTGCACCCGGAAGCCGCCTCACCCCCGGCACCGTTCGTGACCGGCAAATGCGCCGCCCCCTTGGAGCACATCGGTCCTCACCCGCTCGAAGACCTGCTCCAGCAGGCCGCCCTGTTCCGACTGCGCGCCCGGGCCGAGCAGTTTCGGGCCCGCGCCCGCGCGGCGGGCTGGACCCAGGCGCTGTGGGAAGGCGCCTTTCGCGCCCTGGGTTACAAGCACAACCCGTGGCCCATGCTGCGCCTGGCGGAATTGCGCCCCCGCTGGCATCACCCTCCGGCCTCCCACACCGAGCTGCTCGCCCGACTGCTGGGCGTGGCTGGATTGCTTCCCACCGACCTGCCGGGCACCCGCGCCGGACGCTCACCCTACCTGCGACAGCTTTGGGATTGCTGGTGGCGCGACCGGGATGCGTTCGCCGATTGCCTGCTTCCCGCCAAAGCCTGGCGGCTCGCTGGAACCCGTCCCAGCAACCATCCCCAACGCCGACTGGCCCTGGCCGCCCATTGGCTCACCCAGGGCGAGCTGGCCGGCCAACTCCGGACCTGGTGCGACACCGACCATGCCGACACGCAACTGCCCGAGTCTTTGCGGACCATGCTCAAGCCGGGGGCGGACGCGTTCTGGTCGAGGCATTACACCCTGCGCTCCAAAGCCACTCCGAAACCGGTACCCCTCTTGGGCATGGATCGCACCACAGATCTGGCGGCCAACGTGGTGCTGCCCTGGCTCTGGGCCCAGGCCAGCCAGGGTCGGCGAATCCCGGTCTGCCAGGAAGTGGAACGTCGCTATCTGGCTTGGCCGGCAGGAGCGGATAACGCCGTGTTGAAACTCGCCCGGCAACGGCTGCTGGGCAACCGCCGGGTGCCGCTGCCCCACCGACTGTGGGTGCAGCAGGGACTGCAACAGGTCAAAGTGGATTACTGCTATCGCGCCAACAGCCTGTGCGATCGCTGTCCGTTTCCTCAAGTGGCCCGCCAGTTCGCGGAGTGCTGACCGGCCCGGATCCGGGGTCAGGACCGGTTGGCCCCAAGTTCCGAGAACGGGCTGTTGGTGAACCCGGAAGCGGACGCCGGGGCGGCAGGGGATGTCGCGACCGGCGGAGCGGAAGGCTTGGGTTTGGAGGCCGGGGCGGCCCCCTCGCCGGACGACGACGCATCCGGGTGCCGGGCGCGCTTGTTCTTCGGAAGGGGACTGACCATCAGCACGATGGTCTTGCCATTGAGCTTCGGCTCGAAATCCGGGTGCCCATAAGCCGCCACCTTCTCCACAAAACTCCGCACGACCTGAAAACCAATGTCCGTGTGCGCCAGCTCGCGTCCGCGAAACCGTAGCGCCACCTTGACCTTCATGTCCTCGCACAGGAAATCAATGGCGTGTCCCACCTTCACCCCCAGATCGTGAGGATCAATGGCCGGCCGCAACTGGATCTCCTTGACCATGCTGGCGTGCTGATGCTTGCGGGATTCCTTCTCCTTCTTGGACTGCTCGTAACGGTATTTCCCGTAGTCCACCAGCCGGCACACCGGCGGCTCGGCATTCGGCGCAATCTCCACCAAGTCCACCCCCCGCCCCCGGGCGAGCGTCAGGGCATCGCCAATGGACAAGATTCCCATCTGGGCGCCCTCGGAATCCACAACGCGGACTTCACGCGCGCGGATCTTGCCGTTGACCCGGACATACGGGGTGGAGGGACGATTGGACCCTGGACGAAACGGCTGACTCAAGCAGCCCCCATCGGTTGAAGCTTAATCATCGGCAAGACGGTCACACTAATGGTCACAACGGACAATTTGCACCCTCTGCTCTTATGAAAACCGGCCATCCGTCGCAAGCAAAAAGTGGGGTCCCCGTTCGACCTTACTTGGCTTCCTCCGCCACGGGCTCGCCCGGACGCGCCGCCAGCACCGCGTCGGTGATCCGCCCGGTCAGCTCGGCGCTGTCCCCCAAAGCCCGGATGGCGGCCTCGCGTCCCTGACCGATCAGCTCGCCCTTGAACTGGAGCCAGGCCCCCTTCTTCTCGATCACCCCCGCCTTGAGCCCCGCATCCAACAGGCTGCCCAGCTTGTTGATGCCCTGGTCGAACATGATGTCGAACTCTGCCTCGGCGAACGGCGGCGCGACCTTGTTCTTCACCACCTTCACCTTCACATGGTTGCCAATCGCGTTGCCGGCGGCATCCTTGATGGCGTCCTTGCGCCGGATGTCCATGCGCACGCTGGCGTAGAACTTCAACGCCTTGCCGCCAGGGGTGGTTTCCGGATTGCCAAACATCACCCCCACCTTCTCCCGGATCTGGTTCGTAAAAATGCAGGTGGTCTTGGCCTTGGCCAGAAGGGCCGTGAGCTTGCGCAAGGCCTGGCTCATCAGCCGGGCCTGCATTCCCATCGTGGCCATCCCCATCTCCCCCTCCAACTCGGCCTTCGGCACCAGCGCCGCCACTGAATCCACCACAATCACGTCCAGCGCGTTGGACCGCGCCAGCGTCTCGCAAATCGTCAACGCCTCCTCCCCGCTGTCCGGTTGCGAGACCAGCAGGTCATCCAGATCCACCCCCAGTTTCTTGGCGTAACCGGGATCCAGCGCATGCTCGACGTCAATAAACGCCGCCAACCCGCCCGCCTTCTGGGCGTTGGCCACGATGTGCAACATCAAGGTGGTCTTGCCGGAGGATTCCGGCCCGTAAATCTCGACCACCCGGCCCCGCGGCACGCCGCCCACTCCCAGGGCGATGTCCAAGCCGATCGCCCCGGTGGGGATGACATCGATCTTTCGAAGCGCATGCGCATCCCCCAAGCGCATGATCGCGCCTTCCCCATACGACTTGGTGATCGAAGAAATGGCCGCGTCCAAATCGCGCCGACGCGCCTGATCCTCCCTGTTCTCGTTCCCCTTGCTTGCGGTGGCCTTCTCGGCTGCTTTTGGTGGCATATGTCGTCCTGTTGGTTCCCTGAATTCCTCGTGGAGGCGCCATCCTAGGCAAGGGGCTTGGAGGAGTCAAATGCGGCGAACGACGATTCCGCATGCTCGATGCGGGGTACTCGATGCTTGTCGGACTTCGAACTTTCCCTGCCTGTCCCCAGTTCTGGGGACTGGTGACTTGGGAAGAATCGATTAGCTTGTCCACGTTGTTGGCTGTGCAACCAACAAAGATTTTGCCAGTTCTCATTGTTTAAGGCCGGGCTCGGTGCCCGGCCTTGTGCTTTTCACCACATCATCCCGATCCCGATAGCGCCCCGCGACAGTGCACAGTCAGGACTCCATACCTCGGGCCGGCGCGTTTCCAAGCAACCGAGCAGTGGCGATGTGAAGCCGTGTGCCCAAAACTCCTTCCAGGAAATCCACTTGCCGTTCAGCGTTCCGGAGGCAGAATACGAAACGAAAGCGCCCGGGCGATCCACTCCCCGGAGCGACGGCGGGAAGGGTGGCTGAGTGGTTAAAGGCACCTGACTCGAAATCAGGCGTAGGGGTAACCCTACCGGGGGTTCGAATCCCTCCCCTTCCGCCAAAATTCATTTCGTCCAATAGAATCAGGCATTCTGGCGCGTTCAGCCGCAATCCTCACCGCCCAGTAAGAATGAAAGCAAGAATAGAAACGCGGATAACGGACCGCGCTCGATCCCGTTTGCCGCGATCTTCCCGCCGCGCAAGCGGTCCCGCGCACCTGGTCGGATTCTTTTCGTGCGGGTAGGCAGCGCGCTCCGCTCCGGTGGGTCCACAGCACAGGGCCCTGGCGGCTTTCACGGGCTCCTTCACCCGCGCCAGCACCCCCACTCCTTCTCCGTGCCCCAAGGCACCGGCTGTCTCGTAACTGATCTTGCCCGTCCGGACAATCGGATCGAACTTGCGCCCCAGCCCGTGCCAGGGAACTTGGCCGACAAACCATCAGTGCCGGCTTGCCGTCAATCATCGCAATGTCATGTGGCATAGAACCTCTCCTTTCAATCCTCCTGCCAGTCCACCGGGTTGATCAGCGTCTCGCGCCGTGTCACTTCGGCCCTCCGCATCAAGCTGAATCCCAACCCGCCCGACATCTCGGACGTGATGGGCGACCCCGGCAAGTTGCCCGGCGCCTCGATTACCGGCGTGGACATGCCGCGAAACACGTCGCCTGTAACGGGTCATGATGGCGAGGCGTTTCCAGCTTTACAAGCGACGACGAGCGTGACGTATTTCTCGCCATGCACTAAATACGTTTGCTCAAAACACTGTTCTCGTAGCTCTTCACTTCAGTGAGCCAATGATCCCCGACGGGGACACCTTGTTGTTCGCAATAATAATCCCAGACTGCCCCGAACGGCAGCGTCTTGGCTTCTTCCTGCAACGCGAGGCGCGTGGTCAAATCGCCGCTGGCTTCCGCTGTGCGGATGAGCGGGGTTTCCAGCAAGGCGATGAGCAGGGCGCGGATCATGTTGCGCGTGCCGATGGTCCACGCGGCAACGCGGTTGATGCTCGCATCAAAATAATCCAAGCCGATGTGCACGCGATTCGTGTAGCCGTTCACGGCAATTTCGCGGGCGATGGCGAGCAAGTCGTCATTGAGGATCACGACGTGGTCACTATCCCAGCGGACGCCACGGCTGACGTGCAGCAAAATGTGCGGCATGAATTGCAGCACGCTGGAAATCTTGTCGGCAATGCCTTCGGTCGGATGATAATGCCCGGCGTCCAGCGTCAGCAGCTTCTTCCGGCTGACAGCGTAACCCATATAGAATTCATGCGAGCCGACGACAAAGCTTTCACTGCCGATGCCGAACAACTTGGGCTCCAGAGCATCGAGGTTAAGCTTGGGCGAAATGGCCTTCTTGAACACGGCGTCGAGCGATTCGGCCAAACGGGCACGCGGACCAACGCGGTCGGCGGGCGTGTCTTTGCAGCCGTCGGGAATCCACACGTTCGTCACGCAGGTCTTGCCGAGCGCTTTGCCCATCGCCGCACCGATTTCGCGGCTGCGGATGCAATGGTCGATCCAAAATCTGCGGATGCCTTTATCTGCGTTGGACAACGTGAAACCATCCGCTGCCTTCGGGTGTGAGAAGCAGGTGGGATTGAAATCGAGTCCGAGACCGTTCTCTTTCGCCCAAGCGATCCAGTTCGTAAAATGTTTCGGCTCGATGGCGTCGCGATCCACTTTCTTGCCCCCGAACTCCCCGTAAAAGGCGTGCAGGTTCAGGCGATGTTTGCCGGGAATCAACGAGAGAGCCTTGTCGAGGTCGGCGCGGAGCTCATTCGGCGTGCGAGCTTTGCCGGGATAATTGCCAGTGACGGCCAGTCCGTTGCCCAATGCGCCGCCGCGCCTTTCGAAGCCGCCGACGTCGTCACCTTGCCAGCAGTGCAGCGAGACGGGAATGGTGGCGAGAGTGTTGAGGGCGTGTTCAACGTCCACGCTGAGGCTGGCGTAGCGCTCTTGGGCCAGTTCATAGGCCCATACGATTTGGCTGGTTGATTTTGCCATTTCTATGACTTGGTTAATGCTGTTTCCTGTTGTGAACGGGTTCTCAACCACTGTCACTTCACCCCACCTTCGCGACCTCCATCCCCAACAGTTGGCCAAGTTTTTCAAGCTTCGCCGCGATGTGGCCCACGCCCACCGCACAGTGATGCGCCGGCCCATGCGCATTCCAGTGTTCCACAAACTTCCGCGCCCCGATACTAAAACGGTAGCGGCTGTTGGTGTTCCCGATTTCCAGAATTGGACCGGGCACGGACTGCCCCTCCACGACCAACAGCTTCAACCGGCCATCTATCGTCTGCACCACCGAAAGCAGCGTCACCGGCCCATGCTTCACGGACATTTCGACCGAGAGACCACGCCCAACCTTGCCGTGATACACCTTCAACGGGCGCACCTTGGTCTTGCCCTGGGCAATCTTAATGTGCCCCATCACGCCCATGCGGTTGTGTTCCATCACCTGCGCCACGCGGGCGGCTTCCACCCATTCGTCCACCTCGCGCCAGCAGTCCGGATCGTTGTCAATCACGCCCGTGACTTGATGGCAGGGAATGCGCGAACGGCGGTTGAAAAGTGCGGCGGGTGGCGCTCGAAAAGTGAGACACCTTCCGGGGCAAAGGGAACCGACATTGGAGGTCTTCGTCAAGCCGAGGGGCTGGGCTGTCGGGTAGAAGCAGCAGGAGGGCGGGCTGACTTGGGATGCGCGCGCCGGAACGCTTCGGCCAGCAGGGAGACGGGGTGCACAACGCGAACCGGCCGACGCGCCTGCCGCAGGCCCGCCTCCAGCTGCACGGAGCACCCGGGATTGGCCGAAGCCACGATCGGGGCCTGGGTGCCTTCCAGATGCCGGAGTTTGCGCGCCAACAGCTTCCCCGCCATCTCCGGCTGGGTGATGTTGTAGATGCCGGCGCTGCCGCAGCACCAGTTCGACTCCGGCAGTTCCACCAGTTCCAAGCCGCCAATCGCCCGCAACACCTCGCGGGGGGCATGGCTGATTTTCTGACCGTGACACAGGTGGCAGGATTCGTGATACGTCACACGCTGCGGCGCCACCGCCATTGGCGGAGGTCTCAACCCGATTTCCGCCAGCCATTCGTGGACATCCTTCAACTTGCGGGACCACGCCGCCGCGCGGCCAGCGAAGGCCGGGTCGTCGTGGAGCAGATGGTCGTAGTGCTTCAAATGCGATCCGCACCCGCCGGCATTGGTGATGATGGCATCCAGCGCTTCCAGCGAACCGGCCGATTTCTCAATCGCGATGATGTTTTCCCGGGCCATCCGCCGCGCCAGTTCCAGCTCGCCGTTGTGCGCGTGCAGCGAGCCGCAGCAGTGCTGCAACCGCGGGGTGTACACCTCGCAATCATGCGCCAGCAACACGTCCGCCGTGTCGCGGTTGATCTCGGAATAAATCAGATCCTGCACGCAGCCGGTGAGCAGCCCGACGCGGTACCGCCGCTGCGCCGGCGTTTCCACCTCGCGGATGAGCGCGTCGGAGAAGTGCCGCCGCACCGTCGGGGTCAGCGGTTCCAGTTCGCGCAGGCTTTGCGGAAGCAAGACGGTCAACCGGAGTTTGCGGAAGAGCGTTTGCAAACCGAGCGCCTGATACAGATAGAGGCAGCGCCCGAGCAACCGCAGCAGCCGCGGTCGGGTGAAGATGAATTTCACCGTGAACCAGCGAACAAAGTTACGCTTCGGATTGTCGAGCAGCCCGGCAGCCTCGATGTCGGCGCGGGCGGCTTCGAACATTTCGGCATAATTCACGCCCGCCGGACAGGCGCTCATGCACGCCAGACAGCCCAGGCAGTAATACATTTCCTCGCCGAAGGCTTTGGTCAGTTGCAGTTCGCCGTCGGCCAGGGCGCGCATGAGCGAGATGCGCCCTCGCGGGCCATGGCGTTCCAGCTTGGTCGCGTCGTAGGTGGGGCAGGTCGGCAGGCACATGCCGCAGTGCATGCATTGCTGCAACACCGCGTAATCGAGCCGGGCCAGGTGACCGGGTGTGGCGCTCACCGGTCGAAGATCTTTCCCGGGTTGAGCAGGTTGTCCGGATCCCACGCCCGCTTGAGTTGCCGCATCAGGTCCAAGCTCCCCTCCCCGATCGCTCCCGGCAGAAACGCCTTCTTCGCCAGGCCGATTCCGTGTTCGCCCGTGATCGTGCCGCCCAGCTGGATGGCAAAGTCAAAGATTTCCTTCATGGCGCGTTCCACCCGCTCCATCTCCTCATGATTACATTCGTCCGTCAGGAAGGTCGGATGCAGGTTACCATCACCCATGTGGCCGAAGGTGCCGATGCGCAACCCATGGCGTTCGCCCACTTCCTGGATGAAGCGGATCATCCGCGCCAGCTCGCTGCGCGGCACGGTGGCGTCCTCCAGGATGGTTGTGGGCGCAACCCGGGCCAGCGCCGAAAAGGCCGAGCGCCGGGCCGTCGCCAGCCGGGCCGCTTCTTGCGCCGACTGGGCGAGCGTCACGGAGGCCGCGCCGTGTTCGCGCGCGATCTGCTCCATGCGCCGGGCTTCGTCCTCGACCACCGCCGGATGGCCGTCCGTTTCCATCAAGAGCAACGCCTCGGCATCGAGCGGCAGGCCGATGTGCGCGAAGTCTTCCACGCACTGGATGGTAATCCTGTCCAGAAACTCGAGCGTGCAGGGGATGATTCGAGCGGCGATGATGGCCGACACCGTTTCGGCTGCCGCGTCCATCCGGGCGAAGGTCGCCAGCAAAGTCCTCTTGGCCGCCGGCTGCGGCACCAGTTTGAGCAGGACCTTGGTAATGACGCCCAGGGTGCCTTCCGAGCCGATGAACACGTCCTTCATCGAATACCCCGCCACGTCTTTGACGCACTTGCTACCAAGCCAGACCACCTTGCCATTGGCCAGCACCACCTCCAGGCCCATGACGTAATCGCGAGTCACGCCGTACTTCAATCCGCGCAAGCCGCCGGAGTTCTCGGCCACGTTGCCACCGATGGTGGAGATCTTCATCGAGCCGGGATCCGGTGGATACAACAGTCCGGCCGTGGCGGCGAGGTCGGCAACGTTCTGGGTGACGACGCCCGCCTCGACGAGCAGGGTGAGATTCTTTTGGTCGAGGTCCAGCACCCGATCCATTTTTACAAGGCATAGCACGATCCCCTCAGCCACCGGCACGCTGCCGCCGCTCAAACCCGTCCCCGAACCCCGCGTCACCACGGGAATCTGGCTGGCATTGGCCAGCTTTATGATCTCCGCCACCTGCCTGGTGGCTTGGGGGAAAACCACACAACCCGCCGGCTGCTTGATCGCCGCCGTGCCGTCAAACGCATACGGAATCACATCCTCCGGCTGCGTGAGGACGTTCTCCTGACCCACGATGCTACGCAGTTTGTTTAGAGCCTCCGTTGAGATGGTCATGCTTCAGCTTCTTAATAGGCGACTCGTTGACCAATGAAACTGCCGCTGCCGGAAAGTCGGCAGCGGCGGAACTCATGTCCAAAGGGATGTGGGGTCAGGCATTGGCTGGTTTTCCACAGGGTGGCATTTCAGAGTCCTTGGCAGGCGCGGTTCGGGACGCCAATGCGAGGCACCCGATAAAAGCCAGTGTGAAACAGGCGTCACTGACGAGCGAGTTGCGGAAGAACATCCAAGTCGGCAGATAGCCGGGCAACCCGACCGTGAGCGCCTGACCCCAGCCCGCGACGGTCTTGGCGTAACCCGGGGCAGTCAACCAGGAGACCGTGTTGGTGATCAGATAGAAGCCGGTTGAACCAGCCAAACTCGCCAGCAGAAATGTCCCCACTCGCCGAGTGTCCCGCAACCGCAAGCCAAGCAACGCCACCAACGCCAGCGCACCGTAACGCGCCAGCATTTCGCCCGTGATCAGGGCCGCGCCGAAGTGGAAATTGAGCACCAGGTCGGAAAGCAGCAGGATGGCCAGCGGGAGGATTAGCGCCACGCGCCTTGGAAAAACCAACGGCCCGCACAAGGCGATGGCGGCCAACGGCGAGAAGTTCAACAGCCAGGAGTTTTCCGCGCCATGGTAACCGGCGAGGATGCGGTGGAGAACAGCAGCCACTAACAAGGTGAAGGCAGGTCTCATGATCTTGTGAGGTTGGGGTTGAACTAGGCTTTCAATCCGTATTCTGCGGCAAGGAATTTTGTCTTGTCCGCGACCCCCAATTGCAGGTCAATGAATTCCGATTCACTTTCGGGCAGCTCGTCCAGCGTGTCGCGCAGCGTGTCGAACCACTGAACCTCGTTCGCCGCAATCCGCAGTTTGCCTTGCGCATGCGCCGCGCGCATCAGGTCAATGGCTTTGCGGGCCACCGCCACGCCGGCATGGTAATGCGAGTCGCAGCCCACGATGGCCTTGGCCAGGGCGAGGGAGGATTCCGGCGAGATGATGAACGCCTGCGGATCCGTGGCCACATCAGACTCGACCAGCCAGCGCTGGAGCTGATGCGCGGATTCCTTGCCGTGACGGCGCGCCGTGTTCATGAGGCGGCAGTCATACGCAAGCTGTTCCATGTAACAGGTCGGTGCCATGCCGCCCAGCAGCTTGATGTTTTGCACCGACTCGTTTGACCACGTGTCGCAGCACGCGGCGGCCAGGTTGCCCATCGGACTCAAGTGCGCGCACGCAGACGTTTTGCCCTCCATCGCCATCGGACAACCCGTGATGGCTTTCAAAATGGGGTTTTCGTAGCCGCAATCCTTGCCCGGTCCGACCGCCCCGCACTCGTAAGCCACCAGCGAGCGCACGGCCGTCACAGCACGCACGACCGCCGCAAACAGGCGGGGAATCATCCTTTGCTCAGCCAACACCATGGCCGTGTTGCCGAACCCGCAGGCGGTATCACCCGCGCATTTGACACCATGCCGGTCGGCTATCCCCTTCAGAGTCGTCCACAGGAAACGCATGTCGCGTTCGCCCAGGATGCAGAGAGAGAAAATGCTGCCGGCCAGATCCCCATTGACCAGAGCCTCATCATGGAGCTCCTTGCCGCCGACGGATTCAATGCTCAACAATTCCGCCCCTGCCGCCGCCGAGCCGTCGAACAATTCCAGCATCGCGTCCCAGTAGCGCCCGCGCCGCATCAGGGGTGGACGCTCAAACTCGCGGTTGTCATTGGGGGTCATGCGCAGGACGGATTTCAGGCCGCTGCGGTCTGTTTCCTTCGCCATGCCTTCGAGCAAAACCCTGGCAATATCCAAACCCCACTGCGGATGCTCGGTCATCGGCGGCAGCGTCTCGAATTCGATGACCACCCCGGGCACTTCCAGGTCCGCCGCGCGGCGGAGCGCCCCGTCGATGATCTGCTCATATTGCCGCCGGATTTCCGGCAGGGTGCTCTGGTCAATCGTCATCGGCGGCAAGGTGAAGTTGAGTTCCGGATAAACCGTGCCGCCGCCGATCACCATGCCGCTGCGGGTGGTGACGGGCTGGGGGGCAACACCATAGGTCAGTTCGAGCGGGTGGGAGATCGCGAGGGTTTGATAATGCATAACGTCTCAACCAAAAACAGCTCTCAACTGGCTTCCAGGAAAGCGGCCACCTTGGCTTTGATGGTCTGTTCCGACCCCGGCACGCTCAGCACATCGCATTCGCTCCCGAGGATGAAGGGGTGGCCCACCTCCCGCATGCGCCGCGTCAACTCCCGCGAGAGCTGTTGCACCTTGGCCACACTGACCAGCTGATCCGAATAAAACTGCTTGGTTGGCAGGTTGCCATAGAGCACGGTCGTTTTGGGCACCAGCGCCGCGTCCTCCCAGAGCAAGCGCGAACAGCCCAGGCTCAGGATGGCCGGATCCAGAGCCGCAAAGCGTTGCACCATGCCGTCCAACAACTCGCCACAGTCGTGGAAGATCAGGTCCACTCCCCGGTCGCGCAGTTGCTCACGGATGGCGCGATTAAACCGCATCACATAGCGGTCAAAGATCTCGTAGCTCTCGGCGAGTTGATTGGGCGAAAAATACACCTTGTTGGCCGCCGGTTCGCACAGGATGATGGCCCTGGCCCCCGCCGCCATCTGCGCCTCGATATAGGCTTTGATGGTCCGGCAGGACATCTCCAGCAACCGCTCTACCAGCGCCACTTCCGGCTCCTCCTCCGCCGTGGCCCCCGTGCCCGCCAGAAACACCGGCGCGATCGGATCGGAGATCAGTTTGGTCATCAGGGAGAAGGGACCAATGCCCATGCCCACCGGAAGCAGCTCGGTCTGCGTGGCGATGTAACGGATGCCCTCGCAGACCGCCCTCATGTTCGGAGTCAGCTCAAAGGGGCGGTCATCCGCCGGCACCTCGGTGAAGTGGTAGGTCTCCACCTGGGCGGGGGCCACGCCGTGGGTGAGCAGCAGAGCCTCCTTCTCCAGCTTGAGGTCCATCAACGGAAGCCCCAGCGGGCAACGAAAGCGCCGGGCGGCCTCCTCCACCACACGCCCCAACCGTTCACCGTCGCGCACGATGGCGTCCGCGTCGGCGTGCTCATGCAGCACCAGATGCGTGCCGATGGGCATGCGCAATCCCGATTCGGCGAGGCCGAGATAGAACTGACGATCCACGGGCGGGTTTCCCAGACAGGTTAGTGGCGTGCTTGCAGCAGCGCCATCGCCGCATCCACCGCGCTGCCCGCGTCGGGTGCATAACCGTCAGCGCCGATCTCGCGCGCATACTCCAGCGTGATGGGGGCCCCGCCGATCACCACCTTGACCGGCAAACCCGCCGCGCGCACCGCCTTGACCGTCTCCCGCATGGCCGGCATGGTCGTCGTCAGCAGGGCGGATAGTCCCAGCAGCTTGGGTTGGTGCTGTTTCACGGCGTCCACAAACTTCGCGGGCGGCACGTTGACTCCCAGATCGATCACCTCCATGTTCGCTCCCTTCCACATCATGGCCACCAGGTTCTTGCCGATGTCGTGCAGATCCCCCTCGACGGTGCCGATCACCGCCGTGTGCTCCGGCTTCACGCCGGCGGCGACCAACTGCGGCTCCAAAATCTTCAACGCCTCCTTCATGGCACGGGCGGCGATGAGCATTTCCGGCACGAAAATCTCGTTGCGCTTGAACTGCTCGCCCACGATGGCCATGCCCGGCACAAGGCGGTTCTCCACGATCGCCTTGGCCGACTCGCCTGCCGCCAGGCATTGTTGCACCAGTTCGGGGATTTCTTTGCGTTTGCCGGCGATGATCGCCTGGGTCAATGGATGTTGCTCGCTCATAGTAGCCGCATTCTAACGGGCTCGCGCCCCGCCGTCTTGTAATCCGGGATGATTCTTTGGTATTCTGGTGCTTGGCGACAAAGGGTTGAATCGCCTCCCCGAGGCACGTTAACATCGCTCCACATGCAACACCCTGACCTGCTCCGGGAGCTTGCCCGTCGTCCGCTCTGCTGCGACGGCGCCATGGGAACGCAACTGCTGGAACGAGGTATGACCAGCGGGCAATGCGGGATGCTCTGGAATGTCGAGCGGCCCGAAGCCGTTGGCGACATCCACCGTGCCTACCGAAATGCCGGCTGTGAGCTCATCACCACAAACTCCTTCGGCGGAACGCGCTTTGTGCTGGAGCGGCACGGTTTGGCGGACCGCGTCAGCGAGTTGAACCGCGCCGCCGCGCAAGTCGCCCGCGCCGCGGCGGGTGGGTCGGGCTGGGTGCTCGGCGACGTCGGACCGTTTGGCGATTTCCTCGAACCCGTCGGCGATGTCACGCCCGATGAATTGCGCGCAGCCTTCCGCGATCAAATCACGGCGCTGATCGAGGGCGGCGCGGATGCCGTCCTGGTCGAGACCATGAGCGATCCCGCCGAGGCGGTCGTGGGCGTGGAAGCGGCGAAAGCGTGCGACGCGCGCATCCCGGTCATTGTGACCTACGCCTTTCAAAAGACGGCGCCGGGTCATTTCCGCACCCTGATGGGCCCCACGGTCGCCGAGGCCGTGCGCCGGGCCATCGCCGCCGGAGCGGACATCGTGGGCGCCAACTGCGGCACGGGATTGAGCCTGGACGACTATCTCGATCTGGGCCACCAGCTGCTCGGCGTCGCCGGGACAACCCCGGTGATGGTTCAACCCAATGCGGGTGCGCCGCGCACGGAAGCCGGGAAGACGATCTACGACGCCACCCCCGAACAAATGGCCGGCACTGCCAGGCAACTGCTCGCCGCCGGCGTCCGCATCATCGGCGGCTGTTGCGGCACGACGCCGCTGCATCTCACGGCCATGGGCCGCGCCATGCATGGGGCCGACCGTTAACCGCCGTTCATCCGGTTGGCAGCGCGGAACTGTCCTGGGGTCACGCCCTTCACATCCTGAAACACCCGCGTGAAATAGCTCTGGTCGCAGAAACCGCAGACACTTGCGATCTCCGCCAGCGACTTCCCGGGGCTTTTGAGAAGATCACACGCCAGATCCACGCGGCATTGCCGCAGCAGCTCGGTGAACGAACGTCCGGTGCGCTCCTTGAGGAGGCGAGAAAAGTGGCTGGGCGAGATGCCCGCGTGGCGCGCCACATCATCCCGCGAGATGTCGTGATGCAGGCTCTCGCGCATGTAATCCAGCGCCTTGCCCAGCAGCAGCGGGGGGGTGAAGTCCTCCTGCTGCTCGATCGTGGAGAACACATGCTCCAGCGTCTTGCGCAGCCATGCGGCCAAGTCCTCATCGTCGTTGATTCCGGCAAGTTCGGTGAGAAAACGAAAATTCAGTCCCAGAACCTCGGACTGTACCGCGCCGGCCTCCACTGCCGCCCGCGAGATCATCACCACCAGTTCCAGCAACAGCCCTTTTAGCAGGTCGCTGCGCTCCTCGCCCGCACTGTAGATGTGCACCAGCACATGGTTGATGATGCGCCGGGCTTCGCCGCGGTCACCACGCCGGATGGCCGCCAGCAACATCGGTTCTTGCAGGAGATACAACTCGCGAATCCGGTCGTAGGGCCGGTGCTCCAAGAGCGGAATGGCGGGAAAATCATTTCCGTTCATGGCAGCAGCAGGTGTTCGATGTAACGGTCCTCGAAGCCGTCCGCGAGGTTCAGTTCGATGACCTCGACCCGCTGGCGAAGCTCTTCCATTTCCGCGAGTGTCGTGCGGTCCACCAGCGCCAGCAGCGCGCCCGCCAGCGAGGTGTTGCCCACCACGCGCACCTGTTCCTCGCGAAAACCGGGCAGCAAACCGATGGCGATGGCGTGCGCAACATCGAGGTGCATGCCGAATCCGCCCGCGAGGTAAACGCGTCCCAAATCCACCGCGCGGATGGCCGCCGTTTCCAGCAGCACCTCGATGCCCGCGCCAATCGCCGCCTTGGCCTGCAACAGCAAGGCCACGTCCACTTCACTCACGCGCAACGCCCCCGCACCGTTGCCATCGGCAATGCGGATGGCGCGTTCGCCCTCCACCGCCATCTTGTAGGCGTCTGGAAGATGCGCATCCCAGATTCCCGTGGTGAAACGGCCGGCGGGAGTGAGAATTCCTTGATCACGCGCCGTGGCCAGGAAGTCCACATACGCCGAACCGCAGATCCCGTTGGCCCGCGCCAGCGGCACGTTGCCGATGACTTCCGTGTCCAGCGCGAAGGGATCAAGACGCACGTTCAAGTCGCTCACCGCGCCTTCGCGGGCGCGCGTCCCGCACCGCAAACCGCAGCCTTCGAACGCCGGCCCAGCCGCCGTCGCGCAGCCGAACAATTTGCCGCCGGCCTGCAAGACGATCTCGCCGTTCGTGCCGATGTCCACCAGCAGGCTCGGCCGCTCGTCAAACACCATGCCGCTGGCAAACACTCCTGCGGTGATGTCCGCGCCGAGGTAAGCCGCAATGGCGGGCAGAAGTTGCAAAGGCAACGCCGCGCCCAGTCCGGGCACTTCCAACCCGATATCGCCCGCGCTCACCCGCTTCCCGGCGATGAACCGTGGTGTGAACGGCGCAATGCCCAGCGGCGTCGGGTCTGCGCCGACGAGCAGGTGCAGCATCGTCGTGTTGCCCGCCATCGCGCCGCCGGCAATCCGTTCCGGCAGGCGTCCGGCCCGTTCGCAGGCTTTGGCCAGCAGCGGCTGAATTGTCTCCGTCACGATGGCGCGTTGCATCGCAGCCAACGCTTCCGGGTTGCGCCCGGCGTCAATGCGCGTGACGACGTTGTCGCCGAAACGAATCTGTTCGTTGAACGCGCCCGCCCGCGACAAAACCTCGCCGGTCACCAAGTCCACCAGCAGCACCACCACGGTGGTGGTGCCGATGTCCACGGCCAGTGCGGTGTCACGCTCTCCGGGAACGAAATCAAAGAGCGGCTGATGCGCGTAGGGAACGCCGATCTCAAATGTCTCACCGACTTGCGGCCGATGCTCGATCCGCGAACGGGCGGGAAGATGAACTGTGGCTTCGCCCATCAGCCGGGCGCGACAGGCTTTGATGGTGGCGGACGCAGCGACGGTCCTTCCCTCCACCGATGCCGTGCCGGCGCGCAGTTCCACTTCGCACCCATGACACAGCCCCCGCTGACCACAGCGGGTATTCAACGGCCAGCCGTGAGTTGCCAGCACGTCCGCCAGCGAACGTCCATCATCGGCAATCGGGATTGTGCGGCGTTCGCCGAAATCCAGTTCGATCAGGAGATGCGGCGGCTTGCTCATTTCTGCATTTCCCTCCGCCTTGAATCTGCCGGGCGACTTTGTCTCGTCCAATGCCATGTGCCGCAATGCGAACAGCGTTCGTATCGGCACAGAACAAAATTCAAGCCGGCCCGCAGCGAACGGCCGTATTCCCTTCCGCAGTCAGGACAATGCGCATAGCCGTTCAGCCAGACACCGAAGGCGCGCAGTCCGCCGTTCAAATGAACCAGCCACGCCGTCGATCCCAGAAAAAACATCAACCAACTCATGGGCAGTGTCGCCACCAGACAGCATCCCCCCCAGCGCCGATCCACCGCTGGTGTCAGGCGCCACAGCACCGCGCCACCGATGATTGCAGCGATGGCAAAGGTGATGAGGACAGCGACAATCATTGAGTGGGGCGTTTGTCTGACACCGGTTCGGCGCGCAGGATGTTCGCGTCCGCGGATTGGCCGAGTTGCATTCCCGGCTCGACGATCTGGAAGCGGGCATCGTCCCACTTGCCCCAGAGCAAGTCACGGAGCAGCTTCGCGTCGCCGCGGATGCGTTCGAACTTCCAACCGAGCCAGTCGGCGCAGCGGCGGGCGTAGTCGGCCTCGCTCTCGGCGTCGTCCGTGCCGAGGTCAAGGTAGGTGGCGGTGTCGTGCAACGCCCATTGCTCGCGCTCGGTTTCGAGGAGGAACTCCACGTCGTCCGCCTCAAACTTCTTCTCCAGTTCCGTTTTCAACGCCTCCAGCTTTTCCGGGCCGGGCACGCGGCGATTGCGATTCCAGCCGGGCGTGTAGTAGTAGCAGGTCGGGCAACGGTGTTGGTGATCGGCGTAAGCTTCCTTGCTGCCCATGAACACGGTGATGCAGTCATGAGCGCGTGGGATGACGAGTTTGTGCCGCAATGGTCGCAACCCCGCCGTGCCGCGACCGCACAAGCCGTAGGCCAGCACGATGGCTTCGATGTCATTGCGCGCGTCCACTTCAGTGATCTGCTGTTGCAAGGTGGCGCGAAGGTGATCGGGCCGGTCGTGCAAGCCCATCTCAAATTGACGCACTTCTGCGATATGCTCCGCCCCGCGGGCCAGCAGCGCGATTTCCCGCTCAAAAACCGAACACACCAGCAGCGCGATACGGGGCGGGATATGATCGCAACCTTTCATCCGATTGAAGATGGCAAGTTCATGCCCATTCCCAATACGACCAATGCGCTACCGGTGGCTCCATGTCCGCCAATCCTCCGCCGCATGTCAAAAGGGGTATTCATGAATTATCTGGAACCGTGGTCATTTCAGCCGCGCTGCGTCATAGGCCAGCCGCTGGGCTGAACTCATGTTTTCGAAGTCTGGCAATCCATTTGCCAGCTTGGGCCAATCCCCGGTCGGCGTTGGTTTGCCGGCGGTCGCCAACTGCGGCTTTGCCAGTGGGTTGTTTCGAATCTCAGCCGTCGAGCGCCGCTGGGCGCTGCCGTCGTAGCTCATGGCCTGATCCGTCTGCTGCAAATCCTCCGCCAGCGACCGATGCGGCTTGATGCCCTTGGCCTGCAACACGCCGTGATACGCCCGCACCGCCTCCTCCGGGGCAACCTTCCCGTCCGTGATCAGCCGCAGCATCTCGATGAACGCCAGCTGATGCTCCGCGTTGTTGATCTTGCGCCCATAGAGCGCGACGCGCGCGCCATACTTCTGCGCGTCGTGAATCAGCTTGAACGCGTCATACGTTGTCCCAGCGCTGCCGCCCAGAATCCCCACCACCAGCTTCGGGTCATACTGTGCCAGTTCCTCCATCGCCTTCGGACCGTGATAGACAATCTTCAGAAACTGTGGCCGGCCCGATTCGGGCACGGCCGCCAGCGTGCGAATGATATTGTCGTTGATGAATTCCCCCAGCTTCTCCGGCGCGATGCCGCTGTTCACGTTCGGGTCGAACACTTCCAGAAAATGCCGGAAGCCCTTCCGCTCCGCCTCCTCCCGAAACGCCTTATACCACAGTAACGCTTCACGGTCCTGCTCCAGTTCGTTGACGAAGGTGACAGAGTATAGCCCGAGATTCGCGCCGGGAATGTCGCCATTGCGGTCGCATTCGATCTCGCCGCACTGGATGTGGTCAATGCTGGCCGAACGGAACGGCTGGCTCGGCTCGCGGGTGTAGCAGCCGTGGCGCACGGCCCAGACGTCGGTCGTGTCGTTGGCGCGGCAGGCCGGCGTCACATGCGAGTTTTGGAAGAGTCCTTCCTTGATGGTGAGTTGCTCGTTGACGTAGGCCGACATGAGCATGATGTCCACCAGTCCCTGATGGGTGACTTCGCGAATGATGTCGAGGAACTCCGGCAGGTTGCGATAGCCGTATTCCTCACGCGTCCACACCTCGGGTGAAAACTGCGCCGGACGTGCGCCGTGCTTCGCAAGGTAGCTGCGCGGACCGGGGGCGCGCACGCCAAACGCCATGTCGGCATCCTTCGCGTCGGCCAGGATGAATTCGCGGGTGGAATGCGGATTGGCCCGGACGGCGGCGAGTTTTTTGTCTAGCGATCGTTGCATAATTAGAACAGGGGTTCAGGGTTTGGCTTTCCCAACTCCAAGACACTCAAGTCCACGGGAGCCGCTACCGTGCGGCCACTGTGGGATGTCAGTTTGACGGACTGCCCATTTTCCGCCGGGCGGATTGACTTCACCCGGTCAAAGCCTTTGGGTATGGCCGCCACGGCCATGAGGTAATTGACCCTCAGCGGCGCGTTTGGATTGAGCGGATGACAGGTGGCATGACCTTGGGCGGAGAGGGAATTCGTTTTCGCTGATTCCGCCAGGCCATAGTGGAAATACGAGGTTGCCTCCTCCACGCCCAGCACGTTGACGTGCCGGCCATTCCACGGCGGATAATGGCGCCCGCCGTTGGACAGCCAGAAAATCGTCTGCCGCAGCACGCGTGGATCTTTCAACGCGAACCACACATAACCCTCCTTGGAAAACACCACGGCCGTCCAGGCGAACGGCTGCCGGTCGTCGCCCTGCAACATGACGATGTCTTCAAACCCACGCCGCGCCGGATAAACGCTCAAATCCGTAAAGCCGCCGTTGGCCAATGGAACTTTCGCCAATGACAGAAAGTTCCCGCCCGGCTGCAGGCAGGAATAGCCGCCATTGGCAGGGTTCTCCAGCGGCACCGGCACAACCTTGCCTTGGACAAACCGGCTGGTGGACACCCGCCCGCCTGAATCCGGAAATCTCAGCATCGCGTGATGCCCAAAATTCATCGGCCCGGTCATGCCGCTGATAACGTGGCGCTGGTAAACCGCCGTCTGGCCGGGGCGCAGGTGGATGTATTTGTCCACCCGGCCTGCGCGGATTTTCGTGTTCAAACTCAAGTGGAATCCGTCGGACACAGCCGACTCCAGCTTCCACTTGGCGTTGGCCGTTTCACCGTGAACCGGGTGCTGTTCGTCTTTGAACTGGGTCGCATTGCCCCCAAAAGGCAGGCAAAAGAAATCGCCGCGCAACACTTTGAGAATGGGCGGCAACGATGGATCAACTTGTTCTTGCGCCCACGGCGCAATCGAGAACGGCTGAATCTTCTTCTCGCCTAACTTGAATGTCACCGGGCCGATGTGTCCGCCGGTTTCGGTGACGAATGCCTCGACCTCGCTGTTCGCGACCCGCCACGACGGTTGGCCATGCTTGATCTCTAGCTTTGTTTTCATTCGTTGGTCATGGTTTGCACGAAATCCGCCAACTCTGGGAGCGTGGCGCTGCGGGCGTGCCGCACGAAGAAGCCCGAACCGGCTGTGGCACAGGCCAGGCGGGAGCGCGCGTTCAATTGGAGCAACAAGCCCAAACAATACCCCGCATTGAAACGATCCCCCGCCCCCGTGCTCTTCCTGGGCTTTTCACAATACGGTCCGCGCAGGAATGCCGGCTCGCAGGCATTTCCCACCGCCGCACATTTGATGTGATGAATCACCACTTCGCTGATGCCCAGACGTTTTCGCAAGGCTTGTCCCTGCGCCAGGCTCGCCTCCGGATCGTCACTCGCCTCGGAAATATCCAGCAGGCGGGCAAGGATATTGGCTTCGTTCCCATTCAACCCCAAGGTCAACGGGCCGTATTGTTCAAACTGCGGCAGCGTGTCCAGCATCGCCCGGATGTCACAGGCGGAACGGCTCGATGGATCCACCAAATCAATGAAAAAGGCCGGGCGCTGATTCAGCTTGGAATAAACCTTGTCCTGTAACAACCCCCATACCGCCGTCATGTGCGGATAGAGCGTCCAATCCGTCAGTGCAATCACCCGAGCCGTGGCACAAGACCAAGCATAAGCTTTATCCGCCAGCATTGTTTCCACGTGATCTGGCGTGAAGTCGGCCAACTGGGACACGGCACTGAACATGAGTTTGCCGTCGTTGAATTCATAGGCCAGCGTGCGCCCCGGCTCCTTGCCCCAGGAATGACAATTCCGAAATCGGGCGGCCGCTTCCTGAAACGCCGGATGCATTGGCTGACCCAGCGTGGCGAACATATCCACCGGCACGCCCAGCGCCGCCAACCCGTCGCCCGTATTGACCGCACACCCGCCGGGATGCACCGCGTTCACCACGATCTCCCGCAGGCTGCTGTGCCCCGCCGCCTTCGAGATCAAGCCGCCGAAGGTGGCGATGTCCGGCACCGCACTGAAGGCCGTGAGGCTCTGGCGTTCCCCCACCACCGAGATCATCTCGTCCACAAAGCCATCAAAGCCGATGGTCACGGACGGGAGCCGCTTCACGACCCGCAGGCGGGCGGCAAGGTCTGGATAAAACTTTGACGCCGCCGGTGGCAATTGGAATTCAGCGCGCACCTTCATGTCAACAGATCACGACATTGTATCCTCGGCCGCAGCCCGAAAGGCGCGCAGATTGGCGACCGTTGTGTCCGGAGGAACTTCGCAGCCGGCAGAAACGATGACGCGACCACCAGCCTGTGCCCGACATTCGCGCACACTCGCCAGGATCTGTGCGGGCGTGCCGTTCTGAATGACGCTGACCGGATCGCATTTTCCAGAGAAAACCTGCTGCGGCCCAAGGAGCGCTGTAAAGTCCGCCATCGTGGGCACGAGGTGATCTACATCCAGGATGTCCGCGCCGGTGGCAATCATGTCGGGCATGATCTTGGCGGTGTTTCCGCAAATGTGAAGCTTGGCCTTTGCGCCCCGGGAATGGATGTGGTCCACCAGCTCCTTTTCCCGGCTGAAAGCCAGATTGCGATACGGCCCGGGACCAATCTGCGAGCAAAAGGCGTCGCCAATCCCGATGCAGTGGGCTCCGGCCTGCACCTGCAAGGTGATAAACTCCTTCGCGGAGGCCACGATGACATCCATCGCCCGGCCGCAAAGCTCCGGTTCGTCGAGGAAGTCCATCGCCGCCTCGCTCAAACCGCGAATATCGGCGTAGGCCGCGACCGGGCCTTCCACCCAGCCGACGATGAAATACTTGTCGCCGACCAACCGTTTGAATTCTTTGATTTCATTGATGCGGTTGGCGCACCGGAGATTGTCCAGCGGCTTGTAAGGTTTGATCCTGGACATAGATTCAAGATCCGGCAGCCGGCCTCCCACATCCATCGGCAGGTTGTCCTCCGGATATTCCACCTGGATGCCGAAGGCCGTGGCCTCGGCCCACGGATCGGACATGACGGTCACCCAATCAATGCCGAAGTCATCAGCACACTTGATCATGGCCGCGGCTTTGGCGCGGTAATCGAGACAGAACTCCCGGTATTTGACGCCGGCATAGCGCGCCGCCCAGCGCATGATGATCGGGTGGAACGGAGGGCGATCCACCGGCTTGCCGGCAAGAAAATTCAGAGTTCGTTCTAGTCCAGTCATGCGTTTATCCCATTATTCATTGTTGGTCTTCAAGTTCGGACCTGGGCGTGATTTTGTTTGTCGGTGTCCGTTGAACTTGACCACGAGCGAATCGTAGCCCAGTTCGCGCTGGTAACGGGCCTCGGTTTCCACGCGCTGCTTTGAGGCCAGTACAGTGATGCTGGCAAGGTGCTCGGTGCATTTCTGGAGCAACGTGCGCAGGAGCAGCCGAGCGTGCGGCGCACCCATGCAGAGATGTGTGCCAAAGCCGAAGGAGAGATGCGGGTTGGGCTTGCGGTCAAGGCGCACTTCTTCCGGCGCATCGAACGCTTTCTCGTCCATGTTCGCGGAGGCCCAGCAGAGGGAGATGCGTTCGCCGGCCTTGACGGTGACGCCGTTCACGTTCGTGTCCTCCGGGCAAACGCGCCCGATATGCGTGAGCGGCATGAACACACGGAAGAACTCCTCGCTGGCATGCGTGATGCGCTTGGGGTCTTCGCGCAAATATTCCAGCGCCTCGCGGTGGGTCGCCAGATAGCCCAACGCGCAGGAAATGGTGTGGATGATCGTGTCGCGCCCGCCGGCGAAGGCGAGATTGGCGAAGCCCATCATTTCCTCACGCGTAAGCGGTCGCCCACGGAAGGTCGCCTTCGTTAAAGCACTAAAGAAGTCCTCCCCTGGATTCGCTACCGCGCGGTCGAATTGTGCCTGCAGGTATTCCTCCAGCCGGTCTCCCTTTTTGAACTCGCCACCGGTCACCTTGAACACATGGATGCCCCAGCCAATCCAGGTTTCCGCCTCGGATTCAGGCACGTTGAGCAGGTGGGTGAGCGCACGGGATTGCAGCGGCAAGGCGAATTCCTTAACGATCTCAATGGCATCCCGAGCGATGGCGTCGGTAAGCAGGCCGTCCACCAGAGCCTCGATCCGCGCCATGAACGCGGGATCTTTCGGTCGCTGGAAAAACGGGTCGGTGATCTTCCGGTAGTCGGTGTGCTCGGGCGGGTCGGTCTCGATGGGCAGTTGCCGCATTGAACGCACCTCTTCCTCCGAGGGAATCGGCACGCGGAAGGGCGCGTCGGAACTGAATGTTTTCCAATCCTTCGCGGCGCGCCGCACGTCTTCATGGCGCAGGATCATGGTGATGTCCTCACCATGAAACGGGCACTGGAGAACGCCCGATTCGTTGCGTGCCTCACGGAAGGGATCAGGGCCGGGCTTCATTTCCTGGTTGGGGTCAGGTGTCATGGTGAAGTTGCTTTAAGAACGGCTTTTCCGCCACGCAGCGAAGTTGTCTTTCTGGCGGTTTGCCTGCCAATGACAGATGTCCCAGAGGTTGCTGACCGGCGCGTTGGTGAACGGCAGCGTGTGCAAGTAGCCCGGCGGGCCGAATTCCGGCGTCAGTGTGGATGTTTTGTCGCCGCGTTTCTTCTGCGCGTCCCAAACCAATCGCCACCAACGCTCGTGGGCGGCCAGGTGGGCGGCGTATTCAGGCGCCCGCGGGTCGGGCACTTGCGGGCCTTGCTCATAACCGACCCGGGCGTGCAAATGCAGGCACCGCGCCGCACTCTGCCGGATGATGTCAATCTGGTCGTCAATCAACCGTTCACCGACACAGACCCAATGGCTGAAATCGCAACACAGTTTCAAACGCTCAAAACGATCCAGCAGCCGGCTCGTGATCCACGGATTGAACAGGATGCGCCCGCGATGGGTTTCGTGCGCAATGCGAATGCCTTCGGTCTGTTCCACCGCCAGCGCGGCCTCAAAGAAACGGCTGGAGTCGCTTTCACTCCACGCATCGAGACCGCTGTGCGCGTTGATAAACACGGGGGACATGCCAGCGGCTTCACCCATCTGGCGGCGGAAGGATTCGATGTGCGCCGCCACACTCGTGCCGGCTGTAAAAATCTGCGGGATGAAGTCGAACTGGTGTTGCCTCAGCAAGCGGCGCCACTGACGGCGTTCTTTGAGCGCGGGGAGCGCGGCCTCAATGCCGTCAAAACCCAGCTCCCGAAACTGCGGGAGAAGTTCCTCCAAGTTTCCCGTGACACCCCAGAGATGGCGGATGAGCAATAGTTTCATCATTGGTCTGGCGAAACTGTTCCCGCAATCCTCCCGACCGATGCGGTTGGCATCGGCTGGTTTCCAAACGTCAGTTCGCCCCACTCGTCCTGCCGGTGAAAATCACACTTGGTGTGCGGCGAGGTGGAGGATAAAACCGGTTCGGTTCGGTTGCGCGAATAGTCATAGCGGCTGAAGGACACTTTCCAGCGGACAGCTGCGCGACCTCTTCCCGAGGCTCCCACCAGCGGCATAGGTATCTCGGCAAAGACCCGCCACCGGCTACGCTCAATACTGGTGCGCGCCTGGATTTCCGGCTGCCAGACCTTGTATTGCTCCAGTCCGGCCAAGTTCTCCCCGGGGTCTTGCCGAAAAGCGCAGACTGCCGCCGCCGAAGGCCAGCGCACTTGCAGCTTCTGGTTGTGCGGGCTGATGTGAAACTCGTAATAAGCTTCCTGCCCCACCGGCCGCAGGAATATCTCAAACACATCCCCGCGCAGAAAGGACGGGACATTGAACTCCCGCTCGTCATTGTAGATGTCGCGATCCTCCAGAACGGCATAAACCAACAAGACATCGTCACGCCACCCCAACCAAACTTTGCCCGGACTGAAATCCGGTTCCGGCGCAGCCAGCCAAGCCTGCCGCAATGGCAGCGACGGGCGACCATTAAATGCGACGGCAATGGTCGACCAGTCAGCGGCATCTGGCAGATTCAAATACGGGCAATGGATTAGCGGCAAGTTCACCATCTTTGCCACCCAGGTTTGTTGTCGAAAACCCAACGATAGTAATCCGCCCGTTTGAGCCGCGAGGCTGCACCTTCGTCCAGGCATAGCTTCGTCACCGGATGCATCTGCAGGATGGATGCGGGATTGATGGCGGTGATCGGGCCTTCCACCGCTTCCGCAATGGCCTTGGCCTTGCCTTGACCGAAGGCCAGCAGCAGGTTCTGCCGCGCTTCCATGATCGTGCCAATGCCCATCGTGATGACATGATGTGGCACGGCATCTTCGCTGCCGAAAAACCGCGCGTTATCCTTCCGCGTCTGTGGCGTCAGTGTCTTGATGCGTGTGCGCGAGGCCAGCGAGGAGGTGGGCTCGTTGAAGCCGATGTGACCATCCGTGCCGATGCCTAACACCTGCAAATCAACCCCTCCCGCCGCCTGGATCTGATTTTCATACTTCGCGCAGAACTTCGGGATGTCCTTCGTGTTGCCGTCGGGGATGTGAATGTTCTGCTTCGAAATGTTGATGTGCCGAAAAAGATTCTCCCACATGAAGCTGTGGTAGGACTGCGGATGCTCAGGCGGCAGGCCGACGTATTCGTCGAGGTTGAAGGTCGTCACCTTGCGCCAGTCGAGCTTCAGGGCGATGAGTTCGCGGTAGAGCAACACCGGTGTGCTCCCAGTGGCGAGACCGAGCACGGCGTTCGGTTGCTCACGCAGCAGGCGGGCAATAATGCGGGCCGCGACGCTGGTCGCGGCTTCGGCCGTGGGTTGAATGATGATTTCCATATCAAACGTAGCCAAAGCGATCGCCCAATTTCTGGCGCACATCCGCCCGGAACCGGTCAATGAATCCGCACACATAGTCTCGGACATCAACACTGGGGTCATCTTTGGTCAGGGGCGTGAGATCCATGCCGAAGATGACCTGGTTGGCTTTGTCCGTCGCGTGTGACTCAAAAAAGGTCGCGTTGGCGGAACGCCGGCCATAAGTGGCCAGGTCGTAACGCTTGCCCCCGGTGATTTGCGAATCGAACACCCCGTTCAAGGCGGCCGCCAGATGGTCATGCCCGCTCACATCCATGACGATCTTCTCATCATCCGGTAACCAGTCGAGGTTGCGCCAGACCTCACAGCCGATGACCCGCTTCGGGAGTTTGCTGGGCATCATTTCGCGCATGGCTTGCAGGGCCGCCACCACGACGGCGATGTGCGTGTCATGCTTGTCCGCCGGATTATGCGTATAGACCACTTCCGGCTGGGTTGCTTCCAGGATGACCCTTAGGTCGCTTTTCAGATCCCGATCGTCCCAGCGTTTGATGACCTGGCTGGGATAATCCAATTGGATCATCACGCCATATTGGCCGATGGTGGCGGCGGTGTTCTGTTCCTGCCGCCGGATCTTCATCATCTGCTTATCGGTGCACTTGGCATACGAGCCGGTGCGGGAACTGCCGGAGCCGTTGGTGCAGGTCACGCCGCCGAACCACTTATCATCGCGCGCGAAGCATTCAAGGATGCCGTGGAAGGCCATGAATTCCAGATCGTCCTGATGTGCCCCAATGCCGAGGTGCGTGATGCGCTTCAGGGCGTCAGCCTGAGGCTGGCCATCGGGAATGAATATCTCCGCAGTGGAGTGGTGCAGTTCCATAAGCCTATTTCTTGAGTGCAGGCAGGCTGGCCGCCGCGACCGCCTGGCCGACGCGACGGGATTTTTCGTCCGGCACATGGATGGCCACTTTCCGCGCCACCTCGGGAAATTCCGCCTTCAATACTTCGCGGGCCTTGGCGATGACAATGTCTCCACCTTTGCCCGTTGTGACGCGGCCCAAGATCAGCAGGTGATTGAAGTCGTAGAACTCCGCGTAGTGCGGAATGGTGTAGCCGAGATAAACGCCAATGGTCTCGTAAATTTTCGCCGCGCGCTCATCGCCCTTGGCCATTAGCGCCTGGACTTCCTGGAGCCGCTCGGGCAGGCCCAGCCTGTCCGGCAGCTTGATCTTCGCCGCCGGCAGCAATTTGTTCACGGCCTGCTGCGAGAAATACAGCGAGCCCACCCCCCGGTCACCGGACCATTCGTCGGCCGCCGCTTGCAGATTGTAATCCACCGGCGCGAACGCCAGCTCGTTCAGCCAGCCGAGGATGCGACCCTGCGGGTCCATGAAACCCGCCGCTTCGCTTGAACCCATCGCGATGCCGAGCATCCCCTTCTGCCCCAGCGACAGCGCACCGGCCAAGGCGGTCACGTCGCCGTCGTTCATCACCACCATTGGCACGTTCCATTCGCGCTGGATGCGTTTGAACACTCCCGCCGCCTTCACGAAATCCTTCCTGGGAATGGAACGCAACAGAGAAGCCACGCGGATTTCGTTGTCCACAATGATGCCCGCCGAACTGCCGCCGATGGCGTCCACGCGCGGCAGGTGCGCGGCGGCGCGATGCAATGCAGCGGAGATGTGATGATAATGATATTCAGGATGGGTGGCCTTGACCGGCGTCCACGGCGCTTCCTCGGTGAACACGGCCTCGCCGTCAATGACGGCAGAAACCTTGTAATCGCTCGCGCCCAGGTCAAAGCCGATGCGACAACCTTTAAGGTGACCGCCCGCCGCCAGTTCCATTTCGCGGTCGCGCGGGACTTTGCCCGGCGTGGTGACGACTACTTGAAAGGTTTTGCCGTACGCCTTGCCCATCAGGTCGCAATCGAACTTTCGCGCGCCGCGCGCCGCATAGGTCTTGCGGATGAATTCGCCGATCGCTTTCGGCCCGCCGATGTGGAGCTTCCAACCGCCGCGCGACCACAACAGACATTTCACAAGGCGCTCCGTGTAACGCAGCGCGTCGGGTGCGGCGGAATTGACCACGGTGTCGTAACGCGAAATCAAACCGTTCTCGCGTTCAAGCCCGAGCACCAGCGGCTCGCAGGCGTTCCGCCGATGCTCGCGGTTGGCCAGCACCGCCGGCTGAAATTGCGGATCTAGCGGCGCTTTCATAGTGGCTGGATGCCTTTCATCGCGGTCAGTACGTCGTTGATGTCAATGCATCTCGACTTCGACCTTGCCGATGCCGGAGCGCAGGTAATGGAAATGGACGTTCGGATGATCCGCCAGCAGCGACATCGGCACCGCTGAATCGGGCAGGCGCTTGGAAATCATCAGCGCCGTCAGCCGGATGCCGAACGGGTTGTCGTGATGACCCGGATGCCAGATGGACACCTTCTCCGCTTTCCACGTCTCTTTCGGCCCGACCGTCGCCGCGTGCGTGGGCACCATCGCCACGTTGCCGCCGCCGCTGGTGCGCGCGTTCTGCACGATGGTCACCGGATGCAGCTTCACCACCCGCGTGCCCAGCTTCCGATATTCCTCCGGTGTGGGCGGCGCATCTTTGTATTTGCCCGCGCGCGGCAGCGGGTCGTTAAACGCCCAATGTTTGATCTCGCCTTGTCCTCCCTGCATCACCACACAGCGGATGTCGTCGTAGCTCTGGCTGTAAGCGCCGAGGTCGCCGGTCGGAAAATGCAGATTCTTTTCCGGGATGCGCAGCTTCTTGTCGATCCGGTCAAAGCACATCGCCTGGTCGCACTTGGCAAACGACAGCGGGTGGTCGGTGGAAACAGGTTGTCCGTCAATCACCCATTCGTCCATGCCCCAGAAGTGCGCGTCGTGTTTCTTCAGGTCCAGCCCCAGCGCGTTGACGATGCGGGCGACGACGGGCAGTTGCTCGGTCGGACCGATCGGCCCGCAGATGCCGGCGGGATTGTCCGGCGTGCTCTGCCGCCAGGCGTCAATGTATTCCAGCGCCTCGGCGGCGTAGAATTCCTCCACCGAGTCGTAGAAATGCACGGTGAAGCCGGGCCGGGAAAGGCCCTTGAGCTTGCGCTCATCGATCCGCGCGGCGTCGGCGAGCAGTTCCGGGTCGAGGGTCGTGTAATCCCACCAGTCGGGGGCGAGTTTGCTGATTGGTCGGCTCATGGCTTTTTACAATTTGAAAATCGCATCCATTGCCCGCGAGGTGTTGTGGACAAGCACTTCCGGACAGTGCTTGTAGAACGGCACGGGCGGGATCATCTCGGCGGCTACCCAGCCTTTGTAACCGACAGTCTTCAGTTGCGACATGACGCCCGGCCAATTCACGTCGCCGGAAAGCAGGTCGCAGAACCCATCCACCGTGCCGACGGCGCGCCGATAGTCTTTGAAATGAACACGCTTGATTCGGTTGCCCAGCACGGCGATCCAATGCTCCGGGTATCCGGCGGCCAAAGTGTTGCCGACATCAAAATACGATCCCACCCGCTCGCTGCCAAAGCTGTCAATGAAGGCCTTCATTTCCAGCGGGCTGACCAGAAACTTGTTCCAGACGTTTTCGACGCAAAGCGTGACACCGGCTTTTTCGGCGGCCGGGAGGGCTGCCTTGATAAAAGCCTGCGCGCGTTCATAGGCCAGGTGGTAGGGCACGATTTCGCCACCGGGAATGAAGTCCACCCCCACCGCGCCGGGCACGACCAGGATGGCGTCGATGCCGAGGGCGGAGGCAGATGCAATCTGTTTTTGGAGGATGGCGGCGGCTTTTTCCCGCACGGACGCATCCGCGCTGCACGCGTTCGCGCCCCAGTAGAGACCGGTCGCCAGACCACTGAGCAGAAGACCGCATTTGTCGGCGAGCACGCGGACGGCTTTCAACTCCTCCGCCGTGCTCTTGAGGTTCGCCGGACCATCCTCGCTGAGATCGATTTCAAAACCGGTGAACCCGGCTTCCTTCGCAAGGCGAAGCTTTTGCTCAAGATTCCAGTTGCCGTAGAATGACCAGATACTGATGGACTTTTTCATGATGTTAGTTGGTTAGAGTTTGATCGTGCGGCCAGTGGCGGCGGATTGGATTTCGGCGAGCGCGGTGGCCAACGAGTCCGCCGCTTGGTCGCCGGTGGCGATTTTCGGTGCGCGTTTGTTTTCCAGGCAGGAAATGAAGGCCGCGAGCTCGTTGTAGTAGCCACCCAGCGAAGAAAGGTTGCCGCCGCCAGTCTTGGATTCGCCAGCACCGGGGGTTCTGTAGGGCAGCGGCTGCTTCTTTCCTTTACCGAGCGACATGCACAAAGTCGGGCTGGCTCCGCTGTCGAACTCCACCGTGCCGCGCTCGAAGACCGCCTGGAAGGCCATTTGAAAACCCCAGTTAACCGGATAGTTCCAACCGCCCTCGGCGGTAACCGCGACACTCTTGAAATGATAGGTCGTGAAAATGTGACTCCATCCCGTCTTGTCCCGCGTGCCGACCGAGGTCACCGCGTCGGGCTTTCCCAGCAGATGGTGGACGAAATCCGTGTCGTGGATGTGCAAGTCAAGCGCGCCGCCACCCGATCGGTCACCGTCATTCAGCCAGTCGTCCACGCTGTAGGTGGTGCGTCCGACCCGGCGCTGGAGCGAAAGGCTGAGGAGTTTGCCAGCCTTGCCGGATTTCACGAAGACCTCGAACGCCTGATACTCCGGCCAGAAGCGAATGCATTGGCCGACTTGCAGGAACACACCGGCCTTCTTCGCGGCAAAGGCGATCCTGCGTCCATCGGCGGCTTTCAAGGCCAACGGTTTTTCGCAGAAGACGTGTTTGCCCGCCGCGATGGCTTTGAAGGCGAACGGCGCGTGAAGGTCGGTCGGCAGGCAGATGTCCACGACGTCCACATCGGTGGCGGCAAGCATTTCCTCCAACGTCCCGAATACCGGCACGTCGAGTTTCAGCTTGGCAAGATCCCTTTTGGCCTTGGCTTTCTTGTAATCCACGACGGCAACGAGGCGCGCGTCACGGAGTTGCGCATAGATTTGCGCGTGCATGGTTCCCATGAACCCGAATCCGATGATGGCAATGCTTTGCATGATGATTACTGGTTATTGGTTAAGAATGATGATTTTTCCGGAACGCGCAGATTCAATTTCGGCAAGCACCACTCGTAAAGATTGAGTTGCCTGCTGCCCGTTGCTGATGTCCACCGGCAATCCGGCTTTGAGGCGTTGAGTGAAATAAGCCAGCTCGTGATAATAACCACCCAGCCCGGCAATGTTGGCGGGGACTCCGGCAGCGAGAGGCGAAGTGACCGGCATCGGCGGTTGGTCGCCCACCGTCAACATCAAGCTGGATATGGCGCGGGAATCAAAATCCAGCACGGCACGCTCGAATACCGCACTGAACCGCATCTGAAAACCCCAGTTCTTCGGATAGTTCCAGGCCCCTTCCGCCGTGACCTGCAATTGGCCGTATTGATATTGGCTGGTGATGCTGTTCCAGCCCGTTGTCTCCTGGATGCCGCGCGAAGTCACCGCCTCGGGCAGGCCTAATAGAAAAACCAAAAAATCCGTGTCATGGATGTGCAGGTCCAGAGCCGCCCCCAAACAACGTTCCGGGCGATTGACCCAGTCGCCAGCCGTGTAACCGGGCCGCCCGGTGCGACGGCTCATGGATAAGGACAGCAGACGGCCGTGTTCACCGGAATCCACCACCCGTTTCAGCTCGACATATTCCGGCCAGAACCGGATGCAGTGGCCGATCATCAACTGGCGGCAGGCCACCACGCCAGCCTGAACCATTTTCTCCGCATCCCCAACCGTCAGCGCGATGGGCTTCTCGCAAAAGACATGGCACCCGTCCGAAAACGCTTTCAAAGCCATCTCCAAATGCAGATCCGTGGGCAGGCAGATGTCCACCACGGAAAAATCACCGGCGGCGGCGGCACTGGCGTAATCAGAAAAAACGGGAATCTCCCAACCCTTGGTTGCCAGGGCTGTGCGGGTTTCCTCCAGACGCGGATCCACAATCGCCACCACCTGCACCGACGGCAGCAAGCGATACACGGCCGCATGGGTCGCGCCCATGAAGCCGTATCCAAGTATCGCTATGGAAACAGGTGTGTTCACGGGTTGCCAGCCGGAGGCTTAGGTGCGATTGGTTTGCTTATAAAGCCCCCCAACAACTTTTTCAACGGATCGAAATCTTCTCCGGCGAAGCCGAGATGCGAGTGGCGGCGCCAGCCTTCAGCAAATTGGAATTTCCCGCTCATCATGCCCACCTCGCGGCTCAGGCGTTCCATCTCGTTCAAATAAGCGTCCATGCCCTGACTGACATCCAGCCATTCCTTCTGCGAAGCGTGGCAGGCCAACAACGCCCGCTTGCGCGCCAGCACGGCGGTGATGTCGGTGTAGAAATGCGGCGCAATCACCTGGCGAAGTCCGTCTTTGAGGCCGTGCGGCAGGGCGTGATAGACCGCGACCGGCCGGTCATAAACCGGCTGTGCCGGAGTGGTTTGATAATTCTTCATCCCCCGGCTGAACGCCGCCGTGACGATCAACCGGGCGGTGTTCTGGTGGTCCTCCATGTAATCCTGCGGTGACTGAGTCAGGATGATGTCCGGTTGAATAGCACGAACGACCGCTGCGACTTTGGCCAAAGAGGGCTGGTCATAGAACATGTCGAGGTCGTCGAACAACGGCGGGTGGGCGGTGCCGCCGGCAAGTTTCGCGGAAGCCTGCGCCTCCTGCCAGCGCGTGGCGGCGGCTTCCGCGCGCGAAAGCGTGGCCGAACCGCAGCAGCCGTTGGCGAGATTCCACAGATGAATTTCGCAGCCCGCGTCCTTCAGGCGCAGGAGCGTTCCCGCCATCATGAATTCGATGTCGTCGGGATGGGCGGCGGCGGCGAGGACTTTCATGCGTGCAGAACTGGAAGTGTTTGGGTCATCAGGCTTGGAGATCGCCACGCATCGCCGATCTCCGGCCAAGCATGGCAATCGCTGTCCGGCACGTCGGCGCGATCCATCGGCCATGCGCGCGGGGCTCGGTGCACTGGCGAAGGGGTCGATTCATGCCACGCCCCTCCCCCAGCGAAAGCGCGATCGAATGCACATGTGCCGCGGATGGTAGCAACTCAGAAAGACTCCCACAGGCTGGTCCGGACCGGCGAAATAGACCTCGGTGGACTGCAGGAGCGGCGCGCCGGAGCGCAGGGCCAGCCACCGCGCCAGTGCCAACGAGGCCGGCACCGCCTCGATCGTCTGCTCGCAATAGTCCACCCGAAACCGGCCGCGCTTTGTCCAGCGTTCGAGGAAATCCACCTGCTCGAGATCGCCGGGGGTCAGGCGCCCGGCCAACGCCTGGGGAACGGCGGCGCGGTCCCAGGCCACCGGATGTCCTTCCAGGCTGTCCAAGCGCTCCGCGACGAACACCCGCTCGCCCGGGGCGATCTGGAGCGCCGCCGCCTGTCCCTCGTCGGCTGGACGCCATCCCGACTCCAGCAGCCGGCGCTGCAACTGCGGCGCGTGATCGCGCATGCTGCCTGTGTAATCAATCATCACGGGAATCCGCCGCGTGGGATGGGGTGCCACATAATTGCCACTGCCCTGCCGCTTGTGCAGCAGGCCCTCTTCGGCCAGCAACCGCAGCGCGTGCCGCAGCGTGATGCGGGAGACGCGATACTCCTCGCAGAGCTCGCGCTCGCCCGCCAGGCGCTCGCCCGGAGCCCGCTGGCCGGCGAGGATCTCCTCGCGCAAGCGCGCCGCCACCCCGCCGTAGGCCGTCGTGTCCATGTGGTTATAACCAATTTGTATCGGGGAGGTGCGCGGTGTCAATGCTGCGGTGCTCCGACGTTCACGGCGCGGCGTCCCGGCGCCCGTTCACGCAGTTCAGCGGTTCCCAAGAACAGGCAGCGTGTCACCGGTCGGATCAAAAGGGGCCACCCCGGGTCGAAATAGGTCCCTTTTGGTGGTTGAGAATCCCCCACCTGGGTTTTGGTTAGTTTGTGACCAT
>JALOTZ010000002.1 GCA_025457615.1 Verrucomicrobiota bacterium
CCGAGACGGCCAGCGTGGACTCGGCGAATTTCAGAACGGACAGGGCCTGCTCGCGGCTGACACCCGGAAACCATTCGAGAAACTGGTCCACCGTCGCGCCGCCTTCCAGATTCTCAAACAGCGCCTGCACCGGCACCCGCGTCCCTTTGAACACCCAGGCTCCACTCACCTTGCCGGGCACGCGCTCAACCGATGCACATTGCGTCCAATCCAACATGATGGGCACCTTACGCCTCACGCGCACCCAGGCAAGCGGGAAGCCCGCGGACACACCTTGCCAGAGATTTGCAGCCCGATTGAACTTGGAGGACAATGAGCCATGAAGCCCAACCCGATCCTCGAAGAAGTCTGGCGGATCAAAGACGAACTGGCCCGCGAAGCGAATTACGACATTCACCAGTTCTGCGAGAACACACGTCGTTGGGCTGCCGAACACCCGCACACCGGCCCGGTGGTTCACAATGCCGAGGAATTGCGTCAACTCATCGCCGAGAGGGAATGCCAGCGCGCCGCGCAACCCGCCGCAGCGCTCAACGAAGAACCGCCCAAAACGGAAAAACCGTGATGGCCAGCCTGCGAGGACGTTGGAACGCGTTGAAGCTCGAAGGGTGAAGCGGCATGAATGCCGCGCCCCGGAGCGCGGGCTTCAGCCGCTTCAACGTCCGCAGTCCTGCAATCTGCTGGCGAGGGTGATTTCTTGATTGGGTGGCAGCGGACGTGAGTCCGCTCCATCTGATTCACCGTAGATTTCAGAGCCGACTCACGTCGGGTTGTTGGTTCATTTGCGGGCAGGTCACACGACCCGCACCTTGACAACCCAAGGCTGCCAGATCTTCAGGTCGTCCGCTTTTCAGATAACCGGCTATTTCCCTCCCTCCTTCCAGAACTGCCGGGCCATGCCGGTGGATTGCAGCTTGCCGCGGTGGCAGAGCGCGGCTTCGGCTTTGCTGAACTTCTGATTGATCACGCTGCCGAGGGCGTTCTTCTGATCCGCTGCACTCAACGTCTGCGGCGAGAAGTGGACGCCGCATTCGGCCAGTTGGGCGAAGTTGGTTTCGTTCGTGCCTTGGGTGAGGAACTTACCGGCATCCTGCGAGGTGAGCGAGACGGGGAAGCCGCATGGCCGCGGCCTTCAGTCTGCCCTGTAACAGCGCAGCCATGCCGTCGGCGCGTTTGCTGAGAAGTTGGTAGGTGTGCCAGTTCGCGGCGAGCATCACACGGCAGACCTTCTCAATGTATTCATCCGGCACACCTTCGTGGAAAAGGTCGCTCATCGAGTTCACAAAAATCCTCTTCGGCTTCAACCAGCGGATTGGATTGCCAAGCTTCTCTGGCACGAGGCGGAGGTCGAACCCAAACTCCAACGGATGACCGGGCACTCCGCGAAACCGTTCGGCAAAAGTTTCAGCGTAACAGTGGACACATCCCGGGCTCATTTTGGAGCAGCCACGCACCGGATTCCAGGTGGCGTCCGTCTACTCGATTTTTGAATTAACGCTCATGGTTCACTTTCAATTTGCCCAACGGTATCACCCCTGGCTGGACAAAGGCTGTCCAAGGCTAAAAGTCAACGATCACATCCTTGCCGAAGGACAATCCCGCAACTTCGGTCGCAAGACGGATGATCGTTTTCTTCAGGACGTTGTTCAGGTTGGTTGCAACCAACCAGCCCTCAGGAAGTTGTTCGCGCATGTCGCGAAGGTCTTCGCGGTCGGGATAGAGTTCTTCGGGGGTGCGGGCGATGTAGCGGCGCTTGCGGCCCTGCGCGTCGGGATGCTGTGAGCACCGATCGAGGAAGGTTGGATCAGCTTTTGCAAATTCTCGGAGAACGATGACCATCGCGTCCTTTGCGTTGTGGTATGCGTGCGCCTTGCCGAGCAGAACCAACTTGCCGCTTCGTGACGATTCACTAACCGGGCGGGGCACAGTCGGACGCTGCGAAAACGGGGTGGTGGGTTGAACCCCGCCGGGCCGCAAGGTTTCGATGATGACCGGCTTACCCAAGCTAACCAGGAACCCGGCCACATCATCAGCCTCGGGGCGAACACCTGCCTTCGACTCGACCGCGCTCGTTAACATTTCCACCAACACCTCATCGCCTTTTTCGACCAACTCGCGCCATGCTTCCGGGATGGCGGCTTTGGCCTGCGACCTGCGATTCCGACTGCGGTATTCCTTGCGCGCGACTTCGAGGGCTTCACCCGACTCAACTCGGGCGCGTTCAAGGTAGCGGATGAGAATCTCGGCAGCCTCGGTCGGAGGACGTTCGTAAAGGTCGAGTTTGTAAACCCGGCGGTCCTCATAGCTGCCTTGTTCTGCCGGCAGGTAGAAACTCCACGTTCTGCCATCGGTCAGAACAACAAACGGAACGCCGACATGGAAGGCGTATTCAAGGGCTTGGCGAACGGCGTCCTCTGCCTTCCCCGGCTGCTTTACTTCCGTGAACACGCCCGGTTTGTTCGGCGGATGGCATAGCGCGAAATCCGCGCGGCCTTCACCAGTTTGATATTCGGGCCAGACAACATTTGTATCCCATGTGTCCCAACCAAGTTCTTGTAATATGCGAAGAACGATGCCTTGAGAAATGGCCTGCTCGTTCGGGAATTTTCCCTGTCGAAGTCGTGCGGTAATGTCGGCAATCGTCGTTTCGAGTGACATAGTGGCTTCAGTTGCGAAACGTTTCGCCAGATTCGGCCAAGTCGTCAGGCAGACCGAAGGCTTTGTGGCTTTCACTGAACTCATCCATCTTGCCCAACAGTCGGCGCAGGGTGTCGGGCCGGAGGCCTTTTTCCGCGGCGGATTCCTCCGGGAGTTCGTGCCGCCCTGCCTGTGCGGGGCACGCAGACAGGCGGCTGGCTGCTTTCCAGTCGCTCACCACGGACGCCACCAGAGTGCTGTCCTTGCCGCCACTGAAGCCGACCCGCCAGGGGCGGTCGTCCTCCGCATACAGCCGCGCGAGATCATCAACGATGGGCCGGTACCCGGTGGAAACCATGGCGGCAGTGTCTGGCATCGTCGTCGGAATTCAATCCTGAAACGGCGGCTCCGCTTGCCAGCGCAGGGCCAGGCTCTATCCTCGCCCCCGCATGATTGCCACGAAGGACCTGATCACCAACGCCACGCCGGCGGAACTGGGCTACGCCATGCCCGCCGAGTGGGAACCGCATGCCGCCACCTGGCTGGGCTGGCCCCACAACGAAACCGACTGGCCCGGCAAACTGGACACCATCCGCTGGGTCTATGGCGAAATGGTCCGCCGCATCGGCGAGGGCGAACGAGTGCGCCTCCTGGTCCGCAACGCCGCCGAGGCCAACCAGGCGCAGCACTACCTCAAACTGGCCAACGCCCCGTTGCGCCAGGTCCAGTTCGTCGTTCACCCCACCAACCGCGGCTGGACCCGCGACAGCGGACCAATCCATGTGAGAAGGCGGAAGGCAGAGGGTAGAGGGCGGAAGTCGGACCAGGCGATTGTGCATTTCCATTTCAACGCGTGGGCGAAGTATGACGACTGGCAGAAGGACCGGCGGGTGCCCGAGGTCGCGGCCAAGCTGCTCAAACGCCCGCTGTTCGACGCGCAATTCAAGGGCAAACCTTTTGTCATCGAGGGCGGCGGCATCGAGGTGAACGGGCGGGGGACACTGCTGACGACCGAGGAATGTTACCTGCATCCGCGCATCCAGGTGCGCAATCCGGGCCTGACCCGCGCGGATTATGACGCGATGTTCCGGCAGTATCTCGGGGTGAAGAACGTGCTCTGGCTGCTGAACGGGCCGGTCGGGGACGACACGCATGGGCACATCGATGACATCTGCCGCTTTGTGAACCGCCGGACGCTGGTGCTCATCCGCGAGGACAACCGGCGTGACATCAATTACCGTCCGCTGGCCGAGAACTGGGAACGCATCCAGGATCTGCGGCTCGAGGACGGCTCGAAGCCCGAGGTGGTGCCGCTGCCCATGCCCGCGCCGCTCCATTTCGGCAAGGATCGGCTGCCGGCCAGCTACGCCAACTTCTACATCTGCAACGCGGCCGTGATTGTGCCCACGTTCAACGATCCCAACGACCGCGTCGCACTGGGCATCCTGGGTGACTTGTTCAAGGATCGTCCCGTGGTGGGCATTCACGCGGTGGACCTGGTGCTGGGTTTCGGCTCCCTGCACTGCCTCACCCAACAGGAGCCGGCTTGACCACGACGGGCAGCGGGAAGGCGGATTCAACCACGAAGGGCACGGAGGACACGAAGGGAACAACCACAACAGGACTTCGTGCGCTTCGTGTCCTTCGTGGTAGCGAACCTCTGCGCGCTCGTCAGGCGGTCGCGGGGTTTGGCGGGGTCGGTTCCAGATCCACGTTCACCGGGGCGCGCTCGAAGTCCTGCGCCGCCAGCAACCCCTGTGGTTTCAAGCCTGCCAAACGGGCGACGAACCGCTCCGGGATGGTCTCGAGCCGCGTGTTGTAATGCGTGGCGATCTCGTTGAAGTAACCGCGCGCCAGCGCGATGCGCTGCTCCGTCTCCGACAGGTTCCGTTGCAGGGACTCGAATCCCTCGCGGGCTTTCAGTTGCGGATACCGCTCCGCCAACGCCACCACCGTCGCCCGGAGTCCCTGGTAGTCGGGCCCCTCGACCCCGGGCGGGGTGGCGGTCCATTGCGCGCGCAGGGTGGCCAGCGCGGTCTGCACGTCGCGTTCGTGATCGCGCAATCCCTGCACCACCTCGACCAGGTTGGGGATCAGGTCGTGCCGGCGTTTGAGCAGCACGTCCACCTGCGACCAGGCGCGGTGCACGCGTTGCCGCAGGTCAATCAGGCTGTTGTAGGCCATCCACAGCCAGGCCAGGGCCGCCGCCAGTCCATAGCCGGCGGCCGACGCGACGATCCCCGCGGCCAGTGCGCCGCCTGGGTGTCCCAGGCTGCCGAACCAGATCCCAAACCCGGCTGCAACCAAGAATAATCCGCCCACGTTCCAACCCACAAACGCGGCGCGATGGCCCGACTGGATCTGCGCCTCGGGCCGGACCGAGATCAGGAAGAGCGGGGCTTGGTCGTCCTGGGCGATTTCCGCCGCCACCACATCCTGTCGTTCCCGCGCCTGGCCCATGACATAGAGGAACTGGTTCACGGGCAGTGCGTCCTCGGTGAACCGCCGTCGATGATCGGAATGCGCGACTGCTGTGGCGGGACCCTTGCCGTAATAGAGCGGATCGCTGCGGCCACAGATCGCATCGAAGACTGTGAGCGGCTCGATCCGGGCACCCTGTGGGCGGATGAGCAGGGCGCCGTCCTCGTCCCGCAGGTAGAACGGGATCTGGTCATCCCCGCTGGCCATCGTCTTCCAGCCGCTCTCATGTCGCGTGCGCGTGCGATGCCGCCCTTTGCTGTCCGTGTAGCTTTCGGTGACCGTGCGGGACCAGTGCTCGTCCACGGACCAGCGGTAGTAAACGCAGGAGGAGGAGGCCAGGTGGCTGGTGAGGGGGCGGGCCGACTCCGCGCGGCCTTTGACCTCGACGAGCCCGATGAACACGCCGGCGGTGCTCGAGGTGGGAATGTTCTCGATCAGCTTGCCGCGGCGGCCGGTCCGATAGCCGGCCATCAGACACAGCAGGGCGAACACGCCACCCAGAAGCGGCGCGAGGAAGAAGGGACCTTCGGTGCCCGGCATGCGGAGAGGAGACTAGCAGCGCGCTGACGAAGCGTCGAGGGCTGGGACAAGGGGCGAGACAAGTCCGACGCGCGAACCCAATCCCAATCTCGCAAGCCGGAGCAGCGACTCGACGGATCGGCGGCGGGAATGGCTTTTGGGCGTCCAGACTTCGGGCCTCGGGCCTCGGACTTCCGGCGCCGCCGGCCTTGCCTTCGTCTTGCTGCGGTGGCGGGGCGTTGGCATGCTGCGCCGCGATGCGGGAAACCTTGCGCGCCTGGAACGAAAGCCTCGAGACGTTTGTGCTCGAGGTCATCTTTGACCGGCGCACGGGCAAGCGGGCGGCCTTGATGCGCGGTTTCCTGTTCGGCTCCTCGAAGCTTTTCACCGTCGCCATCAAGTTCCGCCGGTTTCTCTATGACCACCGCGTGCTGCGTGATGCCACGCTGGGCGTGCAGGTCATCGCCATCGGCAACCTCACCGTCGGGGGCACGGGCAAGACGCCGGTGGTCGAGAAATTCGCGCGGGCGCTGCAAGACGAGGGCCGCAAGGTGGCCATTCTCTCGCGCGGCTACCGGTCCCGGCCCAAGCCGATTCATCAGCGCGTCCTCAATCGTCTGCTGCTGCGCAACGACACCACCCCGCCCCGGGTGGTCTCGGACGGACGTTCCCTGCTGCTGGACTCGGAGGTGGCCGGCGACGAACCGTTCATGCTGGCGTCCAACCTCAAGGACGTCGTGGTGCTGGTGGACAAGGACCGGGTGAAGGCGGGCCGTTACGCGATCGAGCAGTTCGGGTGCGACACCCTGCTGCTGGACGACGGGTTTCAGTATTGGAAGCTGCGGGGGCGGCGGCAGGACGTGGTGCTGGTGGATCGTCAGCAACCTTTTGGCAACCATCATCTGCTGCCGCGGGGAACCTTGCGCGAACCGCCGTCGCATCTGGCGCGGGCCAATGTGATTTTCATCACCAAGAGCGACGGTCAGACGGCCGAGCTGCGGCGCCAGATCCAGGGCTTGAACCCGACGGCTGGCATCATCGAGTGCATCCACCAGCCGCTCTATTTCGAGGACGTGTTCACGGGCGAGCGCCGGGACTTGTCCGTGCTGGCTGGCAAGAAGGTGGCGGCGATCAGCGGGATTGCGCAGCCGGAGAGTTTCGAGGGCAGCCTGCTCAAGCTGGGTTGTTCGCTGGTCTATACCAAGCGCTTCGCCGACCACCACCGCTTCCGTCAGCAGGAACTGCTGAACTTCATCAATCGCAGCAAGAAGCGGCAGGCGGACATCCTGGTAACCACGCAAAAGGACGCCGTCCGCTTCCCCAAACTCGACCGGCGCGACCTGCCGTTCTACTTCATGCGCGTGGAAATCAAGATCCAGAGCGGCGCGGACGACTTCCAGGATTGCGTGCGCCGCATCTGCTTTCGCTGAACCAAGCATGGACCGGCTGCTTTATCTCCTGGGCAGGCTCCTGATTGGGGGCCTGCAGGCGTTGCCCTTGACCGCGGTGGCTGGTCTGGGGCGCGCCGGCGGGTGGGCGGCCTACTGGCTGGATGCCCGGCATCGGCGCGTCGCCTGCCGCAACCTGGCCGCCTCGTTCCCGGAGAAGTCACCCGGGGAAGTCATCGCCCTGGCGAAGGAGAATTTCCGCCGGATCGGCGAAGGGTACGCGTGCGGAATCCGCACCGCCGCCATGACGGTCGAGCAGCTGCGTCCGCACCTGGACTTCGAGGTCCCCGATCGCGTTCTGAATCCGCCGGACCAGCCCCCGCGCCGGGCGGTGATCGCCATCGGGCATTTTGGCAACTTTGAGCTTTACGCGCGCTTCGGGCAGTACTGCCGGAGCTACCAGCTCATCTCGACCTACCGCGGGCTGCCCCAACCCTCGCTCAACCGGCTCATGCAATCCCTGCGGGAACGGTCCGGCTGCCTGTTCTTCGAGCGGCGATTCGAGAGCGCGCAACTTCGCGCCGCCATGAACCGGCCCGGTGTGATGCTGGGCTTGTTTTGCGATCAGGACGGCGGCCATCGCGGGTTGCAGTTGCCCTTTCTGGGGCGCAACTGCTCGACGTCGCCCGCCCCGGTGCTCTTTGCCCTGCGTTACGATTGCCTCCTCTACCCGGCGATCTGCTACCGCGTCGGTCCCGCCCGCTGGCGCATCGAGTGCGGCGCGGAGATTCCGACCCATCAGGACGGTGAGCCGCGCGCCGTCGAGGCCATCATGCGGGATGTCAACGCCGCGCTTGAACAGGGGGTGCGGCGTGATCCGGCCAATTGGTTCTGGGTGCACAACCGATGGAAACGCGGCCGGTCCGACCCTCAATCCGAACCGGCCACCTCGGTCATCCCACCTCCATGAGGGACCCCGGTCCACGCCGATTGCTCGTGCGCGGTGTCAACTGGCTGGGCGACGCCGTGATGACGACGCCTGCTTTGATGCGCTTGCGCGAGGCGTTGCCGGACACCCACATCGCCCTGCTGACCCGCGCGAAGCTGACCGACCTCTGGCGTGGGCATCCCGCCGTGAACGAAGTGATCCCCATCCCGCCGGGCGAATCGGTTTGGAGCGTGGGAGGCAGGTTGCGCGCTGGTGGATTTGACACGGTGCTGGTCCTGCCCAATTCGCCCCGAAGCGCCATCGAGGTGTGGCTGGCCCGCATCCCGCGCCGGATCGGTTACGCCCGGCCCTGGCGCAACGGGTTCCTCACGGAAGCCATCCCCACGCGTCCAGGTCACGTCAAGATGCACAAGCGAAGTGTCGCGGAGGTCAAACGCCTGGTGAAGGGTGCCGCCAGCAGCGGCTGGCCCGCGCCGCGGTTCCCCATGGAGGCTCATCAGACCCAGGACTACCTGCACCTGGCAACGGCACTGGGCGCCAGCCCGAAACCCATCGCCCCGGTGCTGGCGATGGACAGATCCGAGGTGGAGGCTGCCGGTGCAAAGTTTGACCTTCCTGCCGGTCGTGCCTGGCTGGGTCTCAACGCCGGCGCGGAGTACGGTCCGGCCAAGCGCTGGCCCAAAGACCGGTTCGTCGCCGCCGTGAAGGCGATCCATCACCAGACCGGATGCGGCTGCCTCGTCTTCGGCGGCCCCGGCGATGCTGCCGTTGCCGACGAGATCGCGGTTCAACTGCGCGCGCCAGCCGTTACGCTCCGAAACCTGGCCGGCCGCACTTCGCTGCGCGAACTGATGGCGCTGCTGACCCACTGTCGCGTGCTGCTCACCAACGATACCGGCCCGATGCACGTGGCGGCGGCGTTGGGCGTGCCGGTGGTGGTTCCCTTCGGCAGCACCTCGCCGGAATTGACGGGTCCCGGGCTTGCGGGGGATCCGCGCCATCGCTGGCTACGGTCTGGCGTGGCGTGCGCCCCCTGCTTCCGGCGCGCCTGCCCCATCGACTTTCGCTGCATGGGGGAGATCACCGTGGGGTCGGCGGTGGATGCCGTGACCGGCATCCTGGCGGCCAAGGGGTGAGCCTTCGTCCAGTCCGGCCGGGGCAGGCATTCTCCACCCAGACGAGCTCGCGCGCTCCTTGCCATTCTCCGGCGCCTGCCGGATAATCGCCCTCGTGGAACCGACGGTGACCCGACTGACCGACCAACTGGTGGCCTCCTACGCGCAGGTGGGCGGGATCAACCACCTGGACGGCAAGAATCTTCCCTCGAAACGGGTCATCGGCGACATCACGGTCAACCTCCTGCGGCTGCTGTTCCCCGGTTTCTTTGACGAGCGCGTGCTGCATTCCTCCGAGATCAAGGTTGAGACCGCGAGCCTGCTGGATTCCGTGCTGGGTTCCCTCGAGGGCGAGATTCGCAAGAGTTTCGAGTATGCCCCGCCTCCGGAGATGACCCGGTCGGAACTCAAGAACTTCGCGCGGCAAACCACGTTGTCGCTCCTCGAGAGCCTCCCCTCGGTCCGCGAACTTCTGCAGACGGACATGGAAGCCGCCTACCACGGCGATCCCGCCGCGTTGAGCCAGGAGGAGGTGATCCTGGCGTATCCGTGCGTGGAGGCCATTGCCGTCCAGCGCGTCGCCCACCAGCTTTACCTGCGCAACGTGGCGTTGATCCCGCGCATCATGACCGAATGGGCCCACAGCCGGACGGGCATGGACCTGCATCCCGGAGCCAGCATCGGGTCGCATTTCTTCGTGGACCACGGCACCGGCACCGTCATCGGCGAAACCAGTGTCATCGGCGACCACGTGAAGCTGTATCAGGGCGTCGGCCTGGTCGCCAAATCCCTCGCTGCGGGCCAGGCCCTGCGCGGACTCAAGCGGCATCCGACCCTGGAGGATCATGTCACGATCTACGCGGGAGCCACCATCATGGGGGGTGACACCGTGGTGGGTGAGGGCAGCACCATCGGCGCCAGCGTGTTTCTCACCAGCAGCGTTCCGCCGCATTCGCTGGTGGTTCAGGAAGACGCCAAGCTGAAAGTCCTGAGCAAGAAGGATCGCCAACACCCCAGCACGGATTTCAGCATCTGACCGCTTATGGGTGAATCTGTCTCACGTCCCCGCTGGTGGAGCACGCTGCTCTGGGGCAACACGGTGGCGTTGTCCTGGATGTGGGGTTTGGGCCTGTTTTTCACGGTGCAGTTCACCTCGCAGTTCGGCCTGTTTGGATTGCTGACCTTCAGCATCCCGAACTTTCTGGGCCTGATGGCGTTCGGCTGGGTCACGCAGCGGATCGCCCAGCGCAGCGGCAGCTCGGAGTCGCTGGCCAATTTCTTCACGCGCTGGTCGCGTCCGTTCCAACTGGTGTTCCTGCTCTACCAGATCCTGGCGATTGCCCTGACCATCTTTGCCATCATCCACTATCTCTGGCAGCCGTTGGGGCTGGAGCCGCGGGGGCTGTTCCTGCCCCTGACCCTCCTGATCGTGCTCGCTGCGGCGATCCTGTTCGGCGAGGAGTTCAACATCCAGCGCATCAAGTTCAGTCACGGGACGCTCATGCTGTTGGCCCTGGCGGCCATCGGGGTGCTGCTGTTCGGACGGGCCGATCTGGCGGATGTCTCCGGATTGCGGCCGGACAAGCTGCCGACCAACGACCTGAATTACTGGGGCTACGCGGTGCCCATCTGCATCGGGTTCCTGGTCGGGCCGTGGCTGGATCTCCAGCAATGGCAGCGGGCCATCCAGATGCAGCGGGAGCGCATCTCCATCCGCTGGGCCTATGTGGCTGGCAGCCTGCAGTTCTTCGCCCTGCTGCTGTTCCACGGCGCCCTGACGCTTTGGGCGCGGGAATCGGGCGCGGCAGGGCATTTCCGCGAAGGCCTGGCCGGTTACACCTATGCCCATGACATGCTCGTGCGGTTCTTCGACGAGCAAGCCTCCGCCCAACCGTGGGTGTTCGCCGCCTATTGCGTGTTCCTCTGCGTCTGCATCCTGACGACGCTGGACAGCGGGTACATCGCCTTTCGCTGGTTCCTGCAATCCCACGCCAAGACCAGTCAGCACCCGATCTTCTCGCTGGTGCCTGGCTGGTTGGTGACCTCGCCCATCCCGCTGATGGTGTGCTGCGGCCTGGTGGCGTTGGCGGGGGCGGTGGGCGGGTTGGAGCTCGAGTATTTCATGATCTTCTACGCCACTTTTTTCGTGGGCTACTCGACCTTGGGCATTGCGCGCTGCTTTGTGATCAGCTCGGCCAACCTGATTCCGCAGGTGAAGATGTTCTCGGTCGGGAGCCTGGCGGTGGTGATCTTCGCCTACGGCTATTTTCTCCGCTATCCGGTCCTGCAGATCGCCGGCTCCCTGCTGCCGCTGGGCTACGTCGCCTGGCTGCTCCTCAAGCCCGGGGCCGCGGAGGAGTTTGTGGCGGACGCGGACGAACTGGCCGCGGTGGCCGAGTCTTCCCTGGCTTCACACCGGCCGCTCCCGCCGACGCCGACGGATGTGGGGATGGCTCTGACACCGGCCACCCCCCTGACCGCTTCCGTGGCGGCGGGCGTGCCCAGCGCCCAGGCCGTGCACGACCTGAGCGGTCATTTCGAGGGAAAATGGTTTGTTCACCAGTTCATCTCGACCTATGCCGACACCAACTCGGTGGGTAACGTCTATTTCGGCATGTACGCCATGTGGGTGGGCAAGACGCGCGAGCTGTTCTTCAACAAGGTCATGCCCAAGTTTGACCTGCAGACCACCCCGTTCTACATCCTCACCCGCTCCTTCGAGCACAAGTTCATGCGCGAAACCCGCGAGTTCGAACCGGTGAGCGTGCGCATCCGCATCGGCAGCTACAACCGCAAGTTCGTCACCCTGGAACACGAGGTGTACGACTCACGGCAACAGATGCTCGGCAAGGGCAAACAGAGCCTGCTGTTCGTGTCCTCGGCGGACTATCACATGATCGATATCCCGCCCGAGGTTTACTCGGCCTTCGTGACGCACGCCTGAGCCCTCTGAAGTCTCGTAGTCGCGGACGTCAGTCCGCGCTGACCCTCCCGGAGCGCGCAAAGGATTGCGAGACCCCGTCCGCTGGGCGGAGAGATGGCGCCGACTCACGTCGGGTGGCTTACGGGGCAGTTCAGAATTTCGTCAGTTGGGCCAGTTCTTTCACCCGCTTCTCGATGTCGGCGCGGGTGGTGGTGTCGGTTTTCTTGAGCCCGAATCCCTCGCAACAGAAGCTGGCGGTGACACTGCCGTACACCATCGCCCGGCGTAGGTTGGCATCGATGGACCCTCTTGCGGACGCCAGATAGCCCATCAGCCCGCCCACAAACGAGTCCCCGGCGCCGGTGGGATCCACGACCTTGCTGAGCGGGTAGGCCGGCGCGATAAACCGTCCCTGGGGCCCGCCGAGGATGGAGCCGTGCTCGCCCTTCTTGATGATGACGTATTTCGGGCCCAGCTTGTGCAGCCGGGCCAGGGCGTGGATCACGTTGTCGTCCTGGGTGAGCTGGTGCGCCTCGCTGTCGTTGAGCACCAACAGATCGATGCGCTTCAGCAGGCGCAGCAGATCCTTCATGGCGATGTTCAGCCACAGGTCCATGGTGTCCGCCGCCACGAACCGCGGCCGCCTCATCTGGTCGAGGACGTGAAGTTGCAGCGCGGGGGCGATGTTTGCCAGCAGGACGAACGGGGATGGGCGATAGGCGGCGGGCAGTTCCGGCGAGAACGTCTCGAACACGCCCAGCTCGGTGGCCAGCGTGCGGCGCCGGTTCATGTTCACCTCGTATTCACCCGCCCAGTGAAAGGTCTGGCCGTCCCTGATCTGGAGGCCGGCCAGGTCGATGCCGTGCCGCCGGTAGAGTTCGAGATAGCGCTTGGGGAAGTCCCGACCCACCACGCCGACCAGGCGGACCGGTCCAAAGAAGCTCGCGGCCACGGCCGCGTGGCTGGCCGAGCCGCCCAAGAGGCGCGGATGCGAGGCTTTGGGGGTCTTGATGGAATCCAGCGCGGTGCTGCCGACGACGAGAACGCTCATGGGATGAATCAGGCTGTTGAATTGCTGGTTGACGAGGGGCAGAGAATGTTGCGTGGTGCGTGGTGCGTCAAGGACGGATCCGGGGGCCCGGCGGCGGCCGAGGCCCCGGACGTCACCGGGCTTCGAGCCTGGCTTTGAACCGGAGACACTCGGCCGCGATGTCCTTCGCGTTGAGGATCGCCGACACCACGCACACCCGCCGGGCGCCCGCCTCCAGCACGTCCCCGATGGTCCCCAGATTGATTCCACCGATGGCGAACCAGGGGATGTCCACATGCGCCGCCGCCCAACGGACATATTCGAGCGTCACCGGCCTGGCTGTCGGCTTCGTCCCGGTCGGGTAAACCGGTCCGATGGCCACGTAATCCGCCCCCGCCGCCACCGCCCGCGCGCACTGTGCGGGCGTGTGCGTGCTTAGTCCAATTTGCAATCGGCCATCGGCCATCTGCAATTCCTCCACCCGCTGGTGTCCGGCCTCGAAGAAATCCTCCTGTCCGAGGTGACAAAACTCGGCACCGGCCTCGCGGGCGACATCCGCGTGATCGTTGATGACCAGGGGCACCCCAGCCGCCCGGGCGATGGGCAGGATGCTCTCCGCCAGGCGGCGGACCTCTGCGGGCGTGCTGCCTTTGGCGCGCAGTTGAAGGATGTCCGAGCCCCCGTCGCAGAGCTGTTGCGCCACCCACGCCGGATCCCGTCCGCGCAGGTAGGCGGTGTCCACGAACGTGTAGAGGTGACAGTCAGCCAGCGGCTTCATGGGGAGGAAACACCTCCAGGGATTGGACTTTAATTGGGGCCCTGAACCTGTTGCGGAGGAGCGCGGCTCCATGAGCCGCAGCACCCTCGAAGGGCGGACAGGTGAGCGAACCTATGGGGACGCCCGGCGTAGCGCAGCCCCTGCGGGTCGGAGACCCGCGCTCCGGAACGGCAGGTTCAGGGAGAGCCTCCACGATCAAGAGATCGCGCGTTGGGACCATGAACCTGGTAGGGCGCCGGTGTTCCGGCGCCGGGCCGCGAGGCAGTGCGGCCCCGCCCCGCGATTCAGGGGAAGCTTCCACGATCACTTCCTCGTGCCTTGGTTTCATCCCGCTGCTTGGATCAGGCGCACCTTGCGTTGCGGGAACGGAATCGAGATGCCGCGGGCGCGGAAGGCTTCCACGACAGCCTTGTTGACCGCGCCGCTTGCGGGGACGAAGTCCTGGACCTTCACCCACGGCTTGATTCCGAGGTGGATGGAAGAATCCGCGAGCAGGGAGACGCCCACGACCGGGGCGGGATCCCGGAGCATCAGCGGGTTCTGAGTCAGAACGTCATTCACCGCGGTCAGCGCCTGCGGGGCAAATTCGGTGCCCATCTCCACCAGCTTCTCCTTGGCCTGGGCCAGGGATTCCAATTGATTGGTCATGGTCAAATTCTCCGCGGTCAGAAGATTTGTCGCCCGGACAGACAGAGCTTAGGAATCCGGTGTTTCCGCCGGCAAGCCTCAACCCGTGGCAACTGGGCGGGGCGATTTCATTGGGGAGGACCGCAAAGGGCCAGGAGGCTGGCACGCAACGAGAAATGACTGAAGAACCGCCCGGCAACGGGTGGAGCAACGTGCACCCCAAGGCACCTCCAACCGGCCGGTCAAAAACCTCGAAAGGCCTTTGTGCCTCTGCGTCATCGCGTCTATGCGTGACTGCCTTCTGAACATTGGTTTAGTACGAATCCGCCCGGGCCAGCAGCACCCCATCAGCAATCGCCACCCCGTGCGAAGTGCCGATCCGGTTGGCACCCGCTTCGATCATGGCCAGGGCAGTCGGGGTGTCGCGAATGCCGCCGCTGGCTTTCACGCCGAACTTGTCCCCCACCGCGCCGCGCAGGAGCTGCACATCTTCCACGGTGGCTCCGGCCCGGCTGAACCCGGTCGAGGTTTTCACGAACTTCGCGCCCGAATCGAGAATCCATCCACACGCCCGCAACTTCTCCTCACGGGTCAGCAGACAGGCCTCCAGGATCACCTTGACCGGACGCTCATCGGCCGCCTCCACCACATCCCGCAATTCGCGCAGGACGTATTGGGTGTCGCCGTCCTTGAGCCGGCCGATATTGAGCACCATGTCGATCTCCTGTGCCCCCGCGTCGATGGCCGCCTCGGCCTCGAATCGTTTGGCATCGGCGTCCATCGCTCCCAGGGGGAATCCCACCGTGCTGACCACCTTGATGTCGGTGTCGTCCAGGTGATGCCGTGCCCACGGCACCCAGCAGCCGTTCACGCATACGGCGCGAAACCGGTGTTGGCGCGCCTCGGCACACAGCGTCTCGATGTCGCGAGCCGTGGCGTCCGGCCGCAGCAAGGTGTGCTCGATAAAACTGGCAATGTCTCGCATGCCGCCGAGGTTCAGGTACGTGTGGGTGGAACTCAAGCATCGAGCCCATGTCCATGTAGAGGCGCAATCCCGCTTCTGCCTGGGCCGGGGCTCGGGGGTCGCGGCGTCCAAGGTTGCACCGCAGCGCGGCCCCGCCGTTTGTCGGATCGCGCCGCTGTGTCGGCGCCAAAGCCGCGGACATCGCAGGCGGCGCGCAGTACTTTTCCTCCAGGCCTCCTCACGTCGTCTCCCGATTCGTGATGGCCGGTTTAGCGGTCGCCGCAACCGGACCGGCCGTGACCGTGGTGGGACCGGCCGTGTTGATACGGATGAACATCATGACGCCAGCCACGACCGCCATGGATGCGGACCGGCGCGCAGGCCGGGCGGTAGGGCTGGCCATACAGGACGACGGGCCAGCCGCAGACCGGGCGCGGTGGCGCCACCACCATCACGGGAGGCGGGCACACCGGGGCATACACCGGTTCCACGTAGACGGGGGCGGGCCAGCCCACGGAAACCTGGAACGACACGCCGGCCTGGGCCGACGTCGCAAAGGTGGCAGTGGCCGCAGCCGCTGCCAAGAACAGCAGATGTTTGGTTTTCATCCCGCCAGATTCGACGTCCCACCCGGGGAAATCTTCAAAAGCCCGAATCCGTGCATAACCCGGTGCGCCCGCGGGTCTTCCTCAGAGCTGGCGGGCTGGTGCGCGGCTCCAAGACCTGGATTGCGAGGTGTCCCGCAGGAAGTAGGTGGGGGCACACGATCATCCTCGGGATTCCGTTCGAGAAGAACCGGCTCGAAGCGATTCGGTGGGTTCTGACCGTGCCGCAGCCAGTGGAGATCCTGTTCCTCCCCTACCTCTTGAGGTCGGGGCCTGGCCTCAGCCGGTGCGGTTCGGAGGGCGTTCGTTCTGCCCCAGGGAGAGGGAATGGGATGGCTCAACCTTTCCGGGTGAACACGCTTGCCAGGATGATCTCCTTGGTTTTCCAGAGCAGGGCCATGGTCATGGCCAGGGGCAGGAGCACGAGAAGGATGATGATCCAGAAGCCCAGGCTTTGAATCCAGTAGACCACGATGCCCAGATGCTCCAGCAACCCCGGCCACCCGCGCAGGCCGCCGTAAACCACCACGAGCAGCAGCATCACCAGCAGCAACCCACGATTCAGGCTGGTGAAACTGCGGGTTTCGGCGCGCAGCGTTTCCTCCGGCAACATGGCCGTGAGGCGTCGAAGGACGAGATTCAGGCTGATCAGGAAGATCAATGCGCAGCCGGTGGCCAGCAGGACCATGGTGCCGAAGAAATCGTTGCTTGGCAGGCGGCTCCACCAATAGAGGTAGGGGCTGAGCCCGAGGTTGATGAGTGCCAGGAGCCGGGCGCGGTCGAGGGCGGCGCGCCAGAGGCGCTCCTGCGATTGAAACGCGCCCATCTGCCAGAGCCCATAACAGAGCAATCCGTTCGCCAGCAGCACCGGCAGGACGCCCAGGTGCCGGAACCAGTCGATCTTCACCGTCTCGACGCTGGCCAGCAGGCTGAGGGGCAGCCCCCAGAACAGGGACGACAACCCGCGCACCAGCCGTCCCAGCGACCACAGGAGGTTGGGGGCGGCTGGGGTGACCTGGGGCAGGGGGTTCACTGGACGCTGAGGTAGGTGTAATCCTTGAGCCCGCGCTCGTAGTCCGCCAGCAATCGCATGCCCTCGCTGGGCTTCATGCGGTCGGACTTGATGGCGTCATCGACCTGCACCTTCATGCGCCGCTTCAATTCGTTCTCGTCGTACTGCACCGAGGTGAGAGCCTGGACGATGGTCGAACCTTCGAGCACTTCCTCGACGTAATAGCCGGTCGCCTCGTCAGGATCGAGGAACACGTGGACCTCGTTCACGCGGCCGAAGAGGTTGTGCAGGTCGCCCATGATGTCCTGGTAGGCGCCCATCAGGAAGAAACCGAGGTAGTAGGGCTCGATGCGACCGTTGCCGTCGGTACGCAACGGGTGGAGCGCGAGGGTGTCGCGCACGTCCTGCAGGTCAATGAACTTGTTGATCTGCCCGTCCGAATCACAGGTGATGTCCACCAGCGTGGCCTCCCGGTTGGGCTTCTCGTCCAGCCGCGCGATGGGCATGATCGGGAACAACTGTCCCAGTGCCCAGTGGTCGAGCAGGGATTGGAACACGGAGAAATTGCAGAGGTATTGGTCGCTGAGCCGGTCCTTGAGCTCGCGGATTTCCTCGGGCACATAGGCTTGTCCTCTGAAATGTCCCACCACCTCGCGGCTGATCTCCCAGTAGAGCTGCTCCACCTTGGCCTTGTCCGGCAAATCCATCATGCCCAGGGTGAACATGTGCTGGGCATCGTCCCGGTGCTCCAGGGCATCGTGGAAGGCTTCGAGCTTGTTCAGGCGATCGAGGTTCTGGCGGATGTGCAACAATTCCTTCACCAGAGCGTGCTCGTTCGCGCCGTATTGAAAGGCCGTGTCGTCGCGCAGCTTCTGGATGGAGCCGAACACCTCCACGATCAGCACACTGTGATGCGCCACCAGGGCGCGTCCGCTTTCGCTGATGATGTCCGGATGCGGCACCTGTTCGGCGTCGCACACATCGCCCACATAATACACCACGTCGTTGGTGTACTCCTGCAGGGTATAGTTGGTGGAGCTGTCGAACGCGGACCGGCTGCCGTCGTAGTCCACGCCCAGCCCGCCCCCGACATCGAGGAACTCGATCGGGAAACCCATCTTGTGCAGCTTGGCGTAGAAGCGGCTGGCCTCCTGGACGGCCTTCTTGACGGTGAGGATGTCGGGCACCTGGGAACCAATGTGGAAGTGCAGGAGTTTGAGGCTGTGGACGAGGTTCTCGGCGCGCAACAGTTCGGTGGCCGCGAGGATCTCGGCGGTGCTCAGGCCGAACTTGGCGTTCTCGCCGCCGCTGCCGGACCAGCGTCCGGACCCCTTGGCCAGCAGGCGCACGCGCAGCCCGACCTGGGGTTCGATGCCGAGCTGGCGGGACACGGTGATGATCTGGCGCAGTTCCTCGAGCTTTTCCACGACCATGATCACCTTCTTGTTGAGCTTGATGCCCAGCAGCGCCATGCGGATGAAATCGGCGTCCTTGTAGCCGTTGCAGATGATCAGGCTGCCGCCGTTGTCCTGGAGGGCCAGCCCGGCGAACAGTTCGGGCTTGCTGCCCACCTCCAGGCCGAAGTCGTAGGGCTTGCCCGCATCGAGGATCTCCTCCACCACCTCGCGTAACTGGTTGACCTTGATCGGGAACACGCCGCGATACCGGCCCTGGTAACTGAACTCGGCGGTGGAATTGCGGAAGGCCTGATTGAGCGATTGCACCCGGTGCCGCAGGATGTCCTGGAACCGGATCAGCAGCGGCATCTTCAGCCCGCGCCCCCGGGCTTCCTCAATCACATCCGTCAAATCCACCTCGCAGCCGGCATCCAGTTGCGGCTTGGCCACCACGTGACCGGCCTCGTTCACGTCAAAGTAGTCCGCCCCCCAGCGGCGGATGTTGTAAAGGTCGCGCGCGGACTGGATCGTCCACGTATCGTTGGCGTCAGAGGATGGGCTCATCAGAATCGCATCAATCGCGCGCAGGATAGAAAGCCTGCGGGGGATTTCAATGATCGGAATGGAAAATCTGAAGGGATGTCCCGAACCGGTTCGCCACCCCGGCGCCCGAACTCACGATTCCGCAGGCGCCCGCAGATTCGGCCGTCTGCCGGTCCAGGGCGCGGTGGCGCCAGTCGATGAAGATCCAGCGAGCGAGCGGGAGGAGGTCCGCTTTCTGGGGATTGCCGCGTTCGCGCGGTTGGGGTTCCTACGAGGCTTGAGGGTGTCCATCGAGACACTCGCGAATGGTCTCCAGGAGGTGTGGAATGTCGATCGGCTTTTGGAAGACCGCTGCTGCCCCGGCAGCCAGCGCACTGTCTTGATGCTGCTGGACGTCATCGGAAGTGATGATGATGGCCGGAGCGCTGCCGGCGGCGCCGGTCATTCGCATCCACTGGATGATCTGGAACCCGTCCCAGGTGCCGCCGCTTTGGTTGATGTCCGGGGGGAAGTTGATGTCCATGATGACAAGATCCGGATGGAGTCGGCGCGCTTCCGCTAGGGCCTCACTGCCGTCCACCGCCGTGGATGTCTCGTATCCGGCGGACTCCAGTTTGATCTCCAATGACTTCAACACCGTGAGGCTGTCGTCGGCAATCAGTATTCGCTTCTTGCTCATGTTCATGCTCCTGCGGGACCGGGCTGTCGGGAAGCGAGAAAGCAAGTCCGGCTCCAGACGCGCCGGATGCCAGGCCGTTGTGGCACAGATTCCGCGAACCGTGCCGGCGAGCGAGCACAGCCTGGGCAGGAATACGGAGATAGGGACCGTGGAAATTCTCAGGGACGAGATGGATCCGTGTCGGCGGCCCAAGGGGACCTGTCCTTGCTCGGGACAAGTCTGACCACGGTCCGGACAGAACAGCGAGCTGAACCGAGGGTGGTTCTCAGAGGCATGAAAATTCAGGCCTTCTGCCGGGTGGCACATGCCATGCCCTTTGGGACATGGAAACAGAGGAACAAGACACAACAGGCGTAACGCAAATGAAGTTTTCAGGTCGTATCTGTCGCAAGCTCCACCGTAGCACCGCGGGGTTCACTCTCCCGGAAGTGATCATGGCCAGCAGCATCCTGAGCATCTGCGCGGCGGGGATCATGGGCGCCTTTGCCAGCGGGTTTCGAATCGTGGCCATGACCCAGGAGAACCAGCGTGCCACCCAGGTCCTGATCGAGGCAACCGAGATCGTCCGGCTCTACAGTTGGGACCAGCTCCACACGCCGGGATTCGTGCCGACCACCTTCACGGAATACTACGACCCCAGCACGCACGGCGGGGTCACCTACACAGGGGCGATCGCCATCACCTCCGCTCCGGTGGACATGCCGGCGAGCTACCGCAGCAACATCAATTTCCTCACCGTGACCCTCAACTGGAACACCGCGGGGATACCCCGCCAACGGTCGCTGACGACGATGATCGCCAAGGATGGAGTGCAGAATTATGTGTATTAGGACCAGATCCGGGCACCGGGGGTGGACGCTGATCGAGATGATGGTGGCGATCGGCGTGTTTTCGATCGGAGCGGCGGCGCTCATGAGCCTGTTCCTCTACAGCATCCGCAGCATGGCCGCCCTTTCGAACTATACCGCTCTGGATCGCATGAACCAGCAGGCGATGGATCTGCTCACGCGCGAGATTCGGCAGTCCAAGATGGTGGTGGATTACACCACCAACCTTCTCCAGATTGTGAATGGAGATGGAGATACCGTTTACTATTACTTCGTCGGAAGCGGCGTGGATCGTCTCTACCGTCTGGTGCAAAAGCCCAGCGGCATCTGGAGTTTCGACGTGTTGCTCGAAGACTGCCAGCTGATCGATTTCCATGTCGGTCAGCGCAACCTGCACTCCAACTCCTGGAACTATTTCCCTCCAACCAAAGGCGAATTCCAGACCACGGCCAAGGTCATTGACCTGAGTTGGAAGACCAGCCGACGGCTTCCGAACGGGCTGGTGAATAGCGAGGACGTCCAGACCGCCAAGATTGTGATTCGCAAGAAGTGAATAAGGACAGGTATGAAGATTAGATTCGGTTCCAAGTCCGGCGAGCAGGGTACCGCCCTGATGGTCACCCTGTTCCTGTGCACCTTCATGCTGCTGAGTGTTGTGGGCTACCTGATGAATGCCCGGCATCAGCAGTACATCGGTCAGCGGGCGCAGGTCTGGAACATGTCCATCTCCGTGGCCGAAGCCGGTATCGAAGAAGGACTCCAGCATCTGAACGCCAACAGCCCCAATCTGGAACAGGGAGGCTGGACGCGTAACGGTACCACTTACCAACGGGCCCAGACCCTCTCCGGGAATTCACGCTATGTCATCACCATCAACGCGTTCGACATCAACAACCCCGTTCTCACAGCCATCGGGTACCACGAGGCCCCGGTGTTCGGTGGTTCAAGCGCCGGCACGACCGGGCAAAGTGATTCGACGCTCCAAACCTCCATCGCCCAGAGCATCAACCGGACGATCGAAGTGCGAGCCACGCGTCGTGATGGACTGTTTCGGGGCGCGCTGATTGCCAAGGAGGGCGTGGACCTGAACGGCAACGGTGTCAGCACTGACAGTTTCGACTCGACCAATCCGCTTTACAGCAACAGCGGGCGCTACCCGGCCGGCAATCTGGCCAAGCTGCGAAGCAACGGCGACGTCTATGTCAACTCCAGCCTCTTGAACGCCGCGAATGTGGGCAATTCAGACATTCACGGCTGCTTGGTCGTCGGGCCGGGAGGGCTACCCAACTTGGGGCCTAACGGCGGGGTCGGTTCCTACCCTTGGCGCTTGGCCGGCAATAATGGCATCCAAACGGGCTACTTCCGGGATGACAGCAATTTCACCTTCCCGGATGTCGAAATCCCGTACACGTTTGGCGCTACGCCGGCCCCGGGCACCGTGTCCACCACAAATATCACGGTGAGCAGTGGAACCACCACCACCGCCAGTTATCCCAGTCCGGCACCGGCTTCTGGAGTTATCACCAACATCAGCTACGCAACCACGTCGGTCCAGCCCAGCCCGGTTCCGTCTGGCATGGTCGTCAATACGCTGACCACCTACTCTTCCAGTTCGAGCTATCCGCCCCCCGGCACCTATGTGGGGGAGGTGAGGAGGCAGGGATCCAAGTACTACTACAATCGGATCACGGGTTACTCCTATACCTATCCTGTTTACACCTACAGCTACAATACTTACACGACCAACTACGTGGTGACATCGCGAGCCTACGACTACATCATCAACGGGGGCCACCCCAGCCTGGCGCCTGTCAATTACTATGTGGATGAGATTGAGGGCAGTGTCTTCGTGCGCGGCAATGCGCGGTTGGTGGTTCGGGATGGCTTCTCCGGCGAAATCTTCATCAATTCGGATGGCAAGCTGGAGGCCTATGTCGGCGGGTCCTCCATCAGTGTGAGTGGCAATGGGGTTATCAATGACAGTGGATATGCCGCCAATTGCATTATCTGGTGCACGGCCAGTGTGACCAGCATGGATTTCAGCGGGAATGCGGAGATCACGGGCGTCATCTATGCCCCCCAGGCCGACCTGAAGCTCAACGGGGGCGGACACCTTCCCTTTGACTTCACCGGTTCGCTTGTCGTCAACTCCGCCAAGTTGGACGGCCACTTCAGTTTCCACTACGACGAAGCCCTGCGAAGCTACAATTCCAACGCCCGTTATCTGGTGACCTCCTGGAACGAGATTTGAGAAGCTGGGAATTGCTCCGTTCTCAAAACCGAAACTCCCCCGGGTCCAGCGCCCGGTTCTTGAGGGTCCTGTTCCGGGACGGATCAGTCCGAGGGGATACAGGAGCTTGCAGAAACCCGACCTCCAAGGCTATCTGAGGTTAGTCCCGGTTGGCACGCCGGATGCGTTCAAATCCCTGAGTATTCTAACGGACAAGGATTTGTTTCAGGAAACCATAAGTCGTAGCCATGAGGATTTTAGGTAGGTCCAACCCAGCCCGCTCGCCTTCGCTCCTGGCGGGATTTACGCTCCCCGAGGTCGTCATCGCGGTGGGGATTCTTGGGGTCAGCTTCGTTTCACTTTATGCCGGCATGTCCGCCGGGTTTGCCATGACGCAAGTGTCCCGGGAAAACCTGCGGGCGACTCAGATCATGGTCGAGAAAATGGAGGGCATCCGCCTGTTCAACTGGAATCAGGTGGTCGCCAGCAACATGATCCCCACCCAGTTCGCCACCCGCTATTATCCCAACGTCGGCGGAGCCAAGGCCACCGGCATTGCCTACAACGGGACGATCAGCATCACCAACGCGACGCTGAATCCGGCGCCCTCCTATGCCAGCAACCTCCGTTTCGTGACCGTGGGTGTGGAGTGGCAGTCTGGGGACGTCGCGCGTCGCCGCACCATGACCACTATGGTGTCGAGGAACGGGCTGCAGAATTACGTCTATGATCGCTAGGGACTTGACCATGAAGCTATCCGGACAGAGCAGATCCCATCCGTCCAATTTCGCGCGCACCAATGCCTTCACACTGGTGGAGGTTATGGTGGCGATGGGGTTGGGGGTCTTCGTGCTCGCCATTGTCGCCGTCCTCACCATGTTCACCGTGCGCAGCTTCGTCGCGATGGGCAACTACAACGACCTCGAGCGTGCCAGCACCCGGGCGCTCGACACCATGAGCCGGGAGGTGCGGCAGGCGGCGTCAGTCGTCAGTTTCACCACCAATCGCGTGCAGTTGCGCACGCTCAACGGTATCGCACTGACCTATGAATATGATCCGGACGCCGAAACCCTGACCCAAATCAAGGGGGCCGACAGCCAGATCCTTTTGGAACAATGCGATTACCTGAAATTCAACATCTCCCAGCGGAACCCATCGAATAATTTCAATTTCTACCCTGCTTCCACCGTTTCCCAGGCCAAGTTGCTGGATGTGAGTTGGCGGTGCTCGCGCCGAATCTTGGGGTCCAAATTGAATACCGAGAGTGTCCAAACCGCCAAGATCGTCATTCGCAATTAGTATCCCGGAGAACGTCGTATGAGAATTCCAACATTCCGCAGACCGTCGGAGGCCGGCAGCGTGCTGGCCACCACGATGGTCATCACCTTCGTCATTGGGGCCACGCTTGCCAGCTTCTTGCTGCTCACCCAGCATCAGACCTTCGCCAACTCTCGGTCCCAGTCTTGGAACCAGTCCATTGCCGTGGCTGAAGCGGGAGTGGAGGATGCCCTGCAGATGATCAACAAGTACAGCTACGACAGCCAGAAGCTGCTGGACTGGAGCACCGGGGCGTCTCTCTCTCAGGATCAATGGACCAGCTACGGCCCGGATGCCTACTACACCGTTCGCTTGCTCGGAAACGACAACCGCGCCTACTACATTGTCATCATCACCAACCGCATTCCCGCCGCGCCCACCATTACAGCCTACGGGTTCCTCCGCTATGACTATGAGTACCAGCGCATTCCCGTGGCCACCGCCGCAGCCGGGACGACAAGTGGTGGCTTCCAGAGCCGGTACCTACGCCGGGTGGTGCAGGTCGACACACGGCGGGACGCCCTCTGGTCTCTGGCCATGCTGGCGGACCGGCAAATCGATTTCAAAGGCAACAGAATCGCCACTGACAGTTTCAACTCGGCGGATCCGAATGCCAGTTATTGGGCCCCAGGCGCCACGTACGGCGTCTATGATGCGGCGAAACGCAATGACAAAGGGGATGTTGCGAGCAATTATGACATCATTGATTCCGTGAACCTCGGAATTGCGGATATCATGGGCCACGTCAGCACGGGACCCGGAGGAACGATTTCTATCGGGCCGAATGGATCCGCGGGTTCCGAAGCCTGGGTGTCCAGCGGAAGCACCGGCATTCAGCCGGGCTATTCCAGCGATGACATGAACGTCCGTCTGAATGATGTCGCCTTGCCTGAAGCCATGTGGTCCGCGCTCCCCGATGCAGGCAAGAAGGGGGTGGTGATCAACGGGGTCACTTACCGGCATGTCATCTCCTCCAGCGGAGATTACAAGGCATCGACACTGAGCGGCAGCGTGTACGTGCAATCAGGGGTCAATGCGCGCGTCTGGCTCACGGACAGTGTGAGTTTGACCGGCAAGGATGAGATTCGCATCAATCCCACTGCCCAGCGGCTGACAGTTTACATGGGCGGAAGCCAGTTCAAACTCGGGGGGAATGGTGTGGCCAATGAAACTGGTAACGCTGCGGCGTTTCTCTATTTCGGCCTGCCCACCAACACCGAGATTGTCTTTGGTGGCAACGCCGCCTTCACGGGCGCGATCTACGCCAACCACGCGGATTTCACCCTTGGTGGTGGCGGCAACAACAGCTACGACTTTGTTGGGGCCAGTGTGACCCGCACGGTGAAAATGAACGGCCACTTCAATTTTCACTATGACGAGAACCTGGCCAACATCGGACCCAGCCGGGGGTTCATCCCCACGAGTTGGGCGGAGCGTTGATTTCCTCTGGGTCGGGAGTTGGTTGGGCAGGCGCCGCATTGTCGCGGCGCCTGTTTTGCTCCCGGGACCGATCTTGGTGGGTCCACTGGCTTGGCTTCTGCTGCCTCCCCGCTGCGGCACTGTATGAATCGCAGATCGTCCACATTGATCGGAGTTGCGTTGTTGGCAGCGGGTTATGCCTTTCCCGCTTCCGGGGCAACACTGGCAACCTACACCTTTCCTGGAGCCGACCCAGCCGGAGACACCAACGCGCCGACAGCAACCAATTTGACCTTCACGGCGTTCAGTCGGGTGAACGTGAGTGCGGTCAGCGTGTCCGAGTTGTTCGAGAGCGCGAGCTGGACGACCGCGGGCACCCAGAATCCGGGAGAGTACGTCCAGTTCACCGTGACTCCGGCCACCAACTTCACCCTGAGCCTGACGACTCTCTCCTTTGATGTGCAGCGCAGCGTGGACAAGCGGACCGGCGGTGAGAAGGATGGCCCACTGAACAGCGAAGTGCGGATCTTCACGGGGGTCAGCCTGACTTTGGTGGATTCGCAGAACTTCAGTCCGGTCGGTGCCTGGCAGAACGTGGTGGTGAACTTCAGCAATTTCACAAGCATGGACGGTGAGACGGTGACCATTCGGCTCTATGGCTGGTCTTCCGGCCACCAGAACGGTTGGCTGGCGCTGGACAATGTCAGGCTGGAGGGATCCCTCTCGCCGGTGCCCGAACCTTCGCCCACCGTGTTGGTGTCCTGTGGCTTCCTCGTATTCTTTGTGCGCTGCGCCCTCCGCCGACGGTGACCGGCACTCTGGATTGCTCACCACGAAGAACCCCGAGGGGGCGAAGGGGTTCCGTTGGAGGCGCGTCTCGCTCAAAGCCGCAGAGTCGCGAAGAATTGCACGCCAGCCCAGCCTCACCGGTGTGGTTTGGCCAGGTCTGTCACCCTCGGGGGCTTGGTGGCTTTGCGCGAGTCCAACCACCGGCAGCAGGCCTGGCTGGTTTCGTGGATCGGTATTTGCGCCAAGCCTCCGGCTTGTGCCCGGTTTTCCCGTGCCCTTTCGACTCGACGGTGTGCGTCAAACCCGCGAATCATTTCGCCCGTGCGCCCCTGTGTCATCTTCAATCCAGCCGCCAAAGGTGAAAAGTCCAGGAGATTCCGGGTCGAACTGGATCACCTCGCAGCCGGTTCGGTGTTCAAACTCACCGGCGCGCCCGGCCACGCCCGACGCTTGGCGGCAGAAGCCGTGCGGGAAGGACACGAGATCGTGGTGGCGGCGGGGGGCGATGGGACGCTCAACGAGGTCCTGAACGGGATCGGAGATGTGTCCGGCGGATTCCAGCGGACGCGGCTAGGCTTCATTCCCCTGGGAACGGTGAATGTGTTCGCGCGCGAGCTGGGCATTCCTCTCACCCCGCACGGAGCTTGGGAAGTGATCACAGCGGGTCATGAGATCCGGGTGGACCTGCCGTGGATTGAACGGCTTTCCGAGGGGCGGACGGTTCGGCGATACTTTAGCCAGCTGGCCGGTGCGGGTTTGGACGCGAGGGCGATCGAGTTGGTGGATTGGCAGACCAAGAAACAGGTGGGCCCCTGGGCCTACGTCCTGGCTGGGTTGCGGGCGTTGGGCGAGCGCCCACCCTCAATCTCGGCTAGGACCAATCAGGCAGAGGCCGCCGGTCAATTGATCCTCATCGGCAACGGACGGCTCTATGGGGGCGGCTTCCGGATCTTCCCGGAGGGGGACCTCCGCAGTGGGGTTCTCGAGGTGTGTGTGTTTCCGCGAATCAGCTGGCTGACGTTGCTTCGCTGCGGTCTGCCGCTGCTCCTGACTGGTCGGCTCCCGGACGGGCTGGTGCGACGGCTTCGGGGTGACGCGGTCCGTCTGGAAAGCAGCGTGGCGGCGCCTGTGGAGGTCGATGGCGAGTCAGCGGGCTATTTGCCGGTCGCGTTCGGGCTAAAACCTCAGGGTTTGCGGGTCCTGGTGCCTGCATCGGCGGGTGTGGGTCGTCCGCCCTTGTCCGCCCATGGGCCTGATGGTCCGAGCAGTGAGGAGGAACCCAAGGGCAGCCCATAGGGACCAGAGCCATTCAATGAAACCCGCAGCCGCGAACGTCAGTTCGCGACCGGACGTGGCCGCTCTGTTGAATTCGCGCCGACTGACGTCAGCGGTCGCGACTTTCTTGAAAACGCCCCGGGAGCGGGTCGCAGGTCACTTCCGGCTGTGAGCTCTCAGATAATCCACCAGGTCGTCCACCTTCTGCATCTTCACCAACTCGGCCATCTCGGGGAACGCGCCGAACCGGTTCTCCACTTCGTACATGAAGTCGAGGATGGACAGGGAATCGAATCCAATTTGATCGAAGCGTGTCTCCAGCCCGATGGTGTCGATGTCCACCTTCAATTGCTTCTGTTTGCGGAGCAATTCGCGCAAATCAGTGATGATTTCTTGTTTGGTCATGAAACCTGGTGATAACAGTGCATCCGCGCCTCCCGGTCGTCCGGAGTGCGATCGCGATACTGTTCCTAGCTGAAAGCCGCTGCCGAAACAAGCGGCAACCCGGGCTTACAACCCGGCGTACTTGGCCATGATGGCGTAGCGGGCGAACATCTCGTTCGTTTCCGCCTCGTGCTCGCACACTGTGTTGCGGTCCGCGGGCTCGAAAAAGCAGGTGGGATCTTCGGCCATGTAGTCGCCGGTTTTGAAGAATGCCATCGCCCGGCAGCCCCCGCAGGTGAACTGGTAGCGGCACCGGCCGCATTTGCCTTGGAGTTGGTTGCGGTCCAGAATGCGCCCGAACATCTCGCTGCCGGACACGATTTCTGCCAAGGTCCCCTCGCGCACGTTGCCGGCCTCGAGCACATCCAACAGGATGGCACACGGCGCCACGTACCCTTCCGCGTTGACCGCCAGCCAGGTGCCGCACCAGCAGCCGATGGAGGGACCCTGGGGCACGGTACGGTTCTTCTGGCCCTGGGAAAACCGCTCATGCACTTCCGGCGCCAGGAACAGGGGGGTATAACTCACGTAACCGAAGAAGTGCCGGCGAAACTCGGGATGGACATACTGTTCCATCTCCTCGCGGCTGACGGCGTGCTGGGTAAAGTGCTTCACGCCCGAGCCCCGCGCCGTGAAGGGCGAGCGGTTCCAGGGAATGCGCTTTTCGGTCAGCCAGTCCATGGTGCGCCCCAGGGTCTTCATGTTGTGCCGCCCGACGTTCACCACCACGTGCCGCTTGATCCCCAGTTCCTCGCACAGATCCAACGCCTTCAGGGTCACCTCGACCTCGGCATCGCGCGTGCCTTCGTTATCGTCGTCCAGCGAATTGATGCCCAGCGACATCACCAGGTCGTTTCCGCCGGCTTCCTGGATCGCCAGCAGCAGGTCGCGATTCAGCTTCACCCCGTTGCTGCAGACGCTCGACCGGTAACCGTGACGCCGCGCGCGCGCGAGCAGGTCCAGAGCATCCTTGCGGGTGAGGAATTCGCCCCCGCTCCAGATGATCACCCGCACCCCGACATCCTTGGCGGTCTTGAGTACCAGATGCTCGATCTCGTCGGTCGACATCTCCTCGCGCTTGCTCTGGCGCACGCGCTGGACGTCGTTGCTGGAGCTCATGCAGATGTCGCAACTCAGATTGCAGCCGCGGGTCGCCTCGAAGTAGAGGGTGGGGAAGTTCAGCCGTTCCGGGGCGGTTGCCGATGCCGACGCCGGACCTGTCTGGGGGGTCGTGCCCAAGATCATGCTGTTATACCCTTCATGAACAACGGCGGCAGGATAGGTCCAGTGGAGAGACAGGTCAATGCACGCTTCTGGCCGCATTCGCCGCCTCGCGGCGCGCCCATGCATCGGCCTCGAGAATCTGTTCCAGTGTGGGGTTCTCGATTCGTCGGTGCGCCATCATGGTCTGACGCACCAGATCAGGGATGGCCGGGAAGTTGATCTGCCGATTGACAAATGCGTCGACGGCGATCTCGTTCGCGGCGTTCAGAACCGCCGGCAGCGTTCCCCCGGCTTCTCCCGCCTGCCGTGCCAGCGCCAGAGCCGGGAAACGCTCCTCATCTGGCTCCTCGAAGGTGAGCGATCCCAGACGGGCGAAATCGGTCTGGACCCGACCGCTAGCCCGGCGTTCCGGATACGTGAGTGCGTATTGAATGGGCAGGCACATGTCCGGGGTGGACAGTTGGGCCAGGATGGACCCGTCCACAAACTCCACCATCGAGTGAACCACACTTTGCGGATGCACCAGCACGGATACGCGGTCCATGCCGATGTCGAACAGCCAGCGCGCCTCGATCATCTCCAGCCCCTTGTTGAAAAGGGTGGCTGAATCAATGGTGATCTTGCGCCCCATCACCCAGGAGGGATGGCGGAGGGCACGTTCCACGGTGATCTCGGCAAATCGTTCCTTCGGCCACTCCGTCCGGCTGCGGAACGGACCCCCGGATGCTGTCAGCATCAACCGCCGGACTGACCCGGCGGGCTTTCCATCCAGGCACTGGAAGATGGCGGAATGCTCGCTGTCCACCGCCAGCACCTTCACCCCGTGCTGCCGCGCCTCGCGCATCACGATTTCCCCCGCCATGACGAGGATCTCCTTCGATGCCACGGCAATGTCTTTGCCGGCGCGGATGGCGGCCAAGGCTGGTTGCAGGCCTGCGGTGCCCACGATGGCAATCAACACGACGTCGGCTCCGTCCATCGTCGCCAGCTTCAACAGTCCCTCCGGGCCGGCATGAATCTTTGTCGTCGGGCCGAACGCCTGGCGCAGCGCCTCCGCCTTGGCCGGATCGTTGATCGAGAGCGCGGCGGGCTGATGCTTGCGTCCCTGCTCGATGAGCAGTTCAATATTGTTGCCTGCCGCCATCCCGACCAACCGGATCTGATCCGGCAGATCCTCGGCCACCTTGATCGTGCTGGTGCCGATGGACCCGGTGCTGCCCAAGAGGACCACGTTCTTCATGGCAGATCAGGAATCACACCCGGTGCGTGAGCACATGGCGAAGATACAGATACATGAGGGGTGCATTAAACAGCAGGCTGTCCAGCAAGTCCAGAATCCCGCCAATGCCCGGGAAGAGGTGTCCGGAATCCTTCACGCCCGCCTCGCGTTTGAACGACGACTCGATCAGGTCGCCCACCACCGCCCCCACACTCAACACCACGCCCAGAAGGGCGGCATGATACCAGGTCATCCCCAGCAGATGCCGCTGCGCCAGGTGCGCGAAGACCAGGCTTGCGCCGGTCGAAAACGCCACCGCCCCGCCAAACCCTTCCCAGGTCTTGGCCGGGCTGATGCGTGGGATCATCTTGTGGCGTCCGATCAGCGATCCGGTGAGGTACGCGCCCATATCGCTGAACTTGGTGACGACGATGAAATAGACCACGTAGAATGCGCCATCGCCGGGCTTCAGCATTGGGAAGTAATTGGTCTTTTGCATGAAATTCAGCAGGTAGGGGACGTACAAGAGGCCCAACAGAGTGGTGGCGATGGCCATCAAACCCTCCTTGGCGTGGCGATCGAACAGGTGCCGGAGGCAAAGGCCCAGCACAAACAGAATCAGGAAGCTCGCCTCGAAGTCATTTGCCCGTGAAGGGGTCGCATGAAGGCCCAGGCGCCCTGTGCAGTGCAGAAAGGTGCCGAGCATCAGCAACACGCCTCCTCCCACTCCCAGCCACCGGAAGCATGGCCAGCCCTTGCACCGGACCAGTCCGTAAAACTCGTGCAGCCCGGCTGCTGCGAGCAGCACCATGGCGGCGAGGAACACGAAATCCGACAGCCACCGATTCCCCGAGAACAGGGACGCCAGTACGATCGTCCACAGAATCACCGTGCTGGTCAGGCGGCGCAAGAACACCCGGGCCTTGGAGGTCGGTTGGCCGGCAGAGGTTGCTTCTGACATCGCCCAAGCATGGCCAGAGACCGCCGCTGTTGTCGCGCAAAAATTGGCCTTGCTCATGCTGAAGTCGAGGGGTTGCCCCAGCCGGGTGGCAATGGATCGCAAAGACCGATCGATGGAAAGGACAACAATGACGGCCCTGCAACCGACACCACTGATTCCAAATCACCCCAATTTGGTCGAGGTCGTGGCCCTCTTGGAAGATCCCCGGCTTCGGGGAAAGGATCGGGTCGCCCTCCGCCGAGTCCTGCACGACACGGTTCACCTCGTCAAAAAACAGGACGGCCAGGTGCATTACCTTGTCCCTGAACGGGACTGATGCGTTCGAGATTGGCCATGATGGTCCCGGCCTGCTGCCTTGCAGGCCCAAGGAGGCGATGCCGGATGGCCGGCGAAGCTGGCCTTCCCACCCTTGGTTCCGCGTAACCAAGCCGGTTCATGCGCTTCCATCCCTTGCGCGTTTGGGAAAACGCGGAGGCTTCACCCAAACCCATCAACCTGCGGGTCCCCGGGTGATCGCTTTCGGAACTGGCTTGGCGGAAGGGGCTTCTACGGAGCGGCCTCTTCCACGGCTTCCCGAATCACTTGTTTGAACCGGTCCACCCCCCCGTCAAAGGCGGCGCTGATCGGAAGCACGGGCGTCTTACGAATCTTGCGCTTGAACTTCCTGAGGTTCTCCTCGGCCGCCGGCTCATCCATCTTGTTGGCCACCACCAGCCGGGGACGCTCCACGAGCGCTGGATCGTAGAGTGCCAGTTCCTCCAACAGATGGTTGTGGTCGTCCCACGGCGCCCGGTGGTCGGTCGCCGCCATGTCCAGGAGCAGCACCAGGATCCGGCACCGTTCGATGTGCCGCAGGAAGGCATGACCCAAACCGACGTTCTGGTGTGCGCCTTCAATCAGTCCGGGGACGTCGCACACCGTCAGTCGTTTGAAGTCCGCGTACTCCACAATGCCAATCTGCGGGTGCAGCGTGGTGAACGGGTAGGGAGCAATCTTGGGCCGCGCGGCGGAGATGGCGGTGAGCAGGGTGGACTTGCCGGCGTTGGGATAGCCGACCAGGCCGACCTCGGCCATGATGCGCAGTTCGAGCAGGAAGTCACCCTCCTCACCGGGTTCGCCCGGTTGCGCAAACCGCGGTGTCTGACGCCGCGCGGTGGCAAAGTTGCGGTTGCCCAATCCCCCCCGGCCGCCTTGGCACAGGACAAATCGCTGCCCGTTTTGCGTGAGGTCCACGACCATCTCGCCCTTGGACTGGGTCGCCGCTTCGCCTGAAGCCTTGGCGGTCAAGTCCATCTCCCGCGCGCGGGTGGACCCAGCCGTTTGGAGCAGGGGACGGCCGGACGTGCTGCCACTCAGCCGGACAGGTTCCTCGCTGTCACCTTGCTCCAAAGGCATTCCTGGCGCGGGCGGAGCAACAGGCAGTCGCCACACCAATGTGCCGCAGGGCACCTTGACGATCAGATCCTTGCCGGCCTTGCCGTCCATGCCCTTGCCCAAGCCCGCCTCGCCCTTCTGAGCGATCAGCCGCGGCTCGAAGTATTGGGCGATCAGATTGTTGAGGTCGTGACTGGCTTCCAGAACCACATCCCCGCCGCGTCCGCCATTGCCACCGGACGGTCCGCCCTTGGGCCGATACGCTTCACGATGGAACGCCACGCATCCCTTGCCGCCATGACCGGCACGGGCGAACACCTTGATTTCATCGATGAACATCGGCAGCGGAGCGGGCTGGGGTGGTGGAGTGGTGGAGTATCGGAGTGGTGGAGGCTTGGGGTGATGCGGTCGGCTGACGCCTTTGTCCGCGTGGCTCCATCGCCCCTTCCCTTGTCTTTCGTCCAAAAGGAAACGCGGCGAGGCGTGGAGACCTCGCCGCGTTCATGAAAGTCCCAGCCTAGCTGGCCGCAGCCGTCGCGGTCTCGGGAACGATGTGGACCCGTCGGCCGGCTTTGTCGAAACAAACCCGTCCGTCCTTGAGCGCGAACAGGGTCCAATCGCGACCCGTCCCCACGTTCTCGCCGGCGGCCAGCTTGGTGCCGCGCTGGCGCATGAGGATGCTGCCGGCCGTGACCAGCTCGCCGCCAAAGCGTTTCACACCCAGCCGCTTGCTGACGCTGTCCCGCCCGTTGCGGCTGCTGCCTTGACCTTTTTTATGTGCCATAATCTGTTACGCGTTGATGGATTTGACCTGGACCACGGTCAGTTCCTGACGGTGCCCGATGGTCTTGTGATAGCCCTTGCGGCGCTTCATCTTGAAGGTGGTCACTTTGGGGCCTCGCTTGTGTTGCACGACATCCGCGACCACACTGGCTCCAGACACCGTGGGCGCGCCCACGCTGACCTTGCCCTCGTTGTTCACCAGAAGCACGCGCTCGAAGGTCACCGGCTTGCCCGCCTCCACGTCGAGACGTTCAATTTCCAGCTTGTCGCCGGCGGCGACCCGATACTGTTTCCCACCAGTTTCTAAAACCGCATACATAGCATTTTCCTTAATCCGAAAGGCTGACTATCAAACCACGGCTCCCCGAATGTGTCAACGCCGGTCTTGTTGGAAAAAATGAGGCTCAAGCCCTCTTCTTGCGGAAGCCTCCTCGTAGCGTTTCGGTCCCCCTCCTTGATCTCCTGGTTCTGTTTCGCCTTATCGATTCGGGCCAGCTTCCCCGCGTTAGAGTGATCCGGAGAAACAGGAGGGGAATCGAAGGGATCGAGAGTGGCTCAGGCCCGGGCAAACCGTTGCTGCAGCCCCTGTCCAATTCCCAGAAACGCCTTCGCCGCCGGGCCTTCCGGTTGCGCAACCACCACGGGCACGCCCCGGTCGCCTCCCTCCCGGATCTCCGTGAACAGGGGGATCTCGCCCAAGAAGGGGATTTCCTGCCGCTTGGCTTCCGCCCGCCCGCCGCCGTGACCGAAAATCTCGATCCGCTCACCCGTGGGCGTGGTGAAATAGCTCATGTTCTCGATGATGCCCAGCAGGGGAACATTGACCTTCTGGAACATGGCGATGCCTTTGCGCACCACGCCCAACGAGGCTTCCTGTGGGGTCGTCACAATCACCCCGCCGTCCAAGGGCACCGTCTGGCAAAGCGAAAGCTGGGCATCGCCGGTGCCGGGCGGGAGGTCCACCAGCAGGTAATCCAGTTCCTCCCAGTCCACCGAGTGAATGAACTGCTGGATTGTCTTTTGAATCATGGGCCCGCGCCAAATGACCGGCTGATCCCCCTCCAGAAGCAGCCCCATACTCATCAGTTTCACCCCGTGATTGGAGGGGGGAACCAGTTTCTCCTGTTCGCTCAGATACGGCTTCTCCCGCACCCCCATCATCAGCGGAACGCTCGGACCGTAAATGTCGCAGTCCAGCAGTCCGACACGTGCGCCCAGTTGGTGGAGTGCGCAAGCCAGGTTCACGGCGACGGTGGACTTGCCCACGCCGCCCTTGCCGCTGGCCACGGCCACGATATGGCGAATGCCGCCGATTTGCTGCGGATGGGCCAGCGCACCGCCGCCACCCGGCACGGGACCGGACGGCTGGTTCACCTGCACGAACACATGGTTCACGCCGGCCAACCCGCGCACGGCGGTCTCCGTGTCCTGCTGGATGCGGGCCGCGGCCTCGGGGTTGGCCGAGGTCATTTGGATCACCACGCTGACCGCGCCATTACCCGCCGCCACGTCCTTGACGAGGCCGAACGAGACAATGTCCCGGGTATAACCCGGGTATTTCACCGACCGCAACACCTGCCTGACTGCGTCTTCCGTCAACATGAGCGGCCAGTGTAACGCCCGCGGTGCGGCGCGACAAGCCCGCCAAAACTCTGCGCAAACGTCTTCTGGGTTTACGGATTCGGCTCCCCATCCTGGAGTGTTTCTGGAAGAATTGCCCCGTGAAATCGCTCACTGAACATCTATGGTTTGAAATCCCCAGCCGCCGGGGTTTCGTAAACATCACCGACACGGTGGAGGATCTGGTCCGAAAAAGCGGCGTGAAGGAGGGGCTTTGCCTGGTCAATGCCATGCACATCTCCGCCTCCGTCTTCATCAACGACAACGAGCAGGGGCTCCTGCACGATTACGAGGTCTGGCTGGAGAAACTTGCTCCGCATGCGCCAGTTTCGCAGTACGAGCACAATCGCACCGGCGAAGACAATGCTGACGCCCACCTGAAGCGCCAGGTGATGGGTCGCGAGGTGGTGGTGGCGATCACCCAGGGAAAGCTGGACTTCGGGCCCTGGGAACAGATCTTCTACGGCGAATTCGACGGACACCGCCGCAAGCGGGTCCTGGTGAAGATCATTGGCGAGTAGATCCAACCCATGAAAGCCGTCATCCTGGCCGCGGGCAAGGGGACCCGCATGCGCGAACTGACGCAGGAAATCCCCAAGCCCATGCTGAAGGTGCAGGGCCGGCCGATCCTCGAACACATCGTATCGGGCCTGGTCGTGTCAGGCATCCGCGACATCTTCATCGTCACCGGTTTCCAAGCCGGGACCATCGAGGGCTACTTCGGGGATGGCAGCCGCTGGAATGCGCGGATTGCCTATGGACGACAGGCGGTGCAAGACGGCACCGGCAAGGCGCCGGAACTGGCCAAGGCCTTCATTGGCCCGTCCCCCTTTCTGCTCACCTATGGCGACATTTTGGTGAAGCCCGAGACGTATGGGCGGATGATCCATCGCTACAACGAGGGTTACTTTTCGGGGGTGGTCACGGTCACCCGAGGGGAGGACGTAACCAAGGGCGGGTTGAACTTCTTCGACGAGGCGTTTTGCCTGACACGGCTGGTCGAGAAGCCCTCGCCTCAGCGGATTCAACAGTTGTGCGACGAGGGTCTGCTCAAACCGGGAGACCCCGCCTGGTACAACGCGGGCATCTACATCTTCAAACCGTCCCTGTTCGAGTTCACGGCCACGCTGGAGAAATCACCCCGGGGCGAATACGAGCTGACCGATGCGATCGGAGCGTTGCTGGCCACCAAACACCGCATCGCCGGACTGGAGATCCAGGGGCGCTGGGTGGACGTGCGCGACCCCGAGGTGCTGGCGTCGCTGGAGAATGCTCAAGTCACGTAATGCAGGGACTGGACCGGTCCGAGTCCGTGCTTCTCCAAGAGCATCAGGAAGTGTTCGATCCCGCGCTTCTCGTCGGAGCCCAGGTGGTAATGGATGTGCCAGCCGAGGTAATCCTGGCGCAAAGCCAGGTCGTATTCCTTGCGGTTGTGGATGATGGAATCCAGCGTGTCGAGGCCGAAATCCCGCGCATCCCGCAACTGGCGGCGCAAGGCCGCGTTGTCCACGCCACGACGGAGTGCCCAGACCGCATACACAAAGGGCAGGTTGGTCAGCTCATACCACGCGGTTCCAAGATCCCAAATCGAATGCGCGTGCGGCGAGAGTCGGAAGTCGAGCGCCGCATCACCGATCAACAGCACAAAGTCCTTGTTCACCGCCGCCGCATAATCCTCCAGCGGTTTGAATTCCGGACGCAGGTCACGCTCCGCCAGCAGCACCTGCAGGAGCTTGACGCTGGTGAGGGAGGCGGGGTCGCAGAAGACCTCCGTGACCTCCTCCAGCGGACGCTTGTGGGCGAGAAACACGCTCAGCACCTCCCCGAGCGAAGCCACCGCGATGCCGTCCAGCACGTCGTAACGGTCGTGCTGCATCGGCTCCACCACGCTGACCAGCGCGGCGTCCAACTCGTCGCGGCGCAACATTTCCGCCAACCGGGCCGGCGGGGCGAAAAGCACCTCCCCCTCGAGGCCGCGCGTAAGGGGGACGGCGTTCAACGCCTTGACCGACCCCACGCGGAACGGAGCCAGCGATTGGTCCAGTCCGAACTCCCGCTGCCGGGTGGCCGCCCGCTGTTCGTGTTCGAGCCGGTGGGCGATGGCCTCCGGCGATTCGGCGGGCGCCATGCGAAGGTTGGTAATGTCGTCGGGGGAACTCACAACTCTCGTAATGCTCGCGCCTCACGCCGTCGCCAGATTGTCTTCCAACACCTTGGATCTGCCCGAGGGCAGTTCGGCTTCCGTCGCAGTCGGTGCGGCGTCCCAAACTTTGATGGGTTCGTAAAACGTATTCCGTTGAAGGGGCGTGCGGCCGGCTTCGCGGATGGCTTTGATCATTTCGGCTTCGGTCTGCAATTGGGGCGAGGCCGCGCCGGCCATGTGGAAGATGTGTTCCTCGACAATGGTGCCGTGCAGGTCGTCAGCCCCGTAACTCAGCGCCACCTGCGCCAGCTTCATCCCCAACCCCACCCAGTAAGCAGTGAGGTGATCGAAGTTGTCGAGGAAAAGCCGGCTCACCGCGAGCGTGCGCAGGGTGTCGTAACCGGTGGGCGGATGCGTCACGGGTATTTCGTTGTTGTCCGGCTGATAGGGCAGGGGGATGAACCCGACAAATCCACCGGTTTCGTCCTGGAGTTCGCGCAACTGACGCAAGTGATCCACGCGGTCGGCCAGGGTTTCGACGTGGCCGTAGAGCATGGTGCAGGTGCTGCGGCCCCCCAGCCGGTGCCAGGTGCGGTGCACATCCAGATACTCCGCGGCCGACTCCTTGCCCTTGGCGATGGCCGAGCGGACTTTGGGGGCGAAGATCTCCGCCCCGCCTCCGGTCAGGCAGCTCAGTCCGGCCTCCTTCAACTCGATCAGCGTCTGCTCGACCGACTTCCGGGCCAGCCACGCCAGGTGCAGGATTTCGATCGCCGTGAAGCACTTCAGGTGCAACTTGGGAGCGCCGTCGGTGGGCGTAGCGCAGGCGTCCCCGCCTGCGGATCTCAGCACAGTTCGGGTGCGGGAATCACCTGCATTCCCATGCTCTGGCAAAGGTCCGCTGCCCGCACTCGCAGCCGGGACCGCTGCGCTGCGGTCGCCGTCCAACGTGCGCAGCGCCTTGAGCATGTCCGTGTAGTAGCTGAACGGCAGCGAGGGGTGTAGTCCGCCCACGATGTGCAGCTCGGTGATCCCCAGGGCCAGCGCTTCCCGGGCTTTGCGCACCATGTCCTCGATCGAGAGTTCGAATCCATCCCGGTCGCGCTTCTTCCGCGCAAACGAGCAAAACTGGCAGCTCAGGATGCAGTAGTTCGAGTAGTTGAGGTAGCGGTTCAGGATGTAGGAGGCGTGGTTCCCCACCTGGCGCTGGCGCGCGCCGTCGGCGATGGCGCCCAACGCGTTCAAGTCCTTGGACTCAAACAGCCGCAGCGCGTCTGCCTCGGAAAGCCGCCTCCCCGCCGCCACCTTGTCGTGGAGGTCGCGCAGGTCGCTGTGTCCGAACAGAAAGTTCACGGTCGGCATTATGCCGGTTTCCGGTCCGTTGGCAAACGGCGAGACTACCAGGTGAACCGGAACCCGCGGAAAATGACCTCCCCGGCCGTCACGGCCAGGAAAACGAAGCTGATCAGCGCGTTCAGCCGGAAGAAGGCCGTGTTCACCCAGTCCAGGCTGCGACGCCGCGCCACCCAATGTTCCACCACCAGGCAGGCGAGGATGAGGATCAACCCGCCGGCATAGGCGATACGAAATCCCGCCAGCAGTCCAAACGCCGCCAGTACGCCCCACATGAACAGGTGGGCGAGAAAGGCCGCCGCCAGCGCGTTCTTCGGTCCCCAGCGCACCACGAGCGAATGCAGTCCATGCGCGCGATCAAATTCGTAATCCTGCAAGGCGTAAATGATGTCGAACCCGATCAGCCACAGCACCACGGCGGCGGCCAGGAGCAGCGGCAGCAGGAAGCTGTGGCGCAGCGGGGAATGATCCTGCGCGCAAGGGGCAGGCCAGAAGTCAAAGCTCCCGGTCACCGCCAGCCACGCGCCGATGGGAGCCAAGGCCAACGCCACGCCCAGGAACACATGGGTGAAATCCGTAAACCGCTTGGTGAGCGAGTAGAAGCACACCACCACGATGGCCACCGGGGAGAGCGCGAAGCAGGTGGGATTGAGGAGCCAGCTCGCCGCCATCAGGCCGGTGGCGCTCAGGGTGCACAGCAGCCCCGCGCCGGCCAGCGAGATCTGGCCGGTGGGCAGGTGCCGGCTGGCTGTGCGCGGATTCAGCGCGTCGAACTTTCGGTCCGCAATGCGGTTGAAAGCCATGGCGCAGGTGCGGGCGCAGACCATGGCCGCCAGGATGAGCAGGAACACGCGCCAACCCGGCCAGCCGTGGTTGTCCCGCGCCGCCACCAGCATGGCCGCCAAGGCGAACGGCAGGGCGAAGACCGTGTGCGAGAAGCGCACGAAGCCGGCCCATTTCTTGAGAAAGGAAAACATTCAACCTTCAATGTCCAACCTCGAGGGGTCAGCCAGTTTTGCCGGCGGGATGACGCACAGTATTGGCCGGCGGTCTGCCTGTTTCAGCCCGGGCATTTTGTGGTGCGGTGTGAATGCTTAGATGCTTCCCCCGCCTGGTTTCATTCCTTCTCCTCCCCCCACCGCTCGACCACCACGTTCGCAATCCCCAGGTGATCCAGCACCCGCGCCACCACGGTGTCCACCACCGCCTCGACGGTTTGCGGCCGGGTGTAGAACGATGGATTGGCCGGCAGGATGGTGGCCCCGGCCTGGATCAACAGTTCGAAGTTCCGCACATGAACCAGGTTCAACGGGGTCTCGCGCGGCACCAGAATGAGTTTGCGCCTTTCCTTCAGGACCACATCCGCCGCGCGCAACAACACGTCCTCGCTGTACCCATGCGCGATCCGGCCCAGCGTCCCCATCGTGCACGGAATCACCACCATGGCGTCAGGCGGATTCGATCCGCTGGCAAACGGGGCATTCATGCTGCGCAGATTGTGCAGCTTCATGCCTGGCTTGACCCGCAGGCCGCCGGGAAGCTCCTCTGCGATGACCTGCGGCGCGTACTGGCTCAGGACCACATGAACTTCATGGCACTGCGGATCCAACTGGTCCAGCAGCCGCTGGGCGTAGAGGGATCCGCTCGCGCCCGTGATGGCAATCAGCAGTTTCACGAGGGTTCGGGTGCGCGGAATATGACGCACGGGACCCGCCGGCACAAGCGGCGACAGTGCCTGAGAACCCGCACCTGCGCCGCCGCTGCGGATCACGGATCCGCGCTCCAGCCCCCGGACCGCGAGTCCGCGACTCGCAGCAGCCACGCTACTCCAGATGCCCGCGACCCACTCGCAAGCCGCCCGCACCTGCGCCGCCGCTGCGGCTTGCGGAGCCGCGCTCCAACCCCGGACCGCGAGTCCGCGAACCCGCAGCAGCGTCGCCACGAAGCGCGCTCACTGTCGTTCTGCACTTAACAGCTTGAGTCGGAGCCGACCTTCCCCAGAATGGCCCGTGTGCGGCGCTTGATTCTCCTCCTCGTCCTGTTCCTGTGGGTGGTCGCCGGCTGCCGTGGTCCGCGATACAACGCCGAGGATCAACCCTCGACTGAACCGACGCCATCAGTCGGACCTGCCTCCCCCTCCGGGTTCCCGGCTCCGTCGGAGCCCGTCGTCGAGCCTGCGGAACCCGCGTCGCCTCACCTGACGGTCCCGTCGCCCTGGGTGGTGGTCGCCGATTGGGCGCGCGTGAATCGCCTCCCGAACCCGCTGCGCGTCTCCCAAGGCGAGCAACCCGTCTTCGAATTGCGCTCCGAGCGTGGCGCCTTCCAGTTTCAAATCGGCACCCAACAGGCCCGCTTCGAGGGGATGAGCTTGCTGTTGGGATTCGAGCCCTGTGTGTTTGGCGGCGAACCATGCCTGCACGCGCTCGATGTGGAACGGAACCTGGCGCCGCTCATGCTGGCCCCGCCGTTCAATCCTTCCCGGTACCGGCTCCTGGTCATTGATCCCGGGCACGGCGGCGGCAACACCGGCACCCGCAGCGCTCAGGGCGACCTGGAGAAGGATTACACCCTGGACTGGGCGCTTCGCCTGCGACCGTTGCTCGAGGCGGCCGGTTGGACGGTGGTGCTCACCCGGACCAACGACACCGAGCTCACCCTCCTTGAGCGGGTGGCTCTGGCGGATGCTGCGGGGGCCGACCTGTTCATCAGCCTGCACTTCAACGCCTCCGGTGCTGGGAATCATCAGGCCGGCCTGGAAACCTATTGCCTGACTCCCCAGGGCATGCCCTCCAGCCTGACCCGCGGATTCGAGGACGATCCAAACATCGAATACCCCAACAACACCTTCGATACCGAGAACCTGCAACTGGCGGTTCGGATCCACCAAGCCCTGCTCGCCGTCAATGGGGGTGAGGATCGCGGGGTGCGCCGGGCCCGCTTCATGGGGGTGCTGCGTGGCCAGGACCGCCCGGCTGTCCTGGTGGAAGGTGGTTTCCTTTCGAATCCACAGGAGGCAGCCCGGATTGCGGATCCGGGGTTTCGCCAGGAACTGGCGGAAGCCCTGGCCGCAGCGTTCGTGGCTGACGCCGATCAGACGGGTTCGCCAAGGTGATTTCCACTCCGGCACACGTCCTTGCAGCGCCACCTCGGCTGCCCACGTCAGGGTCCAGCCCCTCCGGACCTCGGAGGCCGCCAGCGCGCCGGCGTTTTTGGGGTTGTCGGTTTCTGCGGGGCAGGATTCCCTAATGCGCGTGCAAGCTGCACCTGGTCATCAGGATGAACTGTTCCCGGCATCCGTCCCGTCCCAAGCCGTGTTGGGCACGCCGCTGTTGCTCACGGATTACTCCGGACTCGGGGAGGCGTGTCAGAGGTGGACCCGGCGTCCCGCGCCTGTCGCCGTCGAGTTTGCCAACACCCAGGTGGTGATCATGCGGCGGCATGATCCGTCCTTTCATCGCCTGACCCAGGCCTGCGATTACTTTGCTCCGGATGGCATGCCGCTGGTGTGGTGTTTGAACCGCGCTGGGGCTGGCCTGCGCGACCGGGTGTATGGCCCGACCTTCATGCGCCAGTTCCTGGATGCCGTCCCCGCCACGTTCACCCACTACCTGCTGGGCGGGTCCGCGGAGTGCGGGCGCCGCTTGAAGGAGCGGTTCTCCCAGGCTAACCCGGGCCTCCGGTTCATCGGCGAGTACCACGGACGCTGCGAGGCCGATGGACGGTTGGATCCGGCTCAGGAGGCCGCGGTGATCGAGGGGATCAATCGCCTTTCCCCGGATTTCATCTGGATCGGCTTCGGCACCCCCAAACAGCAAGCCTGGGTGCATCGCTACAAGCCCCAGATCAAACGCGGCGTGATCCTGTCGGTGGGATTCGGGTTCGATGTGAATGCCGGAATGAAGCCGGATCAACCGCTGTGGATGCAGCGCCTGGGCCTCGGCTGGCTTTTCCGGCTGTGGTCCGAGCCGGGGCGGCTCCTCGGACGTTACCTCAAATACAACTCGCTGTTCCTCTGGTACCTGTTCAGGGACGGGATCAGGAGCAGGTCAGTTGAAACCCTCGAATCGTGAGTGGACAGGTGTTTCGTGACGTTCAGGAACTGGGATCACGGTTGCAGCGTGCGATGTGAACCGTGTTCGGGTCGCGCCAACCTGCCGCAAAGAAAACAGGGTTGAACTCGCCTTCCGGCAACCGGATACTCCCCTCGCAGCCGGGGGGATTCCGCCGGGTGCGACGTGCCAATGAACGACTGGAACATCCAATCCCGGGCCCACGCCTGCAGCGCCTGCGAGCAGCCGTTTGCCGACCAGGCGCCCTACCACACGGCATTGTTCGAGGACCCCGAGGGGTTGCACCGGCGCGATGTCTGCCGGCGCTGTTGGGAGGCGGACGTGCAGGCGCAGCGGGGCTCCCGCCCGGGGTTCGTTTCACACTGGCAGGGGATCTACGAAGCCCCCCCGCCGGTGACCGAATCCATTCAAAAGGAGAACGCCGAATCGCTGCTCCGCAAGTTGATCGGTCAGGACGATCCCCGGTACATTCCGGCCGGTTACATCCTCGCCGTGATGTTGGAGCGCAAACGGATCCTCAAGGTGAAGGAGGAATGGCAACGGGAGGGCCGGCGCGTGTTTGTCTATGAACACGCCCGCAGCGGGGATGTGTTCACCATCGTGGATCCCGACCTTCAACTGGACCAGTTGGAGTCGGTCCAACGAGAGGTGTCCCAACTGCTGGAGCACGGATTGAATCCGCCGCCCGCACCCCAAACCGCGCCGGACGAGTCCGGGCCGGCGGTAAACCCAGCCCAGCCCGTGGCTGCCACCGCAGCCGGGGGGCAACCGGCCTGAAGCCTGGAGTCCCTGTGGCGACGCTGAACGAATTCCAGGCCCGGTTGGGATACAAGTTCCGTGACGCTTCGCTGCTCAAGCTCGCGCTCACCCACCCATCGGTCACCCTGGATCGTTCCTCGGTGGGCGAGGACAATCAGCGTCTCGAGTTTCTCGGGGACGCCGTCCTTCAACTCATTCTCACCCTCGCACTGTTCGAGCGGTTTCCGGATCTGGACGAGGGATCGCTGACCAAGGCCCGGGCGCAGATGGTGAACCGCACGGCCCTGGCGGCGCGCAGTCGCCAGCTCGACCTGGGCGAGCAGCTCCTGTTGAGCCGGGGCGAGGAACTCCACGGCGGTCGCAACCGCAACTCCACCCTGGCCGATGCTTTGGAAGCGTTGCTCGGCGCGGTGTTCCTGGACGGCGGATTCGAGGCAGCCCGGGCCGTGGTGCTGCGCGAGTTCGCGGACCACTTTACGGAGCTGCCCCAGGTGCCCTCCATCGCCAATCCCAAGGGGGAGCTTCAGGAATGGCTGCAAGCCACGTCCACGGAGGCGCCGCACTACTCCCTCGTGTCCGCCACCGGTCCGGACCACGACCGGGAGTTCGAATGCATCGTGTTGCACGAAGGTGTGGAACTGGCCCGCGGACAGGGCAAGAGCAAGAAAGCGGCGGAAACCCACGCTGCGCTGGCCGCCTTGGAACTGCTGAAATCCAAACCGACCTCCTCCAGCCGGAAACAGCCGGCCCGCAAGCGCAAACCCCGATCCACCCGACCCCCGGTTGCCACTCATGAAAACCCTGTTTGACCTGCACCCAAAACTGTTCATCGGCGTCGTCCACCTGAAACCGCTCCCGGGTGCACCCGGATGGCATGGCGACCTGGAACGCGTGATCAACCATGCCGTGGCGGACGCCGTGGCGCTGGATCGCGGCGGCGCCCACGCGTTGTTCATCGAGAACTTCGGGGATGTGCCCTTCACCAAAGGAGCGGTCGGACCCGAAACGGTCGCCGGCCTCTGCGCCGTGGCACGGGTGATCAAAGACCGTGTCAAGTTGCCCGTCGGCTTCAACGTGCTTCGCAATGACGCCAAGGCGGCGCTGGCCTTGTGCGCCGCCTGCGCGGGCAGCTTCATCCGGGTGAACGTCCACACCGGGGCCATGGTGACGGACCAGGGCGTGATCGAGGGCAACGCCTATGAGACGGTGCGGTATCGGCGCCAGATCGCTCCGCTGGCGCAGATCTTCGCGGATGTCCATGTGAAGCACGGCACGCCCCTGGGTCCCTCCGACCTCGAAACCTCCGCGCGCGACACCCTCGACCGTGGTCTGGCCGATGGCCTGATTGTGTCGGGCTCCGGGACCGGACACGCCACCGCCCTTGGTGATCTGGAACGCGTGCGCCGTGCGGCGCCCAAGGCGCGCATCCTCATCGGCAGCGGCATCACCAAGGACAATGTGCTGGATTACCTGCAGCACGCCGACGGCGTGATTGTGGGGACCTCGGTGAGATTTGGCGGTCGCGTCGGCAACCCGGTCGATCCCCGCCGGGTGGCGGCCCTGGCCAAGCTGATCGGCCGGTGACCCTGGGCAGGTGCGCATTCCCCCTGTCCGTCGATGGACGCCGCCCTCAGCCATTCGGGCACCCTTCCGTCCTCGGAGTGGGAGATCAGCGCGGACTCACCTGTCTGCGTGCCCCGCACAGGCAGGCGTCCACGGCTACAAGGTTCGCGGAGAGTCCGGTGAACCCGCCCGGGTCCAGTCCATCTTTCGTCGGCCCTGCCAGCGCAGCAACCCCAGGCCGGCCAGGCCCAGCACCAGCAGTCCGCTGACCGTCCACATGCCGGCGTTCGGCAGACCCGGCGCCACCTGGAGTGCGGTGGCGCCGATGGCCGGACCGACGCAGACGCCGATTCCCAGCGTGGCTTCATGCAATCCGCCGTGTTCGCCCCGTGTGTCACCCAGGTCCATGGAGTAAAACAGCGAGGAGTAATAGATCAGTCCCAAGCCGACGCCGAGGAACACCTGCGCGGACATAGCCATCCAGAAGTGGGGCGCGAGCACCATCCCCATGAACCCCAGCACCAGCGCAGCAAACGCGGCCAGCAATCCCCGGAACCGGTAATGCCATCCCGACCATTGCCAGAAGGCGGCGAAGGCGCCGATGCGCACGAACATCCACAGGGAAAACAGCAGGCCGCTCGAGGTGGTGCTGAGTCCGAACCGTTGGGCCAGTTGCGGGATCACGGCCGCGAGGGTGCTCACCGCCACATAGCCAAAGGGATTGCAGAACCAGGCCATCCCGAGGAACGCCCTGGGCTTGACCGGTTGTTTGAACGCCTCGGGCTCCGGAGGGTGGGGGGGAGGGGCGGACGGGGTGTGCGCCTGCGCCAGTTGGAGGGCGGCCGGATGCCGTTCAATCCAGCGCAGGACGAACCACTGGAGGCCGTGGATGCTCAAGGGGAGCCAGAAGATGCTCCGGGGGCCCAGGTGGTCGAAGAGGGCGCCCCCGACGAAATTGGCCACGGCCGCGGTGCCTGCCCAGGTGAGACTGTAATAGCCCACCATGCGGGCGACCCCCCGCTCCGTTTCGCCCTCTGTGACCAGGGCTTCCAGCGCCGGCCAAACGCAGCACACTCCGACGGTCCAGATCATCAGGAGCAACACCCTGGCCAGCACGGGCTCGAGCAGGCTGCCCAAGGCGAGGCTGACCATCAGCAGCACGAGGCCTGCCCGGAGCGAGGTAAAGTAGCCGAAGCGTTGGGCGAAGCGCCCCGCCTGCCACGAGGCCACAGTGTAAACCAGCCCGTGCAGGGCGCACACCGCCAGGTTCTCCCGGTTGCCGAACCCGTATTGATCGCGCAGCAGGAAGAAGAGGTAGTTGAGAAAGTAAACCGCCGCGAGGGAGTTCAATCCCTCGAGGATGAAGAACCACGATTTCAGACGGCGGGCAGGCATGCGGGGGAAGGCAGAAGTCAGAATGCAGAGTGCAGAGCGGGAAAAGAGAGATCGGAGATGGCGGATAACCGTCGTGGGTGCGGACTGTCGGCGACCTTAGTAGTCATACAGCCCGCTGTCGTGGGTGTAGCCGCCGCCGTAGCCGCCTGGGCCGCCGGCCTCGTCTTCGGGTCCGCCCATGAAATCGCCCAGCACGTCACCCATGTCCGCCTCGATCTTCTCTGGGTCCTCACCCTTCTCGAGCCGCTGAATGGCGATGTCCAGTTCCTTGGGCACCGTGCCCGGCGGCATGAGATCCTTCATCTTCTTCATCATGTGTGCCATGTGCCGGGGATTGTTCTCGTCCAAATGCTCCATGTCCCGCTCCATCTCCATCATGGCCCGCTCCACGCGAGGATCGTCCAGGTCGGGCATTGGCGGACCGTCCTCCGCGCCTTCGGGCCTGGCCTGGGGTTCGGCCACGCCCTTGACCATGGCAAACCGGCTGATCTGCTTCTCGAGTTTCTTGTTGCCGCACTTGGGACAGGTGGGCAGGCGGTCCGGGTTGATGCGCTTGGACAGGAAGCTGAAGATCTTCCGGCACTGGGGACAGGCAAACTCGTAGATGGGCATAGTCGTTTCTCAATAATCTCGCGCCGGCAATCTACCCGCCCGCCGGGCTTCTGTGAAGTGCCGATGCCTCCCCCCCTGGTCCGCATCGTCGTAGCCGCGCTTGTGAAAAGGCGGACAGCGCTGCGGATGGGTGCCAATCCGCCAATCCACAATGGCCGCTGCGAGGTTCATGGGGGGTGCCGGCATCCCAGCCTCGGCCGAACGTGCCTCGCGCTGCGGCAATTCTCATTTTGGCCTGGAGCGCGGCTCCATGAGCCGCAGCACCCCCGCCACGGGAGGCCGTTCTCAATCCTCCAGTGGCTTTGTTCCAGGCGAAGCTGCTGCGGGTCGCGGACCCGATCAACAATGAGAATGGCTGCTCGCGCTGTCCGGGGCTTGCACGCGGCTTTCGCTAACCGTTATGCTGCGCGTCTTTGAAACTAAAACACTGAACACGAATCCTTGACCATGAACGCACCCCTCCGACTGGCTGTCACCGGCGCCGCCGGTCAAATCGGTTATTCCCTCCTGTTCCGCATCGCATCCGGAGCGATGTTCGGACCCCACCAGCCTGTCATCCTGCACCTGATTGAGATCCCGGACGAGAAGGCGATGAACGCGCTGCAGGGCGTGTGCATGGAGCTCGAGGACTGCGCCTTCCCGCTGCTCAAGGGCATCGTGCCGACCTCGGACCTGAACGAGGGATTCCGGGGGGTGAATTGGGCGTTGCTCGTCGGCGCCGTGCCCCGGAAGGCGGGGATGGAGCGCAAGGATCTGTTGGGGATCAACGGAAAGATCTTCACCGGTCAGGGCCACGCCATCGCCCGGAACGCGGCCAGCGACGTGCGCACCCTGGTGGTTGGCAACCCCTGCAACACCAACGCGCTGATTGCCATGAACAACGCGCAGGGTGTGCCCGCCCGCCAGTTCTTCGCCATGACGATGCTGGATGAGAACCGCGCCAGGACCCAGCTCGCCCAGAAGGCCGGTGTGGACGTCACCGCGGTCAGCAACCTGGCCATTTGGGGCAACCACAGCGCCACCATGTATCCCGACTTCTTCAACGCGAAGATCGCCACGCGTCCGGCAACCGATGTCATCGGCCATCGCGAGTGGCTGGAGAAGGAGTTCATCAGCACCGTGCAACAGCGCGGGGCGGCCATCATCAAGGCGCGTGGGGTGAGCAGTGCCGCCAGCGCGGCCAACGCCGTCGTGGACACCGTCCGCCACCTCACCACCCCCACGAAAGCGGGGGACTGGTTCAGCGTGGCGGTGTGCTCGGATGGCAGCTACGGGATCGAGAAGGGTCTGATCTTCAGCTACCCGATCACCAGCGACGGGAAGAACTGGTCCGTCGTTCAAGGGCTGCACCTGAACGAATTCAGCCGGGCCAAGATTGCCGCCACCGAGGCCGAGTTGAAAGAGGAGAAGGCCATGGTGGCCGAACTGCTCGGCCGATAGACCGGCCGGGACTGGGTCGCAATCCCCTCAAAACACGGGCGGGCCGCCGATGAAGTCCTCGGCCATGCTCCGCGCCTTGCCTTCCTCGATGGGCACGTACTTGCCGGTCGCGGTGGCGATCAGGCTGCCCGCGGGATCCCGGAGTTCGCCGCTGGATCGGAACAGGCGCCCGCGCCAGTCCTCCACCAAACGACCGGTCGCGGTCAGTTCCACCCCCGGCACAGCCGATTGCAGGAAGCGGACCGTCATCTCCGCACAGAAGGCGAACCGGCGCGTCCTGACCGCGCACGCCCAGACCATGACCTCGTCCAGCACGGTCGAAAGCAGTCCGCCATGCGTCACGCTCTTGAATCCGGCATGTTCAGGTTTGGGAACGAACTTCGTTTGAACGCTCGCGCCATCGGTCTGGAAGCGGAGATGGAGTCCGAGCGGATTGGCTTCGCCGCAAACGAAGCAGGACCGCGTGTGGGGCAGTTCTTTCATGGCCCGGACAGCTTGGGGCAGCGGGTGCGGCGATGCAATCGTCCGGGCCGCGGGACTGCAGGGCTTGCGCCTAATCCGACTGGCTGAGGCGTTTGACGGGTTTCTCGTAGAGCATCCGGTGGGCTTCCGCCAGCACGCCCGGGATGCGATCCGCGAACGCGTTGCCCTGCAACGCCGCGCCGATCGGGAGCCGATCCGCGTCCGCCGCGTTGGCGCCCGGGAACCAGTGTTCGGCCTGGCCCATCAGGTTGTAGCGCATCTTGGCCCAGTCCACGAGGTCGAGGCCCTTGGCGTAGGTCCACAGCCGCAGGATCTCGTGCACGTTCACCTCGCCCGGCACGTCCACGTAGGAGGGAATCCCTTCCCACCAACGTCCGCACCAGTCCTTGCCGTGCGCGGCCTCGAGGGCCGCGTGGAGGCTTTGGACGATGGGGGCCGTGACTTCGGCCGCACGGTCGTAGTGCTCCAGGGCGGCGATGTGCTCGTCGAAATCGGACGGACGCGCCGCGCCGCAGCTCAACGTGTGCACTTCCGGCCGGGCCAGGCAATACAGGTCATTGAACTGCATGGGGCTGAGCGGCGCGCAGAGGTTCACGAGCTTCGGCGGGGGTTGATACAGTTTACCGCCCTTGTCGTTGGGGCTGATGATGAACACGCCCAGGTCCAGCCGGGTGGCCGCCTCGATGGCGGGCCAGTTGAAGTCGTTGACGAAATACCAGTGCAGGTTCACGTAATCGAAGGCGTTCGAGTTGACCGCATCGAGGATGACGTCGGTGGTGGCGTGCGTGGAGAAGCCGATGAAGCGGCAGCGGCCGTCCCGCTGCAACTGCCGGGCGGCTTCGAGGCATCCGCCCTTGCGCAGCGACCAATCCAGCAGTTGCCGGTTGTTGATCCCGTGCAGCGACAGCAAGTCCACGTGATCAAGCTTGAGGCAGGCCATCGATTTCTCGAAGGTCTGGAGGAACTCGCGGGGATCGGCACAGGGCGCCACCTTCGTCTGGACGATCAGCTGCTCGCGCGGGAGCGAGGGCAGCACAAAGCCGAGCTGCATCTCCGACGATCCGTAGCCGCGTGCGGTCTCGATGTGGTTGATGCCCAGATCGAGGGCGCGGTGGATGGTGGCCTCCAGGTTGGCCTGGTTGTCGGCCGGCACCTCGGAGGGGTCCACATCCTGCCACTTGTGCTGGTAGCGCATGCCGCCGCAGGAGATCACCGGCATCTTGAGTTCCGTCCGTCCAAACCTTCGGTAGCGCATGCCACGGATCATCGCACACCTGCCCCGGGAATGGAAAGGCCCGCGGAGGAGAAATCCAGGTTTGACGGGGGAATGGGGCGTTGGTATTGTCCGCGGCGTTGATCCGATGACGTATCACATTTCCAACCAGGACATGACCCGGGGCGGCTGCCCGAAGGCAGTCGTCGTGGGCTGGCTGCACTCCCGCGTGATGGCGGGCAGCTTGGCGGTTGGGAGAAGCGTCTGATCGATCAACCCGATTTTGACAACCCACCGCTGGTCAACGGCGGTGGGTTTTTCTTCCCCCCGACCTCCAGCGATCCAAGAGAAAGGACAGACCATGAACACAATCGACACACGAGAGGAACCGCGGTTCGCCGGGGGGCTGCCCGAGTTTTTGTCCGCCCTGGAGCGGCTTTACCGGCTCCTCGGACTCGATCCCGAGGCCGCCCAGGCCGCGACCTTTGCGGATGCGGAGAGTTTTGCGCCCCAGCCCGAGGAAGCCGGTTTCGCGGCATGAGCCAGCCGACAGGTCATGGGCCAGGCACGTTCTCACCGTTCCGGGAAAGCCTGCGCCATTTCAGGATCGCGTGTTTGGGCTGTGACCCCGGGAGGGCGCCGACGCCCCGGCCCCGGGCCGCGCCGCACCGCGGCCCGACCGAACGGTGCAGGAGAATCACCTGATGGCATCGCCTTCCCAGACATCCTGGTGGCAGGAGGCGCGGGCGACACTCACGCTCGGGTTTCCCATCATGACCGGATTGGTGGGCCAGATGCTCATGGGCGTGGCGGATACGGTCATGGTGGGGCGGGTGGGGACCGTTCCGCTGGCGGCCGCGTCGCTGGGGTTCCACCTGAGTCATGTGCTGATGGTGGCGGGCTTTGGGGTGATCTCAGGCATCACGGTGTTCACCGCCAAGGCGTGCGGCACCGGGCAACGGGGTGAAGCCGGTGAGGTGCTGCGCCACGGTGTGCTGATGGGTCTGGTGACCGGCGTGCTGGCCGCGCTGATTCTGGCCATGGTGCGTGATCATCTGACGCGGTTGGGACAACCGGAGGAGGTGGTGCGCGAGGGATCCACCTTTCTACTCCTGATCGGGCTGTCGCTGGTGCCGGTGATGCTCGCGCAGACCGTGAAGCAGTTTGCCGAGGCGCTGGCGCATCCCTGGCCGCCGATGCTGATCTACACCGGTGGCGTGGGGCTGAACATCCTGCTGAACTGGGTGTTCATCTACGGGCACTGGGGAGCCCCGGCGATGGGCCTGACGGGTGCCGGCGTGGCCACGCTGATCGCGCGTTCGGCGGTGTTCGTGGCGATGGTGGGGTTGCTGCGGGTTCACCCCGCGCTCAGGGCCTGGGCCCCGCAACGATGGATCCTGCCGGCGGCCCGCGTTCAGGTTGGGCGCTTGATCCGGCTCGGCGCGCCGGTGGGACTGCTCAACTTTCTCGAGGTGGGCGCATTCGGTTTTGCCGGGCTGATGACGGGCTGGATTGGTCCGCAGGCCATGGCCGCCAACCAGATTGCGCTCACCTGCGCCGCGACCACCTTCATGTTCGCGCTGGGCTTTGCGATGGCCGTCGGGATTCGCGTTGGCCACGCCTGGGGCCGGGAGGACCGGGAGGCGATGCGGCGGGTGGGACTCAACGGGATGGGCTGCACGGCGGTGGTGATGGGGGGGTTTGCACTGATGTTCCTGGCCCTGCGCCAGCCGATCACCGGATTCTTCTCGCCTGATCTGCCGGTGGTGACGCTGGCCGCCTCGTTGCTGCTGGTGGTGGCGTTTTTCCAACTCTTCGATGGCCAGCAGGTGGTGGCCATCTTTGCGCTGCGCGGCATGGAGGATGTGCGGGTGCCGGCGACGGTGGCGGTGCTGGCCTACTGGGGCCTGGCGATTCCGCTGGGCTACGCGCTGGCGTTCCCGCTCCGCCTGGGCGCCCTCGGGATCTGGATTGGACTGGCCCTGGGCCTGGCGGTTCTGGCGATCACGCTGGGCCGGCGGTTTCACCGGTTGACACGGCCTGAAAGCGCTTGCGCACGGTCGGCTGTGTGAAAGAATCGTCCACCGATGACGTGGTGTGGTGGAGGTCAACAGCACGGTGAGAACACCGGAAGGCGGCATGCGCTGGGTCGCGTGCTGATGCTCGCCTGTGGGGTGCTCTTGGCGGGCCCAATCGCCGTGGGGGCGCAAAGCTTCCGGCTGGCCCTGACCAACACCCCCAGCCCGATCCTGCTTGGGAGCAACATCACCTACCGCCTGAGCGTCAGCAACGCCACCGGGTTCAACTTGAACCCCGGCGTCATCACCAGCGACTACAACCGCAACGCGGAGTTCGTGTGGGCGGCCGGCCCGTTTGGCTTCACCAACATTGCGGGGCGAGTCGTGTTTGCCATCCCCGCGAATTCCTTTCCAGCCGGTGGGGTCATCGATGTGGCGCTGCAGTTGCGAGGCACCAACGTCGGGCGGTTGACCAACACCTTCACGGTGGCGATCGACGATCAGGGCCAGACCACGCCGGCGTCCACGAACGTCGTCTCCTCCATCGAACTGCCGCCGGAGGCCGACCTCGGCGTTGCGCTTGTCGGATTGACCGATGGCGTGTTTCCAGGCGACACCATCACCTATCAGTTGGTCGCCACCAATGGCGGTCCCCAGCCGGCGACCGAAGTGGTGGTCAGCAACCTGTTCCTGGCCCATGTGAGCTTGGTCAGCCTCAGCCCCTCCGACCGGCTGCAACTCACCAACGGCTTCGTGGTGTTCTCTGTGGGCAGCCTCACCAATCAACAGTCGGACACCGCCAGCCTCACGGTCCTGGCCACCACTGCGGCGCCCACCAACCTGACTTGGGCTGTCATCCGCGCCCCGGCGGTCACGGACACCAACCCGGCCAACAATGCCGTCACCAGCAACGTGCCGATCCTGGCACCGGTTCTGGGGCAGGTGGTGGTCACCAATCTGTCCACCCAGCAGTTCAATCCGCAGACAGGCTGGATGGAGCAGCAGGTCCTGCTGGAAAATGTCAGCACTGCCGGCGTGGACTCGGTGCGCCTGTTGGTGGATGGATTGACCAATCGTCTGGTCAACGTCACGGGAACCAATGGAGCGCTGCCTTACGTCGCACACGGCGCCGCGTTGGCCCCGGCCGAACGGGTTGAACTGGTGTTGGAATACGCCAACCCCACACGCACGGCCGGCGCGGATCCCATCCTGACCGCTTACGGGACGCCGCCGCTCGACCTGACGCCGGCCAGCGGATCGAGGGTTATGGTGGAACGGGTGGCCGTGATCCATCATCCCAGCGTCACCATCAACAACGGACGCATTCTGCTCGAGTGGCCGGTGACGGACGGGGCGGCTTACCAGGTCATCTACGATGAGCAGGTGGACTTCCGCGCGGCCCGCGGGTCGCGGCCCACTGTCACCGCGCCCGCCGGCGCGAATCGCGTCCAATGGCTCGATTACGGCCCGCCGCGGACGCTGTCCACCCCGTCGAAGGCCCCGGCCCGGTTCTACCAGGTCATCCAGGTACCATGAGCCATAACGCTTCCCTCCGGAACCTGACCCTGACGGTGTTCGTCTTGTCCGCGCCGCTTTGCGTCTGGAGTGCGTCCGGCGCGGACCCTTGGATCCGGCATTTCCGCGCCGGGGTGTTGATCGGCGCCAATCTGGATGCCGAGTTTAGCCAAAGCGGCACGTTCAGCACTTCACCCAAGCCCGCTGGGGTGTATGACGATGGGTTTGTGCTGGGCGACAGCACCGGCAATGCCGGCGGGGTCACGTCGAACTGGGGTTACGATTCGCCAGCCCAATACGACGCAGCCGTCGAGACGTTGACGTTCAGCCGCAGTTCCGGATTCACTGTGAACGACGACTCGACCGCCAACAGCGATCCGCAGTTTGGGTTTGATCTGGCCTACGGCGGGACGCTCAAGCGCATCGGAAAGACGTGGATTTCGTGGGAGGTGGGATTCAGCTTGTTGCCGATCAGCATCAAGGGCGATTCCAGCGCGGAAACTCTCCTAACGAAGCAAACCTTCACCTACAGCACGGCCGGCTTGATCGTTCCGCTGGCTCCCTACAGCGGCAGCGCGTCCGGCGGCCCCGTGCTCAGCACCAACCTGGTTGGCTCAGCCCAGTCCACCAGCAGCGGCACGCTGTCCGCGTCGCGCGAGATTGAGACCCTGCTCTACAACCTGCGGCTGGGACCGCACTTCCACTGGGATCTTAACCAGAATTGGTCCATCGAGGCGATGGGTGGATTCGCCCTGGGGTTGGTGGATGGCGAATACAGCTACGACGAGCGCCTGTCGAGCCCCACCGGAGTTTCATCCGCCTCGGGCGATCTGCAGCAAACCTCCTGGCTCTACGGTGGCTATGCCGGCGTGCTCACCCAGGTGCACGTGGAACGGAACGCCTACTTCTATGGCAGCGCCCAGTTCATGTCGCTCGGCCACGTGGAGTTTTCCGGCGGCGGACGCGAGGCCACGCTTCGTCTCGACCAGGGCCTCTACTTCTCGGTCGGGTTCACCTGGTTGTTTTAACTTCGCGGCCTCGACGACCTTTCTTGCAGCCAGATCACGTCGGGGTTGTTGGGCGAGGTGAAGCTGTCACGGACGCAGGTCCCCGGCGCGACCGGCGGCTTGGTGCGCGGGTCGCGCCAGGGCTTGATTTCGGCGTGACCGTCGGCAAACGAAAAACCGCCCGCGCCATGATGGTCACTGGCGGGCAGATCAAAGAAGCCCGTGCGCTCGGGTTGGTCCGGCCAGCCCCGCATGTCGGTGGCGAAGTTGCCCATGTTTTTCGATCGAAAGTCTGGCTGGGCTCGCGGGCCGGTTTACGGATACAGCAGCAGATCGAGCAACTCCTCCCCGGACCGCGCCAGGCGCCAGGCGCCCGGGCTTCCGCTGATCAGCCGGCGGCCCGGACGGAGTTTGTATTCGGATTCGTTCACGGAGAGCAGTTTTACGCGGGCGTGGGAGGGCAGCTCGGACGCGGCGCGGGGGGTGAGTTGGAAGGGCACGCCGTTGAAGTTGAAGACGATTTCATAGCCCGCCACCCCCTCCCGCCTGGCCGTCGGATTGGGCTGGATCAACTGCGGATATCGCCGAAGCCAGGGGAAGTCGGTTTCGCGCACCATGACCCGCATCAGCTCGGGCTGGCTGCGGATGACATGCACGAGGTCGAAATGGTCGCCATGCAGTTTCTGGGTCAGCAGGATCTGGCGTGGATCCAGGGCCACCAGGTTGCGGCCGTTCCAGAGTCCATGATCATTGCGCTCCCCGGTCATCCGCTGCTTGTGCCAGGCGGCAAAGTCTTCGTTGATCAGCAGGTTCAGCTCGAAATGCAGATGCGCGCGTTCCTTGGAAATCCGTGTGGCGGTGTTCGCCGTGCGCCCCAGGGTGCCGATTTCCTGTCCCGCCTGAACCGGCTGCCCGAGGCTCAATCCCTCGGCCACCCGGCGGAGGTGGGCGTAAACCGAATAGATCTCCACCCCTTGGATGCGGTGTTGGAGCACGATGTAGATGCCGTAATTGGACAGGGACGGCTTTCGATTGAGGTAGGCCACCGTGCCATCGGCCGTGGCGAGAATGGGATCTGTGGGTTCCCCATGCTTGTCCCGCTGAAGGCACCGGATATCCAATCCCTCGTGGACCTGCCATCCGTCGCTGCGCACGCAGCCGAAGGCGCCCGAAACCCAGGACTTGCCGGGTGTGCCCACGAAGAAGCGCTCCTCGCCCCCCGGCTCGAACAGGGCTTGATTGGCGGTGGGAAGATGGAAAGGCTGGGCCTGCGCGGCGATTGCGCCACAGAGTCCGGCCACCCACGCGCTGAACCGCAGCTTGCGTCCTACCATTGCAACTGCTTCTTCACCTTGCGGGCGTTGTTGTTGAGGCCGGCGACGATCTGGAAGCATTCCTCGCGGGTGGCGTCCGGGGTGAACGTGAAGGTGCCGTTGACGATGCGCTGAGTCATGCGTGGCGCGCCCAGCCAGCGCGTAAACTCCTGCTTGGGTCCCCATTGCGCCTGGATCGCCAGGCGCCGGCCCTGGTAGGACGAGGAGTTGTGTTCGAGCAGGGGAATGGCCCACTCGTTAAACTGGAGTTGCAACGCATAGGCTCCCGCCTGATCCACCACCCGGGCATTGACCACGTGCTCCTCGGTCAGGAGGCACAGGCTCTCGATCTTGACCGGCTGCGGATCGGCTCGGTAAACGGCGATGGTCTGGGGCGGGATCATCTGGCTGGGCTGGGCTTCCAGGTGAATCCGCATCTGGGTGGAAAGCTTGTCGTTGGGATCCTTGGTCGAGGCGCAGCCGCCGAGCCACATTGCCATCCCGGCGATCAAATAGAAGTTGAACCACGGGCGTCGGCTCGTCATAGTTTTGCTCCAGTTCGTTGTCACACCGAGAGTTTACAGACCATTATGGGCAAGCAATACAACAAAATCGAAAAGCGCGGTCGTCGGTCGCGCTATCTCAAACGCAAAACCGTCAAGGCGCGGCAGCCAAAACCTGCTCCGGAGACCGCCGCCAGCTAGAACGCCCGGAGGTTGCTCCGGAAAGGGTGTCCGGACTACTTCATCCCTGGCCTGACCATCGAAGTCGCCGTTGCTCCGCACGGCGGCTTTTTTCTTTCTCCCCCCGCCAACGGCCCTTCGGCGGATGTTTTGCGCCAAGCCGCGGATCTGCCCTGAACCGGCGATCCGCCTCGCCCAAGCGGTGAGAGGTGCGCCCCGATCCTCTGGGTCATCTGTGGCGACTTCGCGCCTTCACCCGAGCCAACCGCCGGATTCAGGATGGCCCACGGTGCGCGGCTCGCTTTGTCCCGTGCGCAAGTTGTTCACCGCGGCTTCCAATGGGGGAGGTTGCTGGTGAATAATTGCGGGGTTCAGTGGCGCTCAGAGCCTGTCACTACGGAGCTTGAGGCCCATCGCGGGAGCGTGCTGGGAGGGTGGGGTTGGTTAATAAGCTGTGGAGAAGAATTCGTTGGCGGATGCGGGTTCTGTGGTAGTTTCTCGACAGTTCCTTGAAAGAACCAGCGGCACGCGGGCAGTTGAAAGAAACTGCAGGCGGAGTCGCTGAAGATAATCCCGGGTGACCGGGGAATGGCCGGGACAGGCTGGTTGGCCCGGCCCCCTTCAGAGAGCGATCCAGGTTGCGCTCCGGGGGGCAGAATTCACCAGCTCCTCTGGCGGTGTTCGCGCACCGTCAGTCACGCGAAGAGGAGCTTGGCGGTGAGGAACGATGAGAAGCCGTTCCAAGCCGAGTCAAGTAGTGCGGGCCGGTTTCGAGCTTGCACGAATCGCAGTGACCCGGAGGGTCATGGGTTGCTACTGTGCCCCAGCACGGCGCGACAGGCCATGACGGAGTGATGAATCACGCTTCGTCTGCCAAAAACCGGCGAAAGCTGGACAAGGCGGCCGTTGGGCCGGGAAAGACACGAGGCCAAGGCAAGGCTCGTGAAAACTTTCCGCAAAGACGGCGATGTCACAAAGGACAGCGCTGAACTGTGAGCGAAATGCAACCTGAGAGGTAAGAGGCGAGACCCGTGACTTCGGGCCAACGCACCGCCACCCGCGGTGGCCGACCCGGAGTTAAGTGGTCAGGACGCGGACCCAAGAATCACAGACGTGTTCTGACCTGGTTCGCAGGCCGGTGGCGCAACCACCAGCCGAAGCGAGCTGAAAAGCCTCACTCGAAATTCGGGAGCCCAAAGGCTCCGGACGGCCCTGCTACGAGGCCGACAACTCCGCATGCCGCGGAGAATAGCGTCGGGAAGCCGGCAGCCTGAACAGGCGCCTAATGTCGGCATGGGAAAGAGAGCGTGGCGCACTCCCAAACCCCACTTTAGGTCGTGCCGCCCCCGCCCGGGCCATGCCCCAGGCGGGGGCCTCTTGTTGTGTCCCTCGCCCTCACTTCCTGCCGCGCGGACCAACTCTCGAAGTGCCTTGCGTTTCACAGGGTGCCGTCCGCCACGCAGCGCAGCCCTGCCTGTCCAGAAACCCCGTTGAGAATCAGCCTCCCCGCGGGTGCATTTTGACACTGCCCTCGAACGCAATTCTGGCCGGGGCGCGGCCTTCAGGCCGCTTCAGCATTCGCAAGCCCGCGGAACCAGCGTTTCATCGCGTGCCCTTCGGACGTTGAAGCGGCCTGAAGGCCGCGCTCGGGGGCAGTGTCCAGATGCACCTCCCCGCCTTTCCCTCACATTCTGCTTGTCCCCATGCCGGAGAGCGGCAAAATTCCAACCAAGGAACACAAGTTGCCAAACTATTATGGGAACCATCTACAACAACATCGTTGATACCGTCGGCCGCACACCCCTCGTCCGGCTCAACCGTGTGACGGAAGGCTTGGGCGCCACGATCCTCCTGAAGTGTGAGTTCTTCAACCCGCTGGGCAGCGTCAAAGACCGCATCGGCGTCTCGATGATCGAGGACGCCGAGAGGCGGGGGGTGCTGACGAAGGAGACCACCATCATCGAGCCCACCAGCGGCAACACCGGCATCGCGCTGGCCTTTGTGGCCGCCGCCAAGGGTTACAAGCTCATTCTGACCATGCCGGAAACCATGTCCCTCGAACGGCGCACCCTGCTGGCCATGCTCGGGGCAAGGCTGGTCTTGACGCCGGGCGCCGAAGGCATGAAAGGCGCCATCGCCCGCGCCGAGCAACTGGCCAAAGACACGCCTCACTCGTGGATCCCGCAGCAGTTCGAGAATCCGGCCAACCCCGAGATCCACAAGAAGACCACCGCCGAGGAAATCTGGAAGGACACCGACGGCAAAGTGGACATTCTGGTGGCCGCCGTGGGCACGGGTGGAACCATCACCGGTTGCTGCGAGGTCATCAAGCCGCGCAAGCCTTCGTTCCAGGCGGTCGCCGTCGAGCCCAAGGATTCGCCGGTGATCTCCCAGACCCTGGCGGGTCAGCCGCTTAAGCCGGGTCCGCACAAGATCCAGGGCACCGGCGCCGGGTTCGTGCCCAAGAACCTCCACCTCAAAGGCCCGCAGGGCGAGGATCAGATCACCGAGTGCATCCAGGTCAGCAACGACGATGCGTTTGCCATGGCGCGGCGCCTGGCCCGGGAGGAAGGGTTGTTGGTGGGCATCTCGACGGGCGCGAATGTGGTGGCCGCGATCCAAGTGGCCAAGCGGCCCGAAAACAAGGGCAAGATGATCGTCACCATCGCCTGCTCGACCGGCGAACGCTACCTCAGCACCGCCCTGGCCGCCGAAGCGCGCGCCGAAGTGGGCGCCTGAGCCGGCGTCCGTTGTCCGGCCGCTGTCGAAAAACCCACTTTCCATGAACAGGTTTCCTTTGCCGCCCGGCCCGCTACACTGGTCCCGATGTCCGACACGCTGGTCGTCAACGAGATCTACCTGAGCCTGCAAGGCGAAAGCACTTTCGCCGGCCTGCCCTGCGTGTTCATCCGCCTGACCGCTTGCAACCTTCGCTGTTCCTACTGCGACACGGCCTATGCGTTCACCGAAGGCCAGCGCCGGTCCCGATCGGACATCCTCGAGACAGTGCGCCAGTTGGCCAGCCCGTTCCGCTCGCCCATCTCCGGCCTCCGATCCCCGGGCCTGCCCCTGATCGAGCTGACCGGGGGCGAGCCCTTGCTGCAGCCGGCGGTGCTGCCGCTGATGACGGCGCTCTGCGACGAGGGATTCACCGTGTTGCTGGAGACCAGCGGCGCGCACGACATCGCCCCGGTCGATCCACGCGTGCATCGCATCATGGACCTGAAGTGCCCCAGCAGCGGGGAGTCGGAGCGGAACCGCTGGGCGAACCTTGACCACCTGAAACCCACCGACGAGATCAAGTTCGTGGTGGGGACGGTGCAGGATTACGAGTGGTTGAAGCAGCAACTGGAAGCGCACCGGTTGGCTGGGCGATGTCCGTTGCTCGTCTCCTGGGTGCAACCGCTGACGCCCGGGCAGCAGGACCGTTCGCTCCAGCCGGTGCCGCCGGACCACACCCCGCTGTCGCGCCAGGAGTTGGCGGAGCGCGTCCTGGTCGATGCCCTGCCGGTTCGTTTTCAACTCCAGATGCACAAAGTCATCTGGCCGCCGCAGCAACGCGGCGTCTGACATGACCACTCGCGAAACACTGGCCCTGCTCCGCCGCTACGAATCGCGCAACGTGACGTTCCTCGATCCGGACCACACCTGGCCCATCGTCTGGCAGCGCGCCCGGGGGGTGCGGGTCTGGGATGCGGAGGGACGCGAGTATGTGGACCTGACCGCGGCCTTCGGGGTGGCGGCGGCTGGCCACGCCAATGCACGTGTCGTGCGCGCCGCCCAACAGCAGATGGAAACCTTGTTGCATGCCATGGGCGACGTGCATCCGCACGCACTGAAGGCGCAACTGGCGCGCGAGTTGAGCCGGCTGACGTTCGAGCGGTGGGCGGATGGAAGGCAAAAGACAGAAGGCCGAAGACAGAAGTCGGGGAAGACCGTTTTCTGCAATTCCGGCTTCGAGGCGGTCGAGGCGGCGCTGAAGACGGCCCGGCTGGCGACGGGCAAGCCGGGGATCCTGGCGTTCGCCGGGGCGTACCACGGACTGGGCTACGGCGTGCTGAACGTGACGCATCGGAAGCACTTTCGCGGACCTTTTGAGAACCAACTCAAACAGTTCGGCCACTTCCTTCCCTTCCCCGGAGCCGACCGGGTCAGCGGGCGCCACGGTGCATGGGATGTCCGCCGATTCACCGCGGCGGCTGTGGCGCTTTTTCGTCGGCACAGGATCGGCGCGATCCTGGTCGAGCCGATCCAGGCGCGCGGGGGCATCCAGGTTCCGCCAACCGAATTCCTTCCACTACTCCGGAAGCTCTGCGATGAGAACGAGGCGTTGCTCATCCTCGACGAGATCTACACCGGATTCGGGCGCACGGGAAAGTGGTTTGCCTGCGAGCACAGCCGGACCGTTCCCGACCTCATCTGCCTGGGCAAAGCGTTGGCGGGCGGCTTCCCGCTCTCGGCCTGCGTCGGTCGCGCCGACCTGATGGACGCGGCCTGGCCCGAATCCACCGGGGAAGCCATCCACACCAGCACGTTCCTCGGGCATCCGGTGGGCTGTGCCATGGCTTTGGCACAGATCCGGGAAATCCGACGGCTCAAGCTGGTCCAGCGGAGTGCCCGGCTCGGCAAACTGCTCCTCGGCCTCCTTGACGCCGTGCGCCACACGCACCATGTCCGCGGGCTGGGCCTGATGGCCGGCCTTGACCTGCGCCATGCCGACGGTTCGCCCGCGACCACGGAAGCCCTTCAGATCATCAAGCGCATGTTGTCCCGCGGGTTCATCCTGCTGCCCGAGGGCGGGCACGGGAACGTGATCAGTTTCACCCCGCCGCTGACGATCACCGAGGCCCAGCTCAGGCGTGCAGTGCGCGAACTGGCGCGGTTCCTGGAGGGCGGTGACCGGGCGCCGCTTTCCCAGCCGGCATCACACTCCCGTCTGCGCCACGTCCGCCCGGGGCGGCATCCAACCCGAACCCGATGACGCTCTCGGAGATTCGAAAGTGCCTGGACCGGCGTGGGATTCAACTGACGAAATCCCTGGGACAACACTTCCTGCACGACCCGCATCCGCTCGAGCGCATAGCCCACGCGGCGGAGATTTCCCGGGCGGACGCCGTGTTGGAAATCGGTCCCGGCCTGGGACCCTTGACCGAACACTTGCTGAAGCGGGCCGGTTTGGTGGTCGCGATCGAGAAGGACGCGCGCCTGGTGAAGGTCTTGGAAGAGCGGTTCAACGTGGCGCATGCTTCCAGCCTGCCTGCGGTTCCGCCCCGCACCAAGGATCCCGTCGATCTCCAGCCTGAAACACCGGGGAAGCCCGATGGCGACAAGGGGACGGGCGGGACGCCGGTGCTGCACCTGCTCCACGCGGACGCGCTGGAGTTGCTGAAGCGGGAAACACACGACTGGTCGGATTGGAAGATGGTTTCCAACCTCCCTTATTCGGTCGCCTCGCCGATCCTGGTCGAGCTGTGTCAGGGCTCCCGCGCACCCCGGGTGATCGTGGCGACCCTCCAGTGGGAAGTGGCGCAACGGTTGATGTCCGGCCCGGGCCACAAGGATTTCGGCGTGCTGACCCTGCTGGTTCAACTGGACTACGAGCCCGGTGGCTGGTTCAAAATTCCGGCGGGATGCTTCTTTCCGGAGCCGGACGTGGATTCCGCCTGCATCATCCTGCGCCGGCGCGCGGCGGTGCGGCTGCCCGAACCCATGCGTCCGGCCTATGTCCGGATTGTGAAGCGCGCGTTCAGCCAGCGCCGCAAGATGATGTTCAAACTGTTGAAGCAGGATTGGACGCCGGAAGCGCTCGAGGCGGCGTTCCCTTACGCGGGTTTGTCGCCGCAGATCCGGGCCGAGGCGGTGAGTCTGGACCAGTTCGTAAACCTCACCACGCAGCTCGCCGGGGCGGCGGGGGGCCAATCCAGGAGCGCGGCTCCGTGAGCCGCAGCGGCGGCGCAGGTGCGGAGGACTTTCGGATTGGAGGTGGGCATGTGGAGCAGCGTGGCTGCTGCGGGTCGTGGACCCGCGGTCCGTTGTGGGAGCGCGGCACAGGATCAAGTCAGATCATGAGCGAAGAAATCTTTGACATCGTCAACGAGCGGGATGAAGTGGTGGGCCGGGCGCCGCGCCGCGAGGTGCATGCCCGGGGCCTGATGCATCGCGCGGTGCATGTGCTGGTCTTCAACGCGCAGGGCGAGGTCTTCCTCCAGAAGCGGTCCATGACCAAGGACAAGTCGCCCGGACTCTGGGATTCGTCGGCGTCCGGACATGTGGACAGCGGCGAGGACTACGAGACCTGTGCGCTGCGGGAGCTGGCCGAGGAACTGGGCTTCAAGCCCTCCCGGCCCCCGCAACGCCTGTTCAAGCTGGCCGCCTGCCCGCAGACGGATCAGGAACATGTCTGGGTCTATCGTTGCCAGGGTGAAGGTCCGTTTGACTTGAACCCGCAGGAGATCGAGCGCGGGGAATGGGCGCGGCCGGAGGCAATCTCGAAGCGGATCGAAGTGGTTCCACAGGAGTTTGCCAGCGCCTTTGTGCATCTGTGGACCCGCGGCGGATTCGGTTCCGGATCCTAAGCCGCACCCGCAAACTCCACCCCTCCTGTCCCCGGGCCCTCTGGTCCCCAACGAGGGCGGCCGGAGCCGCCCTCGCGCCGTTCAGAACGGATAGGTCCGTCCGCCTATTTGACCAGCCGGAAGAACATCTGCCCGCCATTCAGCGGGTGGGAATGCGGACTGCCTGCGCCGGGCACATTGGTGTACTCGCCCCACGGGGCGGAAGCAGCCTGCAGACTAAACTCCGGATCAGGCCAGGTCAGCTCCACGCCGCTGTCCGTCCGCTTGATGTCCAAGGGCACGGAAGCCGACGCGGCGGACTGGCCTGCAAGCCGGACGTTGTCCAAGCCGCACGTATCCCGGCTCCCCGTTCCAGTGGCCGGGTCCAGGGCCGCGATCCGCAGAGTTACGACCTGCGGCTGATTGTTCGCGTCAGGCCCCAGCGTGAACGTCGGTCGTTGAATCGTCCCGGGCGTTCCCGTGTTGGTGCAGGTGCCCAGGGAGATGAACGAGGAAGGTGTCAGGCCCAGGCCGTAATCCACCGTCCAGATGGTTTCCCGTCCCTCCTCGTCGAGCATCATCATGTCCGCGCTGAACTGGAGGTTGCTCCAACCCAGCGTGTTGGCCAGGCGCAGCACGAAGGCCGCACCCGGATCGCCAAAGCTGGTTCCCTGGCGCACCGCGAGCACGCGGTTGGTGAACGTGTGTTGCGTGGCGGCCGCCGCGTTGGTGTCCAGGAGGCCGGTGTTGTTGGTGACCGAGGCGCAGTTTCTGAATTGCGCGCTCGTGGCCGCCCAACTGGTGGTGTTGGTCTCGAACGATGCCTCGGCGCCCAGCGAGGTGCGGGTGGCGTTGGTCCAAACCGACCACCCCGACGGCAGGCCGCTGGTGATCGAGTCGAAGTCCTGCCGGTAATCCCCCCCTTGGAGAAGCACCTGAGCGGTCAGTGGCGAACCGCACAGTGTTCCGCCCAGAATTGAAACGAAGTACAACCTCATCCCTTTACCCATAACTCATCCCTTTCCCTAGTTGTTTGTTGTTGTTTGTGTCAGGGTCCCCCAGAACGCCCGGTCCCCTCCAATCGAGGGTTGAGCATAAGGACGCCGGCCCGGGATGCAAGCCCTTCAGGCGGGAGGTTTGTCCGCAGCAGGCCGGCCGGGCCTTCGCGTCGGGCGGACCTGCGCTCCCCAAGGGGGCTTGCGGTTCCGAGCGGTTCCGCCATTGCATGATCCGGATGGGAAAGGCTAATCTGGCGGGCGAATGGTTCGCGTGGTTTTTTTTGACATTGACGGCACCCTGGTCCACACGGGTCGTGCCGGCGTGAAGGCGTTTGCGCGTGTTTTCGCCACCGAGTTCGGCGCGCAGGATGGGACCGAGCGGATGAAGTTCGCCGGACGCACCGATGTCAGCCTGGTGCGGGAGTTCTTCCGGATCCACGCCATCGAGCCCTCGGCGGCGAACTTTCAGCGGTTCTTCGATCGCTACGCGTTCTGGCTGGATCATCTCATCGCCGAGTGCGCCGGCGCGCCCTGCCGCGGCATCCTCGATTTCCTGGACGGCCTGCAAGCCCTGCCGAATCCGCCGCTGCTCGGCCTGCTGACCGGCAACATCCGGCTGGGGGCGGAGATCAAGCTGCGCCATTTCGATCTGTGGGAGCTGTTCGTGACCGGTGGGTTCGCGGATGATCACGAGGACCGCAACGGGATTGCGGCGGCGGCTTATCGTCGCGCGCGGCGGTTGTTGGGGGACGACCTGCGTCCGGAGGAGGTGGTGGTGGTGGGTGACACGCCCTGGGATATCCAGTGCGGACGCTCCATTGGCGCCCGGGTGCTGGCGGTGGCCACCGGCGGGGCGACTTTGGAGGAACTGGCCGCCCACCATCCGGACTGGGCGGTTGAGGACCTGACCCGTTTGCAGGCCCGCGTGGTCTGCAACGGCCATGCGGGAAGCTGACCGGATCGAGGACGGGGTGGCTTCGGGTCAGTGGCGATGCGGACGGCCGCTGGCGCAGCCGCAGCAACCGCCTCCCCCGCCGCCGCCCATGCCGCAGGCGGAGGGTTCACTCCCGCCGGCGGTGGTCGAGGCGAAGGTCGAGAGTTTTTTCTCCAACCGTTTCGAGCCGCAATGAGGACACGCCGTCCCCTTCCAATGGCTGGAACGCACCAGCACCTCGCTGTCCCGCTCGCATTTCGTACAATGAAACTCGTAGATCGGCATGCCGGTAGGATAATCGGGCGCCACCAAATCTCAAGCGCCCGAATCGCCGGGTTCTCAAAGAGCTGGGCTAAAGGTAGGGGGACGCCAGCCGGGCCAGCCCGTCCCGCAGCCGCACGGGCAGAGGCTGGGCGTCCATCGCGGAGAGGCTCACCCGTTGAGCCGCGGCGACGCGGTGCTCGACCAGGGGCAGGAGCCTGCCGGTCAATTGCTCGTCGTAGCATTCGACATTGAACTCGAAGTTGAGGCGCAGGCTGCGGGGATCCCAGTTGGTGGAGCCCAGCAGGCTCCAGATGCCGTCCACCAGGAACAGCTTGGTGTGATCAAACGGGGGCGGGGTCAGATGAATCTCGCAGCCGCGTTCGAGCACCTGTCGCCACAAGGCCCGCGACGCCCAATGCACCACCGGAAGATTGTTCACGGCGGGCAGCACGATCCGGACGCGCACGCCGCGCAAGGCGGCGGAGTTCAGGGCGTGGATCAGGCCGGCGTCGGGCAGAAAGTAGGGCGTGATGATGTCCACGGTGTTTTGGGCCGCGGCCAGCGCGCCGATCATCACCAACTCGAGCTTGTCGAAGTCCTCGTCCGGACCGTCATCGATCCCGCGGGCCCAGACTTCGCCCTGCCGTTCGATGGCGGGGAACCAGGCCGGGCCCTCGAGGGTTTCGCCTGCCGCAAAGGCCCAGTCCACCGCGAAGGCTTCCTGCAGATGCCAGACCACCGGGCCCTCGAAGCGGAAGTGCAGGCATTGCACGGGCGACGCAGGCTTCCAGCGCATGCAATGGCCGTCGCGGATGTTCGTGCCGCCGGTGAAACCGGTCCGGCCGTCCACGACCAGGATCTTCCGGTGGTTGCGCAGGTTGGTGTAGGGCGCAAACCGCGGCACCCGGGTGGGTAGGAAGCCCGCCGCCCGCACCCCGGCCCGGTTGAGCTGGGTGATCATGTTGACCTCGCTGTAGCGGGACCCCACATGGTCGATCAACACCCGCACCTCGACCCCGCGTTGCCGGGCGCGGGACAGCGCATCGAGGAACCGGTCCCCGGCCCGGCCACTGTCGAAGATGTACGTGCAGAGCGAAACCGACTGCCGGGCGCCGTCGATGGCTTCGACCATGGCCGGATACGCCTCATCGCCATCGACGAGCGGGATGACCTGGTTGCCGGGCAGGAGGGGGCGGTTGGTGAGTTGACGGCCCAGATGCGCCAGGCCGGCGAGGGTGGGATGCCGTTCGACCACCTGGTCCTGATGCACAATCTCGGTGTCGGTTGGCGTGATGACATGCCGGACGCCCCAGGCCTTGCGGAACTCCAGCGAGACGGCCCTGCGTTTGATGCGGTTGACCCCGAAGCAGAAATAGACCAGCGCGCCGACATAAGGCGCCAGCCAGGCCAGTCCCACCCAGCCGATCACCGCGCGCGTGTCGCGCTTGTGCAGCACGGCGTGCACGGTGACCAGTCCGCCCAGCAGCAGGTGCAGGGCGCTGGCCAACACCGGCCAGATGGCGGACAGATGATCGATCATGGCTTCAACTCCGGGGGACCAGGCCGCACGGCGGGCTGACTCGAACCCCTTCCGCAGCGGCGCGGAACGGCGGTGCCCGGCGTCATTTGCGCCCGCGGTATTCGCTGAACAGGCCGAGGTCCACCCGGCGGTTCACCTCCGAGAACCCGCTCTGGCGCAGCGCGCCCAGGATGGTTTCCGGCGGCACGCAGGCCTCGATGGTCTCCCAGTAATAAGTCATCATTTCCTGCGACGTCTTGTTTCCACCCGTTAACCGGACCATCCAGCCGAGGAAGTCGCGGAAGTAGAAACGCGCCAGGGCCAGGGCCCAGGGCCGGGTCGGCCGGGTGATCTCGAGCAGCAACACGCGTCCGCCGGGGCGCAACACCCGCCGGTATTCCCCGAACGCCCGGTGCAGGTCGGTGACGTGCCGGAGCGCGTACCCCATGGTGAGGAAATCAAAGGTGTTGTCCGGGAACGGCAGCGCCTCCGCCTCCCCTTCCACAAACCGGGTCCGCACCCGCGCCCGCGCCTGGTTGAGCATTCCGGGACTCGGATCCATTCCCACCACGGTGCCCGAGCCGCCCAGGACCCGCAGGATGGCCTGGGTCACCGCTCCCGTGCCGCAAGCCACGTCCAGCACGTCCATGCCCGGACGCAATCCCCCGAGCCGCAGCGCCCGTTTGCGGTAGGTCTGGCCGGTGCCCAGCGAGCCGATCCAGCCGATGCGGTCGTAATGCGGCGCTCCTTCATTGAAGAGGTGGCGCAGGTAACGCTGTTTGTCCTCGGGCGAGCCGTAGTGAGACTCGATTAGTTCGTGCGGTCGGGCCACCGCGCCAGTGAAGCATTGTCAGGCGCCGGAGACAAGCCACAGGATGGAGCCGGCGGGATCGCCCTCGTCCTGGGGCCAGGCCCGGGGACGGGACGTTGTCGGCGCCGCCCCCCGCCTGGCTGCATCTTGACACTGTCCTCGAACGCAATTCTGGCCGGGGCGCGGCCTTCATGCCGCTTCAGCATTCGCCAGCCCGCGGAACCAGCGTTTCATCGCGTGCCCTTCGGACGTTGAAGCGGCCTGAAGGCCGCGCCCCGGCACAGTGTCAAGAAGATGCGCCCCCCCCGCCTGAGTGTGAGCGAGCATGCTTGACGCAACCCGCAACCCACAACACGCTGGCCCTGCATGAAACCATTGGAAAACCAAATCGCGGTGGTCACCGGCGCCGGCCGCGGCATCGGCCGCGGCATTGCGCTGAAATTCGCCGAGGCGGGGGCGGACGTGGTCTGCGTCTCCCGCACGGAGGCCAATTCCGCCAAGGTGGCGGACGAGGTGCGGGGACTGGGCCGCAAGGCCTGGGCGCTGGCGGTGGATGTGGCGGACCCGGCGGCGGTGAGCGCGGCGGGGGAGAAGATTCTGGCGGACACCGGCCGGGTGGACATTCTGGTGAACAACGCCGGGGTGACGCGGGATGGTTTGCTCATGCGGATGAGCGAGGAGGACTGGGACACCGTGCTTGACACCAATCTGCGTGGCGCCTTCCTTTTCACCAAGGCGTTCGTGCGCGCGTTTGCCAGGCAACGCAGCGGGCGCATCATCAATATTGCCTCGGTGATCGGCCTGATGGGCAATGCGGGCCAGGCCAACTACGCCGCCAGCAAGGCGGGCCTGATCGGGTTCACCAAGTCGGTCGCCAAGGAACTGGGCATGCGCGGCGTGACGGCCAACGCCATTGCGCCCGGATTCGTCGAGACCGACATGACGGCGGTGCTGAACGACGATCTGAAAAAGGAATTGCTCAAGCGCATCCCGGTGGGAAGTTTCGGTCAGGTCGAGGACATCGCCCACGCGGCGCTGTTCCTGGCCAGCCCCGGCGCGCGGTACGTCACCGGGCAGGTGCTGACGGTGGATGGCGGCATGGTGATGTAGCCGGGAGGGGGTGGCGGATCGCTCATTCCCCGCCTCCGGTTGTCAACCCGCGAGGCTGAAGAAAGTCGAGAATCAGAGCTTGACGGCCCTTGGGGGCTCGCATAGACACACACGAAATTGAATCGGAGATAACCACCATGTCAGACCAATCCACAGAACAACGAGTCAAGAACATCATTGTCGAACAGCTGGGCGTGAAGCCCGAGCAGGTCACGCCCGAGGCCAAGTTCATTGAAGATTTGGGAGCCGATTCCCTCGACACCGTCGAGTTGGTCATGGCCTTGGAGGAGGAGTTCGGCAGCGAAATCCCCGATGAACAGGCCGAAAAGCTCCAGAGCGTCGGCGATGTCATCAAGTACATCGAAGAGCTCCAGGAAAAGTGATTGTCTGAGCAACGGTTTCGGGGCAGCCTTGGCGAGTTTTGCGCCGGGGCTGCCCCGGTTATTTTATGGCCAATCCATCCGCAGACCGTCGCGTCGTCGTCACCGGTCTGGGCGTCGTCAGCCCGGTCGGCACTGATGTCCAGTCCTTCTGGAACAACCTCCTCGCCGGGCAGTGCGGCGTGGATCGCATCACCGCCTTCGACGCCACCGCGTTTGATTGTCAGATTGCCGCCGAAGTGCGCGGCTTTGATCCCACGCCCGCCTTCCCCTCGCCCAAGGAGGTCCGGCGCACCGACCGGTTTTCCCAGATGGGCGTGCATGCCGCCTGGCAGGCGCTGAACGATTCCGGCCTCGACCTGGCCCGGGCCAACCTTGATCGGGTGGGAACCATCATCGGGTCGGGCATCGGCGGCCTGTCCACCACCACCCAGCAGCATCAGATCCTGCTCGAACGCGGGCCGGGTCGGCTGTCCCCCTTCATGATCCCCATGTTGATCGGCAACATGGTGTCCGGACTGGTCTCCATGTATTGGAACCTGCGCGGTCCGAACTACGCCACCTGTTCGGCCTGCGCCACCGGCAACCACGCCATCGGCGAGGCCTGGCGCAACATCAAGATGAACGATGCGGACGTCATGCTGGCGGGCGGCGCCGAGGCCACCATCGTGCCGGTGGGCATCGGCGGCTTCTGCGCCATGAAGGCGCTCAGCACCCGCAATGACAATCCCCAGGCCGCTTCACGTCCGTTCGACGTGGATCGGGATGGCTTTGTGATGGGCGAGGGAGCCGGGGTGGTGGTGATTGAGGAGTTGGAACATGCCCGGGCGCGCGGGGCCCGCATCTATTGCGAATTGGTGGGTTACGGGAATACCGCCGACGCGCATCACCTGACCGCGCCCGCCCCGGGTGGCGAAGGCGCCGCCCGTTGCATGCAGATGGCCCTGCGAAGTGCGGGCATGAACCCCGGCGACATTCAGTACGTCAACGCCCACGGCACCTCGACGCCCCAGGGCGACATCGCCGAGACGCTGGCGGTCAAGTCCGTGTTCGGCGATCACGCCAGACGCCTGGTGGTCAGCTCCACCAAGGGCGCCACCGGCCACATGCTCGGCGCCGCCGGCGCCGCCGAACTGGTGGTGTGCATCAAGGCGATCGAGAACGGGGTCGTGCCGCCCACCATCAACCTCCAGAACCCGGACCCGCAGTGCGATTTGGACTACGCCGCCAACCAGGCCCGCGAGATGAGGGTGGATGCCGCCATCAACAATTCGTTCGGCTTCGGCGGGCATAACGCCACCACGCTGATCCGGCGGTTCGTGGGATGAGTCACTCCCCCTGAACCGGCCCCTTGGTAGCCGCGCTTGTGAAAGCGCGGACCGGCGCTGCGAACGAGTGTCCATCCGCCCATTCACATGGGCGGCTACGCTTCAGGGGTTCATGGTGCCAGCTCACGTCCAATGCCTGGAGGTGGTTCCCCTCCCGGAACCCCGGGGATCCGACATCGAACATCCAGTGGGGCGGCGATCGGGAAGCTCTTGCGGGTTGCGGACAGGATGTTTTGCTTCGGTCCCGAAATGTCCGAACGGCCCCTGCCGCTCAGGTTTCCGCTTTGAACGGGCGCACCGCGCTCCTAGCCTTGGATCCGCATGTCGCAAATGCTGAAAAGTTCCGGCGCGATGGCCGCCGCCACCCTGACCAGCCGCGTGCTGGGGATGGTGCGGGAGATGGTTTACGCGCGTTTCATGGGCGACGGGTGGGTGGCGGGCGCCTTTCAGCTCGCTTTCATGATTCCCAACCTCTTTCGCCGGCTGCTGGGCGAAGGAGCGTTGACGGCCGCCTTCATCCCCCTCTTCAAAGCCAAGGAGAAGACCGAAGGGGAGCGCGAGATGTGGCGCGCGGCCAACGCGGTGATCTCGGCCCTGATCCTGGCCGCCAGCGCGGTGGTCGGGCTGGTCCTGGTGGCGGTTTCGATCTGCCTGGCCAGCGGCGCGGCCGCCGACGACGCGCAGTTGGACCTCATGCTGCGCCTGTTGCGCTGGATGTTCCCCTACATGCTGCTGGTCTGCCTGACGGCGGTCTTCATGGGGATGTTGAACTCGCGCGGCCATTTCTTCATGCCGTCGTTGTGCGCCGCCATGCTCAACGTGGTCATGATCGCGTCGGTGCTCTGGCTGGCCCCGCGCTTCGGCGCCGCACTGCACGAGCAGATCTATGGTCTGGCCATCGGCGTCCTGCTGGCCGGCGTGGCGCAGGCGGCGTTTCAACTGCCCACCCTGGCCCGCGAGGGCTGGCGTTTCGAGTGGGTTTCACCCCGGGGCAATGACGTGGTGCGCAGCGTGGGCACGCGGATGATTCCCGGCACCCTGGGCGTGGCCTCCTACCAGATCAACATGCTCATCACGCAGGGGATCGCCTTCTGGGTGGATGCCTCGATCGTGGCCTCGTTCAACTACGGGGTGCGATTGATGGAATTGCCGCAGGGCCTGTTCGGGGTGTCGCTGGCCACCTTCCTCCTGCCGGCGCTGTCCGGGCTGGCGGCGGAGCGGGACCACGCCGGGTTTCGCAGCACACTGCGGCAGGGTCTCGGTCACATGGTCTTCGTCAACCTGCTGGCGTCGGTGCTGCTGATCCTGCTGGCGGAACCGATCGTGCGGCTGTTGTTCGAGCGCGGTGAATTCAGTTCCGGCTCGACGGTCCGTGTGGCCTTCGCGGTGGCCTGTCTGGCCCCGGGCCTGGTGCTGTTCTCGGCGATCAACATCTGTGCGCGGGCCTTCTACGCCCTGGGCGACACCCGGACCCCGATGCGCATCAGCGTGCTGTGTCTGGGTTTGAACATCCTTTTCACCTTGGCGCTCATCGTCCTCTTCAAGCCCGGCTGGAAACAGGGGGGGCTCGGGGTGGCCAACACCCTGAGTGCCGCGGTCAACGCCGCGCTGCTGGTTTATGCGTTGCGCCGGAAGATCGGGCCCCTGCAGTTCGGCGAGTTCTGGTCCTCCCTGCCGTCCATGCTGGCGGCCGGGGCGGTGGCCGGGGTGGTGGCCTGGTTCGGGCTCGGCCTGTGGGACCAACACCTGGGACATGCCAGCCTGTGGCTGAAAATCGGCGAGGTGTTCGGGCCGGCCACCGCCGCGGCGCTGGCCTATGCGGCGCTGGCCTGGTGGCTGAAGGTGCCGTCCGTGCGGGAGATCACCGGGTTGCTGCGAACCCCGTGGCGCTGATGCTCCGGCCCCGATCTTTCTCCTGATCCAGGGGCTCGACCAGGCTCGAGCGGGGACCGGTAACGGAGGGGAGGAGGATGCCCTTTAGACCGGCCCCGCTTCGAATCCGCTGACCACCACCTTGGTCTTCAGCGAGTTGGCGATGTAACAGTAGCGGTGCGACTGCTGGTGCAGTTCGGCTTCCTCGTCCCGCGTGGGCGGACGCTCTCCGCCGTAGCGGATCTTCGGGTTGAGCGTGATCTGGCTCACCCAGGGCACGCCGTTCTCACCCTTGGCCATGACCCCCACGGCCTCATCCTCGTAAGCCTCCACCTGAATCCCCTTGCGATAGGCGAGGAAAAGGAACGTCAACATGTGGCAACTGGCCAACGCGGCCACGAAGGCCTCCTCGGGATCCACCGCGGCCGGGTTCGACAAGGGCGGCGGCACCACGGACGGCGCGGCGGACGCCGGAACGCTGAGCCCGCCGTCGAAGGTCCAGGTGTGATCACGGGTGAAGCGGCCCTTGAGGAAGTCCGGACTCCCGCCCTTCCAGGAGATGTTGGCTTTGTGTTCGGCCATAGAATTTTACCGGATGATCGCCGAAGGCTCAGGCCCGAGATCTTCGGTCAACAAGGCGATGAGTCGGTTCTGGTTCATGGTTTGGTGTGGTTTGACAGATTCGGCTCCAAGTCTTCCCCAGAAGGTGCGCTGCATCAAGCCCCTCGTGGACACTTCGAGCCATTCTCAGGATGGCTCGGAGCGCGGGTCTGCGACCCGCAGCGCCCTCGCAATGGAAGGCGACGCTCAATGGTTCAGCGGCCTGGTTGCAGGCGCAGCCGCTGCGGGTCACGGACCCGCGCTCCGAACTGGGAATGGCTGGGACACGTCACGCTTCGAGAGTTGCTGCGTTTCCCTGAACCCGCGTGTGGCGCAGGTGTCCTCGCCCAGCGGACGGGGGAGGAATGGAGGGGCAGGGGGACGCCCGGGCCCCCTGAGATCTGTGCGCTTCAGGGTTTCCTCCCGCGCGCCCGGGGTGGGGACCCTGCTTTTGCGCTTTGAACGCGCCTGCGGGAATGATTCAGTGGAGCCGTGGTTGGAACCATCCTGAACGTGTTCGGCATCCTGGCCGGGGGTCTGGCGGGTCTGTGGCGCAAGACGCCCATGGCCGCCTCGACCCAGGGCCTCTTGAAGTTGTGGCTCGGGTTCGCCACGGTGCTTTGTGGGTTCTGGCTGATCTGGCGCGGCCTGGATGGATTGACCTTTCCCCGCATGCTGCGTCTCCTGGTCATCGTGCTGGTGTCCATGATGGTTGGCCGGGCGCTGGGCCGGCTTCTGCGGTTGCAGCGCGCGTCGAATCACCTCGGACGCTACGCCCGGGATCGGTTGGAGGCGGCCAAACCGGACAGGCCGCTGCCGTTTGCCGAGGCGTTTCATGCCTGCGCCATTGTGTTTTGCGCGGCGCCGCTGGGAATTGTGGGGGCGCTGGTGGACGGGCTGTCGAACCTCTGGGCTCCCCTGGTGGTCAAGGCGATCATGGACGGACTGGCCACGATGGGGTTTGTGTCACTGTTCGGCCGGGCCTCGATGGCGGCCGCGCTGCCCGTTCTGGCCTTTCAAGGCACCCTCGCCCTGTGCGCCCGGGTGTTTCTGAGGCCCTGGCTGGAAACTCACGGGCTGATCGGACCGATCCTCGCCACGGCCGGGGTGCTGATGTTTGCCATGGCGCTGGTCGTCCTCGAATCGAAACGCATTGAACTGGCCGATTACCTGCCCAGCCTGGCTGCGGCGCCCCTGTTGGTGGCGGGGCTCCAGGCGCTTGGAATCTGACCCTTTCCCCTGTCTCGCATGAGTGAATTCCCACCACCCCTCGATCTGACCCGCGTGAACGTGAAACCGCTGGCGCAGCGCCACACGCTCAGTCCGCTCAACCGCATCCTGGTGGAGCCGGCGTCAGCGCCTCCGGCGGTGGCGGACGCCGCGCGCGCGGTGATCGAGGGTTGCGCGGCGGCGATTCGCGCGGCCCGGCAGCGGGGGGCGAGTGTGATGCTGATCTACGGCGGCCATCTGGTGAAGAACGGGGCCATGGCGATTGTGAACACCCTGATCCGGCAAGGCTGGCTCACCCACCTGGCCACCAACGGCGCGGGCACCATTCACGACTGGGAGCTGGCATATTTCGGCCAGACGGAGGAGAGCGTGCGCGAGAACATTGCCCGGGGCCAGTTCGGCACCTGGGACGAAACCGGCCGCGCCATCAACCTCGCGGTCCTCGCCGGCGCCCTCCGGGGTGAGGGTTTCGGTCGAAGCCTCGGCCGCTTCATCTGCGAGGATGGAACGTCCTTGCCTTCCGTGGATGAGCTCAAGCGCCTGGTGGTTTCCGAGCCGGGTCATCCCTTCACCGCCGCCCGGGCCGACCTGTTGCAAACCATGCTCCGCCACCAACTCGCCGGGGGTCGGATCGAGGTGAAGCATCCGCACCGGCAAAGTTCCATCGTCGGCACGGCCTTCGAGTGCCGGGTGCCGTTGACCGCGCATCCGGGCATCGGCTACGACATTTATGCCACGCATCCGCTGTTCAGCGGCGCGGCGATCGGGCGCGCGGGCGGCGAGGATTTCCGCTCGTTCAGCCGCGCGGTGGAGGGTTTGGATGGCGGGGTGGTGTTGTCGGTGGGCTCGGCCGTCATGGGCCCGCAAGTGTTCGAGAAGAGCGTCAGTTGCGTGAACAACCTGCGGTTGCAGGATGGACGCGCGATTCTCGAAGGCCATTCCATGTATGTCGTGGACCTGCAGGACGGGGGGAGCTGGGATTGGTCCGCCGGCGAGCCGCCGAAGAGCAACCCGGCCTACTACCTGCGCTTCTGCAAGAGCTATGCCCGCATGGGGGGTGCGATGCACTACCTGCAATGCCACAACACCGCCTTCGTCCACCATCTGCTGGCCCGGCTCAACGGGTAACGCCCGGCCGGATTGCGGTCGGCGACGACCGCAAGCGGCCCTCCTCCTTGGGCCTCCTGCCCGTGTTTCCTCACGCCGGTTCCGGCGCTTCGGTTCCGCGGAAGCTGATTTGTTCCCCCGGAACTCCACGCCTGGCGGCTCGACAACGGCGCCGGTTGGCCTAGCTTTTCCGATCTTATGACCGATCCGCGCTATTCCAAGCTGGCCAGGGTGCTGGTCACCTACTCGACCAAGGTTCAGCGAAACGACGTCGTGCTGCTCGAGATGATCGATGTGCCCGACGAGTTTTCCATCGAACTCATGCGGGCCGTTCGGGCCGCGGGCGGGATACCCCTGATTGAGACCCGGCACACCCGCATCACGCGCGAGGTGCTCCAGGGGGTCGGGGAGGCGCAGGCCCGGTTGATCCGCGACCTTGAACTGTTCCGGATGCGCAAGGTGCAGGCCTACATTGCCATCCGTGGCAGCGCCAACGCCAATGAAACCTCCGACGTGCCCGGCGACCAGATGTCCCTCTACTCGCGCGTGCTGCGTCCGGTGCTGAACCATCGGGTGGGCAAGACCCGCTGGTGTGTGTTGCGCTGGCCCACGCCAAGCATGGCCCAGGCGGCGGGCCTGAGCACCGAGGCGTTCGAGAACCTCTACTTCGACGTCTGTACCATGGACTACCGCAAGATGGCCCGGGCGATGGAGCCGCTGCACCGGCGCATGTCGAAGGTGGACCGCGTGCAGATCAAGGGGCCCGGCACCGACCTCACGTTCAGCCTCAAAGGCATCGGCGCCAAGATGTGCCGGGGCGATCGGAACATTCCCGACGGCGAAGTGTTCTCGTGCCCGACCCGGACCTCGGCCAACGGGGTGATCCAGTTCAACACGCCCACCCTGTATGCCGGGACCCGGTTCGAGAATGTCCGCCTCGAGCTGAAGGACGGGAAGGTGGTCCAGGCCACCGCCAGCCACACCCGGCGGTTGAACGAGATCCTCGATACCGACGCCGGGGGCCGCTACATCGGCGAGTTCGCGCTGGGATTCAATCCCCACATCCTCCAGCCGATGTGCGACATCCTGTTCGACGAGAAGATCGCGGGTTCGCTGCACTTCACGCCCGGCCAGGCGTATGCCGATTGCGGCAACGGCAACCAGTCGGCCATTCACTGGGACATGGTCCTCATCCAGCGCAAGGAGTGGGGCGGGGGCGAGGTGTGGTTCGACGGCGAACTGATCCGCAAGGACGGATTGTTTGTGACCAAGGACCTCAAGCCCCTCAACCCGCAGAATCTGAAGTGAGGTCGCGGCGCTGCTGGACGCCGGTGGTGGGCGGACCGGCTTTGCATTGAACTTGCGGCATCGGCTTTCTACCGTGCCCTCGATGGCCGCTGCGCCCGCCCAACCTTCTGCGCGTCCGCCGGACCGACCGGTCACGGCGTTGTGGGGCGTGGGTGCCGAGCGGGCCGCGCAACTGGCCCGTCTCGAGATCCGCACCGTCGGGGATCTGCTGCTGCACCGGCCACGGCGCTACGAGGATCGGCGGCAGTTCCGTCCCCTCGCACAACTTTCGACCGCGGAAGCGGCCCTCACGCGCGGCACCGTGGCCGCCATGGGCGTGAAGACATTACGCAGGCGCGCCAAGTCGGTGTTCGAGCTGGTCCTCGAGGACGGCACCGCGCGGCTGCACTGCCGGTGGTGGAATCTCCCGTTCATGGAAAACTACTTCGCCGTGGGCGATGATGTGCTGGTGTTCGGCAAGCTCACCGGACTCAAGCCCCGCACCATGGACCATCCCGAAACCGAGGTGGTCGAGGCCGGCGAGGAGAGCTCGATCCACATGGGCCGCATCGTGCCGGTGTATCCGCTGACCGAGGGGTTGCCCCAGCGCTGGCTGCGGGGATTGATCTGGCGGACGCTCCAGAGAACAGGACCGGCTTCCAGCCTGTCCTCCGACTCACCTGCCGCTGGCGAGGGCCGGTCGGCCGCGCAACAGATCGCCCCCGTGAAGATCACCCGCGGGTCCTCCGCGCCGCTTCCTGAACTTGCAGCAGAGCCTTGGGTCGAAGCGGTGCCCGCTGGGCCTGCGAACCCAACCCCAAGTGTGGGGACAGGCACGAGGCCTGTCCCACGGGAACAAGCCATCCACATGCTGCATTGCCCGGAAACGTTGGAGGACGCCGAGCGGGCCCGGCAGCGGCTGGCCTTGGACGAGTTCATCGTTCTGCAGCGTGAAATCCGGGCGCGGCGGCTCCGGTTCGAGGCCAAGGCGCGGGGTCTGCCGTGTCGCGGCGACAACCACCTGATCAAACCCTTCCTGGCTCAACTCGGCTTTGTCCTCACGGACGCCCAAACCCGGGTGTTGCGGGAGATTCGCGAGGACCTGGGGGGGGCGCATCCGATGCGGCGTCTGCTGCAAGGGGACGTGGGCTCGGGCAAAACCGCCGTCGCCGCCTGCACGGCCTTGATGGCGCTGGAGAGCGGATTCCATGTGGTGCTGATGGCGCCCACGGAAATCCTGGCCGACCAACACTTCCGCAACTTCACCCGCTGGTTCGAGCCGCTGGGGGTGACTGTCGAGCTGCAAACCGGAAGCCGCAAGGGAGCAAGCCCTGAACGATCGGAGCTGGCAGATCGGGGATCGGGTGCGCTCGTGATCGGCACGCACGCGCTGATCGAATCCGGCTTCGCCGTCCCGCGCCTGGGCCTGGTGATCATCGATGAGCAGCACAAGTTTGGGGTCGAGCAGCGGGAGCAGTTGCTGCGCAAGGGCCACTACCCGCATCTGCTGGTGATGACCGCCACCCCCATCCCGCGCACCTTGGGCCTCACCCTCTATGGCGACCTGGATGTGTCCGTGATCGACCGCCTGCCAGCCGGTCGCGGTCGTGTGAGGACCTTTGTCCGGCCGGCCGACCGATTGCCCAAGGTTTGGGAGTTCGTCCGGACCCAACTCGAGGCCGGGCGCCAGGCGTATGTCGTTTATCCGCGCGTGGAGGACACCGCGGGCGGAACCACCAAGGCGGTGCTGCGGGAGTACGAGCGGATTGAAGCCGCGCTGGCCCCGCACCAGGCCGGGTTGTTGCATGGGCGACTCAAAGCGGGGGAGCGGGAACGGGTGATGACCGGCTTCCGCACCGGGTCGATTGGGGTGCTGGTGGCCACCTCGTTGGTGGAGGTGGGGGTGGATGTTCCGAACGCCACGGTGATGGTGATCGAGAACGCCGAGCAGTTCGGCCTGGCCCAGTTGCACCAGTTGCGCGGGCGCATCGGACGGGGCGCGCACGAATCCCACTGCATCCTCGTCTCCGAAGCGAAGACGCCGGAGGTGCGGGAACGGCTGCGGGTGCTGGAGGACACCACGGACGGATTCCGCATTGCCGAGGCGGATTTGAAACTGCGGGGTCCGGGCGAGTTGTTGGGGCAACAGCAGAGCGGGGCCCCCCGGTTCCGGTTTGCCGATCTGACGCAGGATCTGGGCTTGGTTCAACAGGCCCGGGAGCTGGTGGCCTTGGATGCCTTCCCATGAACCGTCCGCAGCCAGACGGGCTGGGCGAAGTCAGCCGGGGGATTGCTCAACCGGGCAAACCCGGCTACGTTGCCCCCATGAAACTCGCGCTTCCGATCTTCTGTGCCGCCGTCGCCCTGGTTGTGGGATGCAGTGACCAGAGCGGCAAGCCGGGTCAACCGACCAACTCGGTCTCGTCCTCCAGCCCCCTCACCGCGCCGGTGGACTATCTCGGGGCGGTCGGCAACGCCAAACAGCAGGCCGTGAAGACGGTGGACATCAGCTCGCTGACCCAGGCGGTGCAGATGTTCCAGGTGAGTGAGGGGCGGTTGCCGAAGGATCTGAACGAATTGGTCACGATGAAGTACATCGCGAAGATCCCCGCGGCGCCCTACGGGAAAAAAATCGTTTACAATCCCGCCACCGGCCAGGTGAGTGTGGTGCCCCAGTAGGCTGTCCGGTCTCGCGGGACACGCGTCCCCGAAGCGGCTGAACGCAGATCCGCCGAGCCCTTTCGCTCCTTGTCAGTTTTCACTGGCCAAGCGCCGTGCCCGGCCCACACTCTCCCTTTTTCGCATGGTGGAGCAGATCGTCATTCTGGATTTCGGGTCGCAATACACGCAGGTGATCGCGCGGCGCATCCGCGAGTGCAACGTGTATTCGGTCATCCTGCCCTACAACACCCCGGCCCGCGAGATCGCCGCCCTGAAACCGCGCGGGCTGATTCTGTCCGGCGGCCCCTCGAGCGTTTACGCACCGGATGCGCCGTTGCCGGATCGGGGGCTGTTCCAGCTGGGTGTGCCCATCCTGGGCATCTGCTTTGGCGTGCAGTTGCTGGCGCACTACCTGGGCGGCAAGGTCGAGCGCGGCCAGAAGCGCGAATACGGCAAGGGGACGCTGCGGGTGCTGGACAAGAGTTGCGCGCTGTTCGAAGGGCTGCCGTCCAGCCTCCAGGTCTGGAACTCGCACGGCGACAAACTCACCCGGCTGCCCAGGGGCTTTGCCGTGGTGGCGGCGAGCGACAATTCCGATTACGCGGTCATCGAGCAGCGCGAGAAACGGTTTTACGGGTTCCAGTTTCATCCCGAGGTCGCCCACACCCCGCGCGGACGCGAGATCCTCTCCAATTTTGTCCACAAGATCTGCGGCTGCGGCAAGGAGTGGACGATGCGCAATTACATCGACCAGGCGGTGGAGGACATCCGTGCGCAGGTCGGCCGGGGCCACGTCATCCTGGGGTTGAGCGGCGGCGTCGATTCGAGCGTGGCGGCGGCGCTCATCCACCGGGCCATCGGCAGTCAACTCACCTGTATTTTCGTCAACAACGGCCTGCTGCGGGCGCGCGAGGCAGACGTGGTGCGCCAGGTCTTTGGAAAGCATTTCCAGGTGAAGCTGCAGTACGAGGATGCCACCCGGCTGTTCCTCAAGCGGCTGAAGGGCGTCACGGACCCGGAGCGCAAGCGCAAGATCATCGGCAAGACCTTCATCGAAGTCTTCCAGGCGGCCACCCAGCGGGCCGGCAAGGCCGACTTCCTGGCCCAGGGGACCCTGTATCCCGACGTCATCGAGTCCGTCCCCATCAGCGGCAATCCGGCGGCGCTGATCAAGAGCCATCACAATGTCGGCGGTTTGCCCAAACGGATGAAGTTCAAGCTGGTCGAGCCCCTGCGCTGCCTGTTCAAGGACGAGGTGCGCGTGCTGGGACTCGAGTTGGGGTTGCCGCCCGAGATCGTGTATCGGCAGCCGTTCCCCGGACCCGGGCTGGCCGTGCGGTGTCTCGGTGAGTTGACCCCCAAGAAACTCACCATCCTGCGCCAGGCCGACGCCATCGTGGTCGAGGAGATGAAGGCCAGCGACTGGTATTACAAACTCTGGCAAAGCTTCGCCGTGCTGCTGCCCTGCAAGAGCGTCGGCGTGATGGGTGATGAACGCACCTACGACTTCACCATTGCCGTGCGCGCCGTGGAATCGCAGGACGGCATGACGGCCGACTGGGTGAAGCTTCCTTACGAACTGTTGGAGAAGGTGTCCAACCGCATCATCAACGAGGTGAGCGGCGTGAACCGGTGCGTGTTCGACATCACCAGCAAACCGCCCGGCACAATCGAGTGGGAGTAGGCAATCTCGCGGCCGCTTCGAGGGCCCCGGTTCCCGCTGGCCACCGCCAGCCAACCCAACTTGTGCCCCTCAGGGTCCGGCGGAAATCCAGGCGCGCCAGAAGGTCCGGCCGCTGGGCAGGGGCAGGGAAACCGTCTGCGGATCATTGGTCTGCTTCAGCGTCAGCACCGTCAGCCAGTTCGTCGAGGTCAGGTTGGTGACGGTCTGGATCTGGTTGGTCCAGCCGACATCGCCCCTGAGCGTCAGCCAGAGGTTGGTGGCGCCACGGGTCAGGGACAGCAGGGGCCGGCGCGGGAGCGCTGGCGCGTCGCTGAAGTCGGGGATCCCGTCGCCGTCCGCATCGTTCAGGTCGTCAAGGGAAAGCTGCCAGGTGTAATAGTCCGCCTCGAGCGTGTTCAGGTCGCCGTCCAGAAACTCCACGTTGCCGAAGTAGTTGGTGGGGTAGGCGGCCTCGCGGAAGAACATCGTGTTGGTGTAGAGACCGATCCCCTGGGCGAGCGCGTTGGTGAGGCTGGCGCTCCACAGGGTCAGTTCGTTCGTCGGGTTCGTGGTGGATTTCGCGAATTGCAGCGGACCCCGCAGGGTGTCGGTAAGGGCGGTGTTCGTCACCGAGAGCGTGCCCGCCACATTGGTCGTGCCTGGTGTGTAGGTGAGCACGCCTTGGTATTCGAGGAGCTCGAAGGAATGGAAAAAGTTCAGGTCTACGAACGGATTGGCGGGGTCGGGCACGGTGAGGACACAGGTGCCTTGGGCGGACCCCGCGTTCCGAGACCAGGTGGCCTGGACATCGCCGAGGTAAGCAATGCCGGGGACCTGGAGAAATCCAGTCGTCGCAAGGCCGTTCACCGGCTGCGAGACTTCGAAGAAATCCGGGAAGCCGTTCCCGTTGGCATCGCCGGCATCGGGCACATCCACGGCCAGGAAGCCTTGGAAGGTTCCCTCCAGCCAATACTCCTCATACAGGTCCACGGAGCTGTAGTGGCTGTATCCGGTCTGGTCGGTATCGATGGCCAGCTCGCCGTTCAGGCCGGACCCGATAGTGGTCAGGTCAAGCGTGTAGGTGAATCCTCCGCCGCCGTTGGCACTGGCGCCGCTAAAGCGCAGCGACCAGCTACAGAGGCGGGCCTGGGCTGTTTGGGCGGCGTGGGCGGTGGAGGCGAGGCCCGGCAAGAGCGCCAGGAGGAGGATGCGAAGTGTGTTCATGGCCTTTTGGAACTTGACGCTGCCAATGCACCAGAATTCACGCGCTGGTTCAACCCTATTCTGGCTTGCGCCAGCAGTTCTCATTTTGGAGCGCGGGTCCGCGACCCGCAGCCGCTTCGACTGGAACCAGGCCACTGGAAGCTTGAGAACGGCCTTCCGTGGCGGGGGTGCTGCGGCTCATGGAGCCGCGCTCCGGGCCAAAATGAGAATGGCCGGGCTTGCGCGAGCGAGCCGGGTGCATTTGACACTGTCCACGAGGCCAAATCGGCGGGAGCGCGGCGTTTACGCCGCTTCACCGTCCACCCGCCCACCGGCCAGTAGCTTCGTCTTGAGGCGCTCGAACCCTGAAGCGGCCTGAAGGCCGCGCGCCGGGACAGTGTCAAGTGCGCCCGAGGGAGCCCCGACGATGGGCCGGACCGCTGGCCGCGCCCCTTGGTCCCGCCGTCTCGGGATCGCGTGGCCCCGCGGTCTTGCCGTCGCGCTGTCTCGTCTCCTGATTTTCTATTTGACCGCCTTGGATTCTTCCAGTAATCCCCACGCACCGGAATTTTTCCCAGGCGGCGGTGGCTGCGTTGGGTGGACATTTTCCTGCGGACCGATGCTGAGCACAAAGACATTTCTGGCCGTTGATTTTGGGGCGGGCAGCCTCAAGGTGGCGGAGTTCGAGACCAGCGAGGCGGGCGCCCTGATTTTGCGCCGCTACACGCTGAAGCCTTTGGGCCAGGACGGCGCGGTGGAATCCAAGCGTGAGGCTGCGGTGCTGAAGGCGCTTCAGGCGGCGATCACCGAGTTGGGCAGCGGCGCCCGGAACGTGAACATTTGCGCCCCCGGCTTCCACGTCTTCTCCAAGTTCGTGAAACTGCCGCCGGTGGACGCCGGCAAGGTCACCCAGATCATCCAGTACGAGGCGCAGCAGAACGTGCCGTTCCCGCTCGCCGAGGTGGTGTGGGACTACCAGATCCTGGGGAGCACACCCGGCGGGGAGCTCGAGGTCCTGCTGGTGGCCATCAAGGCGGATGTGATCGAGCGCCTGTTCCGCCTGACCTCCGACGCGAGTTTGAGTCTGCAGTTGGCTGATGTCTCGGCGGCGGCCCTGTGCAACGCGTTTCGTTACAGCTACGGCGACCTGGAAGGGTGCACCATGCTGCTGGATATCGGGGCCAAGACCAGCAACCTGCTGTTTTTCGAGAAGGGGAAGGTCTATTCGCGGAGCATCAACCTGGGCGCCAACTCGATCACCCAGGATTTCGCAACGGAAATGAAGCTGGCGTTCGACGCGGCGGACCAGATCAAGATTGCCGAAGGTTTTGTCAGCCTGGGAGGGGCCTACGAGGAGCCGGAGAATCCGAACCAGGCGGCCATCTCGAAGATCGCGCGCCAGTTCATGACCCGGTTGCACATCCAGGTCAACCAGACCCTCCAGTTCTACCGCGGTCAGCAGGCCGGCTCGGCGCCGGACCGGTTGTTCCTCTGCGGCGGGGCCTCGGTCATGCCCTACACCGCGCAGTTTTTCGCTGAAAAGCTCGGCATCCCGGTCGAATACTTCAACCCCCTGCGCAACGTGCAGATCGACCCGGGTGTGGACCTGGAATCGCTGGCCAAGGTGGCGCATGCGCTGGGAGAGGTTGTGGGCCTCGGCTTGCGCAACCTGGCTCATTGTCCGGTGGAGTTGAACCTCATGCCGGAGAGCACCCTGCGCTGGCAGAGTTTTGATCAGAAGAGGCCGTATTTCATCGCCACCGTCGGCAGCCTGGTCGCCGTCGTGTTTGCGGTCGGACTCCTCTTCGGCCGCAGCGCCTCCGTCAAGCTGAACGAGCTTCAGACCGTTCAGCAGACCACCGAGCCGATGAAAGCCCAAGAGCAGCGGTTCAAGAACGCCTACCAGGATCTGGAGGACACCAAAGCCAGGCTCGAGAAACTCGAATCCTGGGCCGAGGCCCGATATTACTGGGCGGATGTGTGCAGCGAACTTCAGCGTCTCCTGGTTCAGGTGGAGCAGGAGGGCCGACGCAAATTCCGGGTCGAAGTCGGGCTGTGGATTGAAGAACTCAGCTCCTTGGAGGCCGGGGCTGGGCAGGGACTTTTCGGCGATCGCATGAGCCGTTACGGTGCGGCGGGCTCGATGGGCATGCCGGGAGGCGAGTTGGGCGGGATGGCTCCGGACATGCCCGGGTATGGGGGTCCGCCCGGCGCCGGTTATCCCGGGGGTGCGCCCGGTGCCGGTTATCCCGGGGGTGCGCCGATGTATGGTGAAGGAGTTAATCTGCCGGCCGGTGAGGCGCCGATTAATCCGGTCACCGGACTGCCCATGGGGGCTGGGGGGATGCCTCCACCCGTGGTGGAGGGCGGAGGAGCAATGCCGGCCATCAATCCCAACACGGGCCTCCCGATGGTGGGGGCGGGCGCCGGCCAGCCGATGACCGATCCGATGACCGGTGAGCCGCTCATCGATCCCAACACCGGCATGCCGATGATGGCGCCCGGGGATACGGCGGCAGGCCGGGGAACGCGGCTGACCTTGATCTGCCGGGCGGTCAGTTTGACCGCCATTGATTCCGGGGCCAACACCGCCCTGGCCTTTGCCTTGGAGGGCGCCCTCCGGTCCAGTGAACTGTTCGATCCGCAAGCGACGTCCCTGCAGGGTCAGATCGGCGCGGACGAGCCGGACGGGACCTACGCGTTCGGCGTGAATCTGGTCCTCAAACACCCCTTGGAACTCTGATATGGACTGGGTGAAGCGTAATCTCGGCTTGGTGATCAGCGGCGTGGTGGCCGTGGGGCTGCTGTTGTTCTCCGCGTTCTACCTTTACTCCAATTATAAGAAGAACAACGAAGCCCGGGCGCGACTCGAGGCCGAGTACGGCGAGCTGCAGCGCCTGAGCAATCTCAAGCCTCATCCGGGCAAGGGTGACGTGGACAACATCGCGCGGGCGCGGGAGCAGAAGGCGGAGCTGGTGCGGCTCATGCAGGCCGTCAGCCAGCGCTTCGCGCCCATCCCGGCCATCCCGGACAATCCGCAGCTCTCGGGCGAGGATTTCAGCGCCAGTCTCCGTCGGGCGATCGATCAGTTGAACCGCCGGGCGGCGATTGCCAGTGTGATCGTGCCCACGAACTACAATTTTTCGTTCGAGGCCGAGAAACGCCTGGTGAAGTTCGCGCCGGGCAGCCTCCGGCCCCTGGCCATTCAATTGGGCGAGGTGAACGCGATTTGCCAGATCCTCTTCGAGGCCAAGATCAACAAGCTCACCGGTCTGCGCCGCGAGCGCGTCTCCACGGACGACCGCACCGGCCCGCAATCGGATTACCTGCGGACCGCCTCGGTCACCAACGATCTGGCCGTCGTTTCACCCTACGAAATTTCCTTCGAATCGTTCAGCGCGGAACTGGCGGACGTGATTTCCGGCTTTGCCAACTCGCCGCACGGGATGGTCGTGAAGGGATTGGCTGTGGGGCCGGCCCGGCAACTCGGGGCTGTTGCGGGCTCGCCCGGCGCAGCCGCCTACCCCGTCGCAACGGCTCCGGCCACCCCCATCTACACCGCCCCGCCCGGTGGCGAAATGCCTGGGGGATCCGAGATCCGGCGTCCCACCTTCCAACGTCCGACCTTCGGCGGCGCCGGAGCCAGTCCGTACGGCGAACTCCCCGCTCCCGGGGTGGCGCCGACCTACGCCCAGCCGGGAGTGGCGTATCCCGCCCCCGGCGTGGCGGCGGCGACCACCCAGACCCTGATCGACGAGCATCCGCTCAGCGTCACCCTCGTCGTGGAAGTGATCAAATTGCTGCCTGTGCAGGAAGAACAATAGAGCGAATGGATTTCATCAAGAAGAACTGGGAGAAGGTGCTGCTGGGTGTGGTGCTGGTGGGACTGCTGATCGCCGTGGTCAGCCTGCCCATCAAAATCGCCGGCGAGAAGGCCGATTTGGAAGCCATTCGCTTGGGCATCACCGAGCGCGCCGTCAGCGGGATCGATCCCCTGGATGCTTCATCCACCGAAAGGTTGCTGGCCAAGATTGAAAAGCCCCTGATCCTGGATCTCACCACCAGCAACCGGGTTTTCAATCCGGTGCCTTGGAAGCGATCGCCCAGCGGACAGTTGCTGCGCGTGAACACCGGCGGCGAGATCGGGGTGGGCGCGGTCACGGTCGAGCGCATCGCCCCCCTCTACCTCATCGTCACCTTCGATTCGGTCCTCACGTCCGAATCCGGCTCCCGCTACGCCATCGGGGTCGAGAAACAGGCGGACTCCAGCAAGCGCGGGCGCATCAAGCGTCAGAGCTATGCGGCGATTGGCGACAAGAACGAAAACTTCCTGCTGCGGGGCATCAAGGGGCCGCCCGAGGCGCCGACCGCCGTCGAGCTCGAACTCACGGACACCGGCGAGGCCGTCACGGTCAGCCTCGAGAAGCCCTATGCGCGGGTGGACGGCTACATGGCGGATCTCGCCTACCCGCCCGACAGCCGCAAGTGGCTGGAGAAGCGCGTGGGCGAGAAGCTGCCCATTGAACGCGAGCTTTACAATATCGTTGCCATCACAAAAGACGAGGTTGTATTGTCGGCCCCGTCGGGCAAAAAAACGTCTGTGAAACTGAGCCCGGGCAGCCAGGAAGGATCGCCTGGCCGTGGTTCATAATGCAGCCCAAGTGTCACCGAATCGGATTCAACTCATGAAGAAGGCAGTCTATTCCTCCTTGTCCGCCGTGATGGTCCTCACCCTGGCCCTGACGGCCCACGCGCAAACCGCGCCGACCGAAACCGCCGCCAACGAGGCGGTGCGCCGGCAGGCTGACACCATTTCGCTGCGGCAGCGGCTGGTCGAGGCCCGTGGCGCGGCGGCCCAAGGCGACCTGGTCTCGGCCGCCAAGCTCTACGAGGACGCGTTCTCGTTGGTCCGGCGCATCGGGCCCGGTGTGGAGGTGGAGGCCCAGGAAACCCTCGCGGGGTTGACCGCGGTGCGGGTGGACCTGGCGAAGGCGGCGCAGAAGCGCGCGGATTACAAGGAAGCGGAGGTGCAGTTGGCGCGGGCGTTGCGCGTGAACCCGGGCAACCCGGACCTGGAGCGGATGAAACGGGAGAACGACCAACTGTTGGCCGCGCAGGCCGGACGCATTCCCAGCGACGAGACCCAGCAGGAAGTGCCGGGCATCATTCAGGGGAAAGTGGAAGCGGGCACCCTGGTCCAGGACGGCAAGCTGCTCTACGAACTCGGCAAGCTCAAGGAGGCGGAAGCCAAGTTGAAGCAGGCCTTGCAGGTGGACCCCCTCAACGGGCCCGCGCAGTATTACCTGGACCTCGTCCGGGACGCCCAATACCGCAGCCTCGCGCGCACGCGTGAAAGCTACTCCCGGGATGCCCAGGTCAAGGTGGAGCAGGCCTGGGAACCGCCCGTGAAACGGGATCTCCTGCCCGTCCCCAACCCTTACGCCCGCGACACCGCGGTCCACACCGGCAAAGGCCGCCAGACCATCGTTTCCAAGCTGGACCGCATCCGCATGGACAGCGTCTTCTACGACGGTCTGCCGCTCGGCGAAGTGATCCGCCTGCTGAACGAGGAATCGCGGAAGCGCGATCCGGACAAGAAGGGGGTCAATTTCCTGGTCAACCCTACGGAAGGTGGGGCGGTGGCCGCGGCGCCCACGGCGGCCACGTTGGATCCCATTACCGGCCTGCCTATCGCCGCCCCTCCCTCGGAGGAGGAGCCCACAGACCTGGCCGGGATCCTCATCAAGATCAACCCGCCACTCGCCGACCTGCGGCTGGCGGATGTCCTCGATGCCATTGTCAAGGTGGCCGAGCAGCCCATCAAGTACTCGATCGAGGACTATGCGGTGGTGTTTTCGCTCCGGGCGCCTGAGCCGGCCCAGCTCTACACGCGCACCTACAAGGTGGACCCGAACACGTTCTGGCAGGGGTTGGAGAGTGTGGGCGGATTCTCCTTCGGCGATATTCAGGTCGGCAGCCAGGGCGGCGGCGGCGGAGGAGGAAGCAGCAGCCGGGGTGGAGGCGGCGGCGACCAGTCGGATACCATTTCCGTTCCGCGTGTGAACGTGGGCGGGGCTGTCAGCGGAAGCCGGGGCGGCGGGCAGGCCGGCAACCAAAGCGGGGTGGGGCTGCGGTTTCTCACCAAGACCAACAGCATGGAGGAGGTTCAGGGGTTGGTGCGGCAGTTCTTCATCACCATGGGTGTGGACCTGGTGCCGCCCAAGACAGTCTTCTTCAACGATCGTTCGGGCACCCTCTGGGCCCGGGCCACCTTGGAGGAACTGGACATCATCGAGAGCGCCATCCAGGTGCTCAACGTGGCGCCGCCGCAGGTGAACATTAAGGCCAAGTTCGCCGACATCGGGCAGCGGGAGCAGAAGGCGATCGGCTTCGACTGGTTCCTGGGCAACCTCATCATGGGAGGCGGGAATGTGGTGGCCTCGGGCGGCACCCAGCCGTCTTTGAACGGTGAACCCTCGCCAGCCAACCCCCAAGGCTTCTTCCCCGGGACCAGTTCGGACACTGTCACGGCCCCCAGCAGCACCGACCAGGTGATCACCAGAGGATTGGGCAACCCCTTGAACGCGCCTGCCTTGGCCAGCTTTACCGGCATCCTGACCGATCCCCAATTCAAGGTGGTGATCCGGGCGCTGGATCAGCGCTCGGGAGTCGATCTGTTGAGCGCTCCCGAAGTCACCACCATCAGCGGACGTCAGGCGCAGATTCAGGTCATCGATATCGAAAGCATTGTCACCGGCATCGACTTGAACCAAACCGCGTCCGGAGGGGGTGGAGGCACGCTGGGCGGGACGGATACGGGGGGCGGCGCGGTGGCCTCGACCCTCAACTACAACGTCCAACCCCTGCCCTTCGGGCCCGTGCTCGACGTCATCCCGTATGTCTCCGCCGACAGCTACTCGGTGCAGATGGTGATCATTCCGACCGTGACGGAGTTCCTCGGTTATGACGATGACACCGCGGCGAAGTTTGTGCCACAGGCCCAATCCGTCAGCGGTTCGGACGGCGCCGGCATTCCCCTGAGCGGACAGCTCCCGCTGCCGCAGTTCCGTCTGCGCCAGGTGACCACCAGCGCGGTGGTGTGGGATGGGCAGACGATTGTGCTGGGCGGGTTGATTTCGGAACGGGTGCAAAAGACCAAGGACAAGGTTCCGGTGTTGGGCGACCTCCCGCTGTTCGGACGTTTGTTCCGTAGCGAGTCCTCGGACACCCAGAAGCGCAACCTGGTGATTTTTGTCACCCCGACCATCATCGATCCGGCGGGCAACCGGTATCACTCGGAAGAGGAGATGCCCTTTGCCCAGACCACCATTCCGGCCCAGAAGCCGGCGGCGCCGGCGAGCAGCAATTAGTGGCGCGGATCGGTCGGGAAACGTTCTTTGTTATGCAGTCGATGGCGGAGGGCCTGCCCGGTGCGGGCCCGGAGCCCAACCGCCTGTTGCTGGTGGACGGCCACAGCTATGCCTATCGCGCGTTTCATGCGATTGGCGGTTTGAGGGCGCCGGACGGCCGCCCCACCAACGCGACCTTTGGCTTTATCAAAATGCTGGAGAAGGCGCGTGGGCGGGTGATGCCGACGCACGTCGCCGTGGTGTGGGACGGCGGGCTGGACGCCGGGCGGCTGGAGTCCTGGCCGGAGTACAAGGCCCAGAGGCCGGAGATGCCCGGCGATCTGGCAGTCCAGTTGGACGAGATCGCCGCTTATCTCGAGGCGGCAGGAATCCTGTCGGTGTGCCGGGAAGGCATCGAGGCGGATGATTTGATTGCGGCGATGACGGCCCAGGCCTGCCGGGCGGGCTGGCGGGTGGTGATTGCCACCAGCGACAAGGATTTCATGCAGTTGGTTTCGGAAGAGGTGGCGTTGCTGAATCCGGGCGACAAGTCGCAGTCGCTTTGGGACGCCGAGCGTGTGAGGGAGAAGACCGGGGTGCGCCCGTCGCAGGTGGTGGATTGGTTGAGCCTGGTCGGAGACAGTGTGGATAATATTCCGGGCGTGCCCGGGGTTGGGCCCAAGACAGCGGCCAAGTTGTTGGCCGAGTTCGGTTCGGTGGCTGGCCTCTATGGCGCGCTCGATCGTGTGCAGCCCGAGCGCCTCCGGCCCGCGTTGCAGCAGGCCCGGGACGCCGTGCTGCGGAACCAGGCGTTGGTCAGGTTGTCTGAGGATCAGTCCGGGGCGCCGGCACTTTCCGAATGCGCTCCGCGCCCGGAGAACCGGGCCCGTTTGAGACAGTTGGCCTGCTCCTGGGGGTTCCGATCCATGGCGGAGGCCTATGGGGATGGACCGCCCCAGCAGGCATGGCTCCTGTAAGAGCCGGTTTGACGCGGTGCCGCGCCGGGCCGGAACGATAAATGAAACAACGATTTGTGATCGCGAGTATGCTTGGAACGCTTCGACAGAATGTTCGTGCGCTGAGCGCGCCGGCGGGTGCCCGGTGTGCGCTGGTTCAACCGGCCTGGTTTCTGGCCGCCGCCGGGTTTGTGGCGGTTTGCGGCCTCGCCCAAGGTCAGGCGACGTACGTGCGGCAGGCGGGCGAATACTCCCTCAGTGGCCCTGTGGTGGGCGACCAGGTTCAAGCGTCCGTCGCTCTCGGAGCCAGCGGCGGCATCCTGGTTTGGGAAGATAATTCGACCGACGGGGACGGGAGCGGGCTCAGTTACCGCATCCTGGACAGCAGTTTTTCCGGAACGCTTTCCAGTTCCCGCGTGAACGCCACCGCCCAGGGCAATCAAGGCCATCCGGATGTTGCCCTCTTGAGCGACGGGCGGGCGGCGATCGTGTGGGAAGGCGGCCCCGCCGGTTTTGAGGACATTTTTGTGCGGTTCTTGTCCGCCAGCAACACCTGGCAAACCGGGGACATCCTCGTCAACACCTACACCAACGAACCTCAGGAAGACCCGGCGGTCGCCGCCCTGGATAACGGGGAGTCGGTCGTCGTCTGGTCCAGTTACAACCAGGCGGGCGCCACGAGCATGAAGGACGTCTATCTGCAGCGGTTCTCCTCCGCCGGCCAGCCCCTGGGCGCCACGCTGCGCGTCAATCAGACGTCCACCCTCAATCAGCGCACGCCGGCGGTGGCGCGGTTGAGTGACGGTCGGTTCGTCGTGGCGTGGATCAGCGAATCGCAATACTTCGCCAATGGCACCAACGAGATGTATCACGTCGATGTCTTCGCCCGGTTCTACACGGCCAGCGCGGCGGCGCAGGGGAACGAGTTCAAACTCAATTCCACCCCCAACGTGTGCGCCAATCCCACCGTGGCGGCCGCGGCAAACGGAGCCTTTCTCGTCGCCTGGTCCCAGAAGGACGATGCGGACGAGAGCAACAGCTGGGACATCGCGTGCCGCTCCTTTTCGAGTGACGGAACCGGTGGCGCTCAATCCCTCGTGAACAGCCACCGTTACGGAGACCAGTTCCGTCCGTCCGCCGCCGCGTTGGGTTCGGATTACTTCGTGGTCTGGACCAGTCTGGCCCAGGACGGGTCCCAGGAGGGGGTCTTCGGGCGCTTTGTGGGGGCGAATAGCCAACCGGCCGGCGATGAGTTTCAAGTGAACACGACGGCCGTGAGCCAGCAGATCCTGCCGGATCTCGCTTCCGATGGCGGCATGCGATTCCTGGTGGTGTGGTCGGGGTTCACCGGCATCAGCGCCGGCTTCGACATCTTCGGACAGCGCTATGCGACCGATCTCGAGCCGTTGATGCCGCCGGACCCGCCGTACGTCTGGGCGTTGCGAGACACCGAGTTGAAAGTGTCCTGGCCCGGTCTGGCCGGGTTTGCGATCGAGCGTTACGAGATCTTTGTCAATGGAGCGGCGGCGGCGAGCGCCAGCACCACCAACAACTGGTGGAACGCCACCGGCCTGTCCGTCAACACGACCTACTCCTTCCGACTGGGCTACACGCTCACCGATGGCCGGAGTTCTCCCCTGTCCGCTCCGGCTTCCGGGAAGACTTATGGGGCCTCGGGCGTGCTGACCTATTTCTTCGACGACGTGGTTCCGGCGGATTGGTTGTTGCAGCATTGGCCGGCAGGATGGCCGGAGGTGAATTCGGATTCCGATGGAGATGGGGCTTCGAACAAGTCCGAGTTTCTGGCGGGCACCGACCCGTTGGATGCGGCCAGTGTGTTGCGAACGCGCCTGGTGCCAACCGCGCAGGGGTTTTTCCTCCACTGGAACACCGAGCCCGGCAAGATCTATCAGGTTTATCGCTCCACGGATTTCGCCCAGTGGAACGAGGTGGGCGGACCGCGATTTGCCCCCGGTGAAGTGGACTCGCTGAATGTGGGCGGCGGGGGGGCGGGATTGTTCCGCGTGGTGTTGCTACGTAATTGATTCCTATGATCAAAGCTTGCAAAGCCTTGAGCCTGGTGTTCGTGCTGCTGGCGGGCGCACAGAGCGCCTGGTCCTTCTCCCTCCTGGGGCCTGAAGAAGATTACCAAGTCGAGGCGCTGGGGTACCGCCCACCGGATTTCGGCCTCCTGCCCGTGTACAGGAACTTCGTCAAGAACATCGGGGACGAGTTCCGTTGGAACACCCGCACGCTCTATTACACGTTTGACCCGGAATTCACGGACTACTTTGGCTCCAACGGGATTGCGGCCATTGATGCGGCTTTCGCCATGCTGAACAGCCTCAGCAACGTTTCCCATTACAGCCCCGGCCTCACGGAATTCCCCCTCGAGTCCACGAGCGTGAACTACAGCGCCCAAGCCTTGCGCCTCCTGGATCTCAAGAGCTATACGCTCGAACTGATGATGGAACGGTATGGCCTGGCCGATCCGGACCATTTCACCTGGACGCTCCGGAATCGCGTGCTGCCTGCGAACGCCCAGTGTCCGGCTTACATCTATTCAGTGATCAAACGCAACTTTGACCCCATTACCTGGGAAGAATCCAGTTATGTGAACGGCAACCTGTTTACCTATCGGATTGTCGAGCTGTGTCCGGTTCGCAGCAAGGCCAGCGCTGAGGAATCCTTGGGGGTCGATCCCCTGGCCAGCTTCTCCTCCGCGGTGGCTTCCGGCACCCCTTACTTGGGAAGCTTTCGCCGCGGGCTGACACGGGATGACATCGGAGGCATCCGCTATCTCCTCTCCAGCACCAATGTCAATTGGGAGCAGACGCCGGCGAATTCGCTCGTGGTCTTCACCAACACGTCCCAGTCCGTGCTCGCGTATCCTTCCAACGCGCACCTCTTCGCCGAGCAGGCCCTCACCAACGATGCCGGCGCCCTGGCGGCGCTCTATCCCGGGCTGATCATCACCGGGACCTCGAATTACTTCGTGAACGTTGTGGAAACCAACATCACGACCAGCTTTGCCCCGCAGCCGTATGCTCCGGTGGGGTCGCCGCCCATTCTGGTGTACACCACGAACCTCACCACCAGCGTCGCCACGCGTTACGTGCATGCGTTTGCCAATGTGTTGACGTGGAGTAATCAGGCCCTGGCCAGCTTCTCCACCGTGCTGGACTTGCCGCGGGCCAATCGCCCGTGGTCCTTGCTGACCACCAACATCGGGCCCTCGCCCTACGCCCCCGCCGGGAGCGGCGTGTTGGTGACGAACGTGACGCTTCAGCACTACGTGGAGCCCAACAGCCCCTCGGGAAGCTTCTTCATCCTGCCCACGAACCTCTGCGCTTACCAGGTGCTCAAGACCCAACTCGTCCAGCTCGTGATCACCACCAACTTCCTGACCAATACCTTTACGACCTTCACGAATCAGGCGGGGGGCAGCAATGCCTTCAGTTACTATGAGTATTCCCAGAGCGAGCTGACCTATTTCACCAATACCATTCTGGAGGTCTATCCCGCTTCCTACCTGGACGGCATCGCCAGCTTGGTCGAGGGAATCGAGAAAATCTCCTTTGTGCGGCGGGATTACGACTCGTTGCTCGGACGTTTCTTCCAGCCGTTTACCAACCACTTTGCCCTGACGGAAGTCACCAACAGCGCTCGAAGGACGCGGTATGTTCAGCGCACTGTCTCCAGCCCGGACATCGTCTTCTCCGCGGACGACATCACTTCGGCGCCGGAATCAGACCCGCTCACCTTCTTCGAAGTCACCCTGAGCACGCCCAACTTTGTGACCAGCGACTTCAACGTGGATGGTCCCGGCACCCTCAGCCCCGGGATCAACATCACGTTCAACAAGGTGGGTTCCTTCATCCTGAACGCGGGCCCGTCGCGCCTCACAGAAGCCGCCGGAAGCCAGGGGTATCGCTGGGGTTCTTTCGGGGGGACCACCAACGCGCCGGTCGTCTATCCGGTGGGGACGGATCTTCAGACGATCGAGAACCTGGCGCTCATCGGTCTGACCAACGCGACCGCCAACGGTTCGTATCTCCTGCCGGACGGGACCAACGGGGTGGTCTATTCCTATTCCATCACGAATTCTGTCGTTGGTGGCACAGCGCCCTACGCGTGGGACCAGTCCAGCAGCCTGTTCGGCTGGTTGAACGTGTCCGCCGAAGGGATCATCTCCGGCACGCCGACCGGCGCTGGGGACTATTCTTTCACGATTGGCATGACCGACCACGCCGGTCGCTTTGTGAACTTCCCAGTCACGCTTAACATTTACTAGCTGATGAGCACCGTTTCCCGCACAACCCTTCACTTCTCCTGCCTGCGCGCGGGGGGCCTCGGCTTGGCCTGCCTCCTCGTCCTCGGGGAACGACCCGCCGGCGCCACGGCCGTCGGCTACACCAACAACGCGGTGGTGACCGTGGCCCCGGTCGTCGATGCGACGAATTTCGTGAACAACGGCACGTTCTCGTTTTTCACCGTGACCCCCTTCGAAACGTACAACACGGTGAACTTCACCAACCGTGGCACCCTCTACGACCCGGCTGGATTCCGTTTCAGCACCACGCCCAGCGAGGGGCCGAGGAGACGGGCCGGTTGGCTGGACAGCCGGGGCGAAGTTGATGCCATCGGTGGTCCCGGGCGAATCCTGATCGATGCCACCAACGTCCTGCTGCGTGCGACCAACCGGTTGGATAGCAGCGGCCTGTTCGAGGTGTTCGGCGACCACCTGGATCTGAGCCGGTTCACCCTGTTCATGGGTTACTCCGGCACGGCTCAAGACACCCTGGGTTACCGATCGGACAACTACTGGGGGGTGGGGACGAATCAGTTGAACCCTGCCGACCTTGAATCCCAGCCGGCGTTCACCCCCGTTCACACGGTGACCAACGCCTCCGGGGACACCACCGCTGCGCAGCTCCTGAATGCCAGCTTTGTGAATTCCTCGCAACAGATCAACGACCCCGAGGCGTCCAATCGAGTCGTTCGCGTCGCCTACCTGGACAACTTCAATCCGGACATCACGAACCGGGTGTTTTTCACAGACACTTCCATCGTGGTGGAGTGGAAATGGGAGGCGAAGGACTTGCTCTCCCAGAAGGTCTATACGAATTACCTTTATCTGTACGATGACTTTGGCTCGACCACGAATCTGGGCCTGGCGACCAACAGCGTTGGCGGGGTGGTGTTGCCGCCGCCAAACTATCGTCTCGTGACAGCCACCCAGCCGCCCGCCGGCCTTCCCCCCGCCGCCGGCCTCAAAACCGAGCCGCCGGGGGTCTTCACGGGGAGCGGTGTGTCAAACGAGTTCTCGGCTTACTCGGTGAGCTTTCAGCCCTCGGTGAAAGTGCCCGGTTCACTGCCTGGCCAGCCGGCCATCACCAACCTTCCCGGACGCGCGCTCATCCACGCGGGCCATAATCTCGACCTCAAACTGGCCCGGATGGCCGGCCTGAGTTACCTGTCCCTCAAATCCACCAACCACTTCAAGGGGGCCCTGGGCGCCACCATCGCTTCGGCCTACACCGACCTGGATCTGGGGACCACCAACGGAACTCTGACCATCTCCGAGTTGTTCGTGCCCCAACTCCCCATCCTCACCGGCGACCTGAGGTTTTACTCGGGGCGCTGGCAGGAAATAGTGGAGGGCGTCACCAACCGGTTCCACATCCTTTTTGTGGAAAGCACCTTGGAACTGGAAGTCGATGCGGTCGTGGGGAACGCCAACTTCCGTGGCACCAATGTGGTCCTTGGAAAGCAGGTGTTGAACGTCGCGGGAACCTTGTCGGCGGATGCCCAAAATCTTTGGATCCAGACCAATGGGGCAATCAACTTGAGAGAGGGAGGCCTGGTCTTCGCTCTGTCGTTTCCCCAACTGAACACCCTGACCAACGACGGGTTCCTGAGCACATACAATGCGGCCAGCTTCGGGAGCAGCGAGAATCCGTATGAAGCCATGGTCATCAGCGGGGTAATCGCGGGACAGGGCGTCGAAGCCTGGAGCAGCTATTTCCAGAACTCCGGGGACATCTACGCGGGTCAAGGCAACCTCTACCTCAACGGCGGCGACGTTGTGCTGGACAGTGGAACTTTCAGCCTGGGGGATGGAGGCGGTGTCGGCGAAATCAGCATCCAGGCAACGAACCTGATTGTCATCAACCATTCCCTGAACGCCCCCGGAGGCTTGTCCCTGAACGTGACCAACGTGCTGGACGACGGCGGCCCCGGGAGCGGCAACCAGTGGTCCGCCGGCTTCCCTAATGGAGTCAGGCTCCTGCGCGCGCCGCTCAACGGAAACTTGCTGGGAACCACCATCACTCTTGAATTGGCCCCCTATGAAGAAACGCCGATCATCTGGGCCGGGACGGACCAAGGGAAGGATCCCGCCGGTTATGGAACCAATGCGGCCTTGCAGGAGCTGGTGCTGGACGGCGGTGATTTCAGCCTGTTCAAGTTCTCCGGCGTGGAGCCGGGCAATGCTTTGTATGTGGAAACGCTGACGCTGGCCAACTACGCCACCAATGTGGCTGCCTGGCTGCCTTCCATCGAGATCGCCCCGGATTTCACCGTGTATTACGCGCAGGCGTTTGCCAATGGACAGGATATCACGGACTCGCTGAAGGCCGCGGCCCAGTCGCCGGAGTTGACCAACCGGCTCGTCTGGGTTGACTACGCCGGGGCCTTCAGTTCCGTCGCCATCGCCTATTCTCCCAGCGAAACCGTGGTGATGAACGCTTCACTCGCAGCCAGCACCCACATCGACTCGGATGCCGACGGGATCGTGAACGCTGCCGATCCGACGCCGCTCTACACCGCGTCGCAGGTGAACCTCAAGCTGGGCCTCACCTCGACCGGGCCTCGGAAGCCGCAGTTGACTTGGGCCACCCTGCCGGGCGCCCAAAATGTTGTGCTCGGCAAGGAGTCCTGGTCCCAGGCAGGGTGGGTGACGCTCACGAACTTCGTCTCCGGATCCAACACCGCCTCCTGGGTTGATCAGGGCGCATCGAACAGCGCCCGGCTGTATCGTGTCCTGGTGAACCCTTGAACAGACTCCCGGCGCGATTCCGCAGCCCGGTTCCAATAACCCTGGCGGATGATCCTCCTCGGCATCACGGGCGGCGTGGGGATGGGGAAGTCAACAGCCCAAACTCTCCTGATTGAACGCGGGGTTCGCGTGCTGGACACGGACCAGATTGCGCGTGATCTGGTTGAGCCCGGCCAGCCGGCATTGGTGGAGATCCGGGCCGGGTTTGGCAGCGCGGTTTTCCACCCGGATGGCACCCTGCACCGCGATGCTCTGGCCAGGGTGGTGTTCTCGGATCCGGAAGGCCGGCGCCAGTTGGAATCGATTCTTCACCCACGCATCCGCCAGAGGTGGTTGGCTGAGGTCGAGAAGTGGCGTGCACAGGGTGTCCGGTTGGGCGCGGTCGTCATCCCGCTGCTCTTCGAAACCAATGCCGCCTCGTCCTTCGATGCCGTCGTCTGCGTGGCCTGCAGCGCCGCGGCCCAGCAGGCGCGGTTGGCGGCGCGGGGATGGAGCGCGCCGGAGATCCAACAGCGGATCGCGGCCCAGTGGCCGGTGGAAAAGAAGATCGCCGCTTCGGACTTCATCGTCTGGACCGATGGCGACCTTGAGGCGCATGCGCGGCAGTGGGACCGGATTCTTCGGGTGTTCCCGGCATAAAAAACTGGCGGCCATTGCTGGCCGCCAGAAACCAAACCCAGTTGAGAAGAGCGACACGCTTTGGGCGCGCCGCCATGCAGCTTTAGTAGGGAGGCCCTTTTGCCCCCGTCCCGACGACGAGAGCGGTAAGCGACACCGTATCCGTTGCGTGGGATCGCGGTGTCATCTTCATGGGGGCTTGCTTGAGCAGGGGCAATGCCAAGCCGATACCCTCAACCGCCGGCATCTTCCCAACCCAGGGGGCGCTGGTTGTCCGCCTCCAAGGCGAGGGTGTCCTCGTCTGAGGCAGTCCGGAGAATGCCGCGTCGCCACGGCCAAGCTGGGTCGGACCGCGGCTCCGCGAGCCGCAGCCGATCCGAACTGCGGGCGGGCGGCGGATGTTCGGAAGGCCCGTCGCGGTGCGCGGCAGCTGCGGGTCATGGACCGGCGGTCCGCATCAAATACCCCCCGTCAGTCGCAGCAATCGCTCCCGGACCTGGGCCCGCCATCGGTCCTGGAAGCTGAGCAGTCGGTACAACGTCTCGAGTTCTGCCAGCCGTCGTTCGCGCGCGCCGCCATCGCCATTCGGCGGCGCATCCCACTGCTCGCTCAGGACGCGCAGGCGGTGGTCCAGTTCGTCACGTTGCCGGTTGAGCCATGACTCGGTTTGTTGCAGCTCTTCCCGGAGCGCCTCGCCCTGTTCGAACCAGGCGACCCGCAGGAGCGGGGAGTCCGCCTGGGCCAGTTGGCGCGCATACTGGTCGGCAGCCTTCAACTGACGGCTCAGGCGCGTGAAGAGTTCCATCCAGTCGTCCGGGATGGACTGCAGGTCGGTGATCTTGCCGCCGCGCTCGAGTTCGAGCAGATGCCGGAGGCGCGTCCGGGCATCCGCCAGGCACAGGTGCGCCTGGTTCAGCTCGGTGTAACGGTCGTGTGCCGCTCGACGCGTGGCCTCCGGCGCATCATGAACGCGGTCGGGATGCACCCCGCCCGCCGCCGACACGAAGGCCCGCTTGACGTCCTCCGGATCCAGCCACGGACGTCGCGGCTGTCCGAGCAGCGCAAAGCAGTCATTCATGCACCGGTGAGCTGGGTGAGGATCGTTCTTGGGCAGACCTGGTCCCCTCAGGCGCTGAAGCTCTCGCCGCAGGAACAGGTGCTGGCGGCGTTGGGATTGTGCACCTTGAACCCGCCGTCCAGCGCGTCCACGAAGTCCAGTTCGCTGCCGCTCACGTAAAGGGCGCTCTTGGGGTCCACCACCACCCGCACGCCGGCGGTTTCCACCAGGAAATCGCGGCTGGCCGGTCCATCCTGAAGATCCATCTTGTACTGCAACCCCGAGCAGCCGCCTCCCAGGACCGCCACGCGCAGCACACCCTGCGGGCGGCCCTGTCGCTGCAGAAGGCTGCTGACGCGTTGCCCCGCCGCCGAGGTGAGTTTGATGAGCCGCTCATCGCCGATCCGATGAGCCTGCGCGATCACGGCGGGTTTGACGGGGTTGACCAGCATGGTGCGAAGGGAAACTAGCCTTGCTCTGGGGACAGGTCAACGTGGGTGCTCGGGCGGCGGAGAACGGTGGCCGTATCCCGGACGCCCTTCACCTCGATGAGGCTGGAGCTGGTCCAGCCGGCGCCGGAGTGACTCCAGATCGCGAAGGTCTTCGCCATGTTCCCGCTCGACCTGTTGCAACACCCGCTGGACCTCTTCCATCTCCTCCAGGGTTCGCTGCAGCGTTTCAATGATTTGTTCAACCTGACGCTCGACCGTCCTTAGGGCCGGTTTGCCGGTGTGCCGGCCAGCTTCCGGACGATTCCTCCCCGGACCCGGCTGGGGCCGGGGACGAGCTTCGCGGGCTTCCGGGTGACGGACGGCCGGTTCCTCCGGAGCGGGCGGGGTGACGGGAACGTCGGCGTCGGTGGGCGGCAGGGCTGGCTCGGGAGCTGCGACGCCCGGGCCGGCTTCAGAGGCGGGCACCGTCGAAGCCGCGTCGGTTCCCGCTGGCATCGGTTTGCGCCCGCGTCCGCGCCCGCCGCGGCGTCGTCTCCGGTACGGGCCGGGGCTGGATGTCGCGTCGGATTCCGGCGCGGTCTGCGATGGTCCATTTTCCGTCATGCGCGCCCTCACCTTGCCTTGAGGCCATGCAAAATCAATCGCAATATGACCTTCCTCTCGCCGCCGCCGCTGTCCGTCTCGTTGATTAGGCGTTCCGCAAAGCGTTATTGCCCAATCGCGTGTTCCGTACGGAACAAGGATTTGACCGGCGCTGCGGGGTTGGGCGGGTGGGCCGACCGAGGCTGTGTGCGTGTCGCGTGGGGTGCATCTGGACACTGTCCGCGAGGCCCAATCGGCGGGAGCGCGGCGTTGACGCCGCTTCACCGTCCGCCCGCCCACCGGCCAGTAGTTTCGTCTTGATGCGCTCGAACCCTGAAGCGGCCTGAAGGCCGCGCGCCGGGACAGTGTCAAGAAGTTCTCTGTCGCGCGGTGGGCGCGGGGGGTCGCGTTGACACTCCCGAGGGGACGCTCTAGCCTCCGCGAGTCATGTCGAAACTTCCGTTTGAATTGCTGCTGGCACTGCGCTATCTGCGGCCCAAACGGACCTTTGTTTCCATCATCACCCTCATTTCCGTGATCGGGGTGACGCTGGGGGTGGCGGTGCTGATCATTGTGATCAGTGTGATGAGCGGGTTCGACGAGCAGTTGCGGGATCGCATCCTGGGATTCAACACCCACCTGCGCATCCTGGGTTGGGATGGGCCGGTCGGGGATTACGCGCAGGTGCAGCACACGGTGTCCCAACATCCGGAGGTGAAGGGCGTGTCGCCGTTCGTGCTCGGCCAAGTGCTGGTGGAGACCCAGCCGGACCCCGACAAGGGCCAGCCGATGGTGGCCGCACCCTGGTTGCGCGGGTCCGATCCGTTGACCGAGGGTTCCGTCAGCGTCCTCACCAACAGCATCATTGCCGGCGCGTTCGACCTGTCGGGCCGCGGCCTGGTCATCGGCAGCGAGTTTGCCCACAGCCTGGGTTTGCGCGTGGGGGATTCCGTGGCGGTTTATTCGCCGCACGACCTGCGGCGCATGAAGGAGCGCCAGGGCCAGGACGAGCAGGAAGCGGTGTTGCCGGAGGATTACACCGTGCGGGGAATCTTCGATGTGGGCTATTACGAGTACAACGCGTCGGTGATCGTCAGCTCGCTGGAGAACGCGCAGGAACTCTACGACCTGGGGGATACCGTCCACGGGCTGATGGTCATGCTCAAGGATCCGTACCAGGCCGGCGCGGTGCGGCGCGACCTCATTTCGGCGCTGGGGACGGGATACCGGATGAGTCTCTGGACGGAGGAAAACTCGGCGATCCTCAACGCGCTGGTGGTGGAGAAGAACGTCATGTTCTACCTGCTGTTTTTCATCATGATCGTGGCCGCGCTCTGCATCCTGAGCGCGCAGATTGTGTTCGTGGTGCAGAAGACGCGGGAGATCGGCATGCTCAAGGCGTTGGGCGCGACGGATTGGCAGATCACCGGTTTGTTCCTGAGTCAGAGCGCCTTTGTGGCCGCAACGGGCGTGCTGTGCGGGTATGGATTGGGGATGCTGGCGCTGGCCTACCGCAACGAGTTCCTGGCGTTCATGAACCGGCGCACCGGGTTCGAGCTGTTTCCGGCGGACATCTACGGGTTCAACCAGTTGCCGGCGCTGGTCGTGCCGCGGGACATCGTGATCATCTGCGGCAGCGCGTTTGTGATCTGCGTCCTGGGCGGGATCCTGCCCGCCTGGAAAGCGGGCCGGCTCCAACCGGTGGAGGCCTTGCGCCATGAATAGGCCGGAGCAACCCCTCCTCGAAGCGCGGCAGGTGAGCAAGTCGTATGTGCTGGGCCGGCGCTCGTTGGAGGTGCTGAAAGGCATCGATCTCCAGATCGGGCGGGGCGAATTCCTGGCCCTGCGCGGCGCCTCCGGGGCGGGCAAAAGCACGCTGCTGCACTTGTTGGGCGGGTTGGACGACGTGAGCAGCGGGGAAGTGCTGCTCGAAGGACAACGCCTTTCGGGCATGTCCCGCAGCCAGTTGTCCCGACTGCGCAACGGTCGGGTGGGCTTCATCTTTCAAGCCTACCTGCTGTTGCCCGAACTCGACGCGCTCGAGAATGTCTGCCTGCCGGCCCGCATGGCGCGAACGCGGTCCGCGGATTGTCAGCGGCGCGCGCAGACCCTGCTGGAGCGGGTCGGGTTGGGGCAGCGTCTGGACCACAAACCCTACGAGTTGTCCGGGGGCGAGCAGCAGCGGGTGGCCATTGCGCGGGCGCTGATCAACGAGCCGGATGTGATCCTGGCGGACGAACCCACCGGCAACCTGGATTCGCGCACGGGCCAGTCCATCGTGGACCTTCTTTGTGAGATTCAGCAGGAAAGCCGGGCGGCGTTGATCATCGCCACCCATGACGCCCGGCTGGCCGCCCGGGCTCCCCGCATGATCGAACTCCTGGACGGCCGCATGATGCCGGGGAGCCAGCTCCCAGGCTGATCAGCGAGGGTCCGCCCTGCTGTTTTGCTTGAGCAATCTGAACATAAACGTCACATTCGCCGTCCATTCATCCAAAAGATCGATTATGAAAACGTCCAGCCAGACCAGGTTCAGTCCCTTCTCCGGTCCGTTGCCGCGCCGCGACTTCCTCAAGCGTGTGTCGGGGGCCACCGCCGCGCTGGCGGCGACCGCGGCGCTCAAGCCGCGGGTGTTCGGTCAGGCTCCGTCGGTCAACGTGGCCGGGGCGAACAACCGGCTGGTGGTCGGGTATATTGGCCTGGGCCAGCAGGGCTTTCACGCCCATGTGCGCCTCATGCACCAGTTCGCGCAGGCCAACAACATCGCCCAGGCCGCGGTGTGCGATGTCTGGTCGAAGCGCGTGGACGAGGCCAAGGGGTTTGTGGGCGGGGACTGCGCCGGCTTTGCCCGATACGAGGAGCTGCTGGCGCGCAAGGACATTGATGCCGTGGTGATCGCCACGCACGATCCGCTGCACGCCAAGCCGACCCTGGATGCCCTTCAGGCAGGCAAGCATGTGTATGTCGAGAAGCCCATGACGCGCTATCTGGGGGAGGCGTTTGAGATCCACGACGCGGTCAAGGCGGGCAAGCTCTGTTTCCAGTTGGGATCGCAGGGTTGCACGGCCGCTGGCTGGCACAAGTCGGCTGAGTTGATCCGGGAGGGGGTGATTGGAACGCCGGTGTGGGGACAGGGCTATTATTGCCGCAACAATCCCACGGGCGAATGGAACTACACCATTGACGCAAGCGCCACGGCCGAATCGATGGACTGGAAGGGCTGGCTGGGTCCGGTGAACAAGCCGGTGGCCTTCAGCGGCGAACACTACTTCCGCTGGCGCAAGTATTATCCCTTCTGCGCGGGATTGCTGGGCGACCTGGTGCCGCATCGCCTGCTGCCCTTGATGCTGGCCACCGGCAATCCGGAGTTCCCGAGGCGGGTGGTCTGTGTGGGCGCTCACAACGTGGATACGGATGCGGTGGGGTCCGCCCCCCGGCGGGATGTGCCCACGCACGTGAATCTGCTCGTCGAGTTTCCCAGCGGCCTGATTTTGACCGTGGCCGCCAGCATGGTGAACGCGCGCAGCCCCGGGTTTGCGATCTATGGCCACAGGGCCACGCTGGAGATCGGCACTTCCGGTGAGGCCGTGCGGCTGATCCCGGAGAAGCCGTTTGCCGATGAGGTCGATCCCGAAGAGTTCACCGGCCTGACCCCGATCGAGGGCATCCCGGAGCATCATGCGAACTGGTTTGATTCCATCCGCAATGGCAAGCCGGCCAACGCCAGCGTGGACCTGGCCGTGCGGTCGCAGGTGGTCATCTCGCTGGCGGAGATTTCCGACCGGTTGAACGTCGCCTGCCTCTTTGACGAGAAGACCCGCAAAGTGACCACCCAGGATGGACGCGACGTCACGCCGCTGACCTACGGCCTGGAAGCGTGAGTGGGGTGGCGCCCCACCCGCTCGTCCTGGACCTCGTTGCCGTGGACCCGTCCTCCGTAGCGCGCGTCATCGAGAGGTGTCACCCACAAGGAGCGACTGAGGAATCGGCGGCGTTCAGTGTATGGTCAAGCTGGCGCTGAACGCCATGAACACCCGCTTCGAGCTGGTGCTGCCTGGGGACGAGGCCCTCAGGCTGCGGGCCGCCGGCGAGGAGGCGCTCCAGGAGATCACGCGGCTGGACGCGCTTTTGAGCGCCTTCAAGCCGACCTCCGAAATCGGTCATGTGAATGCGCGGGCGGACAGGGAGGCCGTGCAGGTATCCCCCGAGGTGTTCGGCCTTCTGCTGCAGGCCCGGGACTTGTGGGAGCTCACGGAAGGGGCGTTTGACATCACGGTCGGCCCCCTCATGCGTTGCTGGGGATTCTGGGGTGCGTCGGGGCGGTTCCCGCAGCCTCCCGACGTCCGGACCGCGCTTGATTCGGTGGGCACGGCGCATCTGCAACTGGACGCGGAGCATCGGACCGTGCGATTTGGGCGCCCGGGGATGACGCTGGATCTGGGGGCGATCGGCAAAGGTTACGCCCTGGACCGGGCGGTGGAGTTGTTGAGGGAAAGCGGCGTGCGGAGCGGCTTGCTTCACAGTGGCACGAGCACCGCCTCGGCCATCGGATCCCCGCCGGACTCGGCGGTGTGGGGCATGGAAATCGACCAGCCGGTGGGGGCTGACGGAACGGGAACGTTGCCGATGCCGGCGGTGGTGATTCGTGACGAGTCGCTGTCGGTGTCCTCGCTGGCGGAGAAATGCTTCAGCGCGAACGGGCGGCTGTATGGTCATGTGATGGATCCGCGGACGGGCGAGCCCGTGAAGGCGGCGGTCTTGACGGTGGTTGCGTTGCCCTCGGCTGCCGAGGCCGACGCGTGGTCCACGGCGTTGATGGTCTTGGGGGAGGCCGGGCTTGGAACGCTGGGTCGGACGCACTCGGGAGCGAGGGGTTTGGTGGTGGATCCGGCGGGTCGCCGGCATGCCCTGGGTCTGGCGGCCGGGGCGGGAACGCGGGAGTGAGGGTTTGAAGGTTGGCCCGGGGGAGCTTACTCTTTTGCGACATGCTGGCTGATCGTGATTACATGCGGGGTGATGCGTCGGAAGAATCCCGGGGGTCGAAGCCCTGGTCGGCGACGATACTGCTGATTGTTCTCAACGTGGGGGTGTTCCTGCTCCAGGCCATCTTCTATGGGTATCCGCCGGATTTCCGCCAGGGCCCGCCCCTGGCGCTCCAGGTGGGACAATTGTTGCACGGTTACGTCTGGCAGTTGTTGACCTACCAGTTTCTGCACGGCGGTCTGCTGCACATCCTCCTGAACTGCTGGGGGATCTTTGCATTTGGCCGGGATGTCGAGCAGGTGCTGGGCAAGCGGACCTTTTTTACCCTGTATTTCGTCAGCGGCGCGGTGGGGGGATTGCTGCAGGTGCTGGCGTCGTTGGGCTGGCACGGCCACTTTGGAGGCGCGGTGGTGGGCGCATCGGCGGGGCTCTTCGGGATCATCGCCGCCTTTGCCATGGTGTACCCGAACCGCTCGCTCACCTTGCTGCTCTTCTTTGTCCTCCCGGTCACCCTGCGCGCCAAGACCCTGCTGATGGTCAGCGGGGCTATTGCGATTTTCGGGATTCTGTTTCCGGGCGATCAGATTGCCCATGCGGCGCATCTGGGCGGGATGCTGGCGGGGATGGTCTTCATCCGGCAGATGAGGCATCGCCTGGGTTATTGGCCGGGTGAAGAGCCGGGTCCGTCCCGGCGTCCGTTGTTCGGTTTCGGCCCCGGCAAACCGTCCAAGCCTGGCGGCACCCCGATCATGGATGTGGAGGAGGCTGGCGAAGACGAATACATCGCGCAGGAGGTGGACCCCATCCTCGAGAAGATCTCCGCCCACGGCATCCAGAGCCTGACCGCGCGCGAGCGCAAGACGCTGGAGGAGGCGCGCAAGCGGATGGGGCGGGGTGGGGGGCGTTGAGCGGTGGATGCTGGGGATGGGCCGGGGGCTGGGCGTGTCGGGCGGTCGGTTCGACGATTTAAGATTTCAACGATTCCTTGGTTCCCCTAACCTCTCTGCATGATTCAACGGTATTCCCGGCCGGCGATGCGGGGCATCTGGACGGACGAAAACAAGCTGAAGATCTGGTTGCAGATCGAGTTGCTGGCCAGTGAGGCGCTCGTGAAGGAGCGGGTGGTGCCCAAGGCGGATTTCGCCCGGATCAAGGCCGGATGCGACCGCTGGTTTGCCGACCTGCCCGGCCTGGTGGCCCGGCAGAAGGAATTGGAGAAGGTTCTCAACCACGATGTCATCGGCTTCACCACGGCCGTGGCGGAGAAGATCCAGCACCAGGCGAGTCGGTGGTTCCACTTCGGTCTCACGAGCAGCGACGTGGGGGACACGTGTTACGCCGTGCAGATGACCCAGAGCGCCGACCTGCTTCTGGGCGACCTCAAGGTCGTCCGGAAGTCCGTTGCCCGGCAGGCGCGCCGATTCAAGTTCACCCCCTGCATCGGTCGCAGCCACGGCATCCACGCCGAGCCCACCACCTTCGGACTGAAGCTGGCCCTGATGTATGACGAGTTTGGCCGTGCGATCCGGCGGTTGGAGTCGGCGCGGGAGTCGGCGGCGGTGGGCAAGATCAGCGGCGCGGTCGGAACCAGCGCGCATTTGAGCCCGCGTGTGGAGGCTTATGTCTGCCGCAAGCTCGGGTTGCGTCCGGCGCCCATCGCCACGCAGGTGGTGCAGCGGGATATTCATGCCGAGTTCCAGACCACGCTGGCGCTGATCGGGGCCAGCATCGAGCGCTGGGCGGTGGAGTTTCGCCACCTGCAGCGCACGGAGGTGTTGGAGGCCGAGGAGCCCTTCACGCCGGGGCAAAAGGGCAGCAGCGCCATGCCGCACAAGCGCAATCCCATCACCTGGGAGCGTTTGACAGGTCTGGCCCGCGTGCTTCGGGGCAACGCTTTGGCGGCGCTCGAGAATGTGGCGCTCTGGCACGAGCGCGACATCAGCCACAGCAGTGTCGAGCGGATCATCTTTCCCGACTCGTGCACGTTGCTGGACTACATGTTCAGCCTGCTGACGCGGTTGATGGACGGGTTGGCGGTGTATCCGGAGAACATGAAGCGGAACCTGGGGTTGAGCCTGGGCATGTGGAACAGCCAGACCGTCCTGCTGGCGCTCATCCGCAAAGGCTTGACGCGGGAAGAGGCGTACAAGCTGGTCCAGGACGCCGCGATGAGCACGTGGGCGGTGAAGCATGCCGGCCGGGATGACGCGGATTTCCTGGGGCAGCTCCAGGCTGATTCGCGCGTGGCCCGGCATTTCAAGCCGGGTGAGCTGGAGAAGCTCTGCTCGCTGGAGTTTCACTTCAAGGAAGTGAACAGCCGGTTTCAGGCGGTGGGGTTGTAGAGGGAGACTGGGGCTATGGGGGAAGAATCAGACCGATCAGACCGATCAGACGGATCCGTCGGATCCAGTTCCGGCCGCACTTTGCGGCCGCATGGCGGATACCGCCGGCTGCGTTCCTTTCAGGTGGCGCAGGTCATCTACGATGCCACGGTGGCGTTTTGCGACCGCTTTGTGGACACGCGTTCGCGCACGCGCGATCAGATGGTGCAGGCGGCGCGCCGTGGCCGGCAGAATATTGCCGAGGGCAGTCGTGCCTCGGCGACGTCCAGCCAGTCTGAGCTCAAGCTCGTTGGGGTGGCCCGGGCGAGCCTTGACGAGCTCTTGTTGGATTACGAGGACTTCCTCCGGCAACACGGCATGCGCCAATGGAAGAAGGAGGAGCCCGAGGCCCAAGCCGTGCGGCGGGTGGGGTGGCGAGATCGGACGGATCCGACGGATCGGTCGGATCCGTCCGATCAAGCGGCCGCCTACGCCGGGTGGCTCCAGCACCGCGACCCGGCGGTGGTGGCCAATGCGGTGATCTGCCTGATCCACCAAGCCAACTACCTGCTGGACCAGCAGCTCCGCGCGCTGGAGCGGCAGTTCATTCTGGGGGGAGGTTATCGCGAACAACTGCACACGGCCCGCCTCAAAGCACGGGCAAGCCAAAGCAAGGCTCCGAAAGATCGGACTGATCCGACCGATCCGACCGATCCGTCGGATGCGCCTGCCCCCGCCTGTCCGCGGTGCGGGCGGGCCATGATTCTGCGCATGGCGCTTCGCGGTTGTCACGCAGGCTCGCCCTTCTGGGGCTGCACGGGTTATCCAGACTGCAAGGGCACACGCCCGGCCGATGGTTCGCCGGCCGCCTGAAGCCCGGAAGGCCGTTCACTTGCGCATTCAGCGCGAGGCCGTAAGGTGTGCGCCATGAAGCGAAGCCTCCGCTGGTTCAACGGCTCCGGGATGCTCCTCATCCTGGCGGGCTGTCAGGCGGGGGACCCCCTCCCCATGGAAACCACCCCCAACCCTCCCCCACAACCCACCTACACCGTCACCCGGACCGAGGCCGAGTGGAGGCAGCAGTTGACCCCGGAACAATATCGGGTGCTGCGCCAGGCGGGCACCGAGCGGCCCTTCGGAGAGGTGTACGAGCAATTCAAGCAGCAGGGCGGCGGCACCTATTATTGCGCCGGGTGTGGAGCGGAACTTTTTTCATCCCAGGAGAAGTTTGATTCGCACTGTGGCTGGCCCTCCTTCTACGACCCGTCGAACGCCAGGAATGTGAAGACGCGCGACGACTTCTCGCTCGGACAAGTTCGCACGGAGGTGTTGTGCGCGAAGTGTGGGGGGCACTTGGGCCATGTTTTCAAAGGGGAAGGGTTCGACACGCCCACGGACCTGCGCTATTGCATCAACGGGGTGGCGCTGAAGTTTGTTCCGGCCAAGCCCAGTCCGGCCCGGCCGGCTTCGGAGCCTTGAGAGCGCTAGGCCCTCGTGATCTCGCCGCCGGCTCGGCCGCGGTAAGCGCCGAGGAAATACAGGGTGACCAGCGCAATCATCGCGGCCAATCCGCCCCAGAACACCGACCAGTGGGTGCCGTCCGTGTGGGTGTTGAGGCTGAACCACCAACCGCTGCCCAGGTAACCGAGAAGGTTGCCCACCCCGGACAGCATCAGGGTCAGCAACGCCTGGGCGCGGGTGCGCCACGCTGCTTCCACGCGTTCGTTCACGTAGATCTGGGCGGTGGTGAAGAACAGGGTGTAGGTCACGCCATGCAGGACGATGCCGGCCAGCAACCAGCCCGTCTCGTGGGCGGCACAGAACAGATAGCGCAGCAGGCCGAAGCCCAGTCCCAGCCCGAGAATCCATTTCAGCCGCCAGCGGGTGAGCAGGGCGCCGAGGGTGAACATGGCCACGATTTCCGTGGTCTGGCCGAGTGACATCCAGGCCGAGGTGCGCTCGAGGCCGAGCTCGCGCAACTGCGGCGGGGTGTAGGGATAGAAGGCCGCCAGCGGAATGGTGAACAGGGTGGCGCTGAGATACACCACGCGATGATCCGACTGCTTGAGCAGTGATAATGCATCCAGCCCGAGGCGCTGCCTCACCGTCAGGTGCTGTGCCGATCGGGGTGGGGCGATGTCCGGCAGGAGGAACGTGAACGCCGCCATCCCCACCCACAGAACGGCGCCGACAAAGCCCGCCCGCGTGGAATCATCCGCACCGAGCGCGCTGACCAGCCAGCATCCGGCCATCCAACCGAAGGTTCCCATGGCGCGTACGGGGCCGAACTGTCGTTTGGGGTCGGGGAGCCGCGCCATGGCGATGGCGGTGGAGATGCTGGTGGTGGGGGCGGCGCAAAGCGCGAGCCACTGGATCAGCGCCAGCACCACCCCGGGCGGCCAGCCCCACTGGACAGCCGCGCTGGCCAGGGCCATGGCGGTCGCCGTGGCCACCGACAGCCAGCGAAGCACCCGGGTTGGCGCCGCCGCGCGATCCGCCATGGCGCCGAAGAACAGCGGCGACACCATGGCCCCGAGGGCCCCGGTGGCGAAGGCGAACGGCTGGATGGACTGAAGCCCGTGCGCGTTGAGCACCAGCGTCAGCGGCACCATCCAGGCCGCCATTCCCATCCATTGGAGGAAGAACAGCGCGCCCAACTCGGTGAATTCGAGCTTCGGATTGGCGTGTCGCACGCGCACAGAACACCGGAGCCCGGTCAAAAGGCAAGCCCATGCGCATGGCGTTGCGCCGTCGGGCGGTCAGGGAGAGCGGAGGCCGGCTACAACTGCGCGGCCACGCGGCGGAAGTGGTAGCCCAGGATGGCCAGTTCCATGGCCTTGGGGAACTGCCGGGGCCGCTTGAGCAGCGTGCTCCACAGCAGGCGCCAGTAGGAAAACCTTCCGCGATGCCACACCCCCAGCACCCAGAAGGATTTCACAAAGGCGATCAGGTCGGCGCGGGACACGCGCAGCCGGGGTCCGTTGGGCCGGTGTGATTTCAGGAAGGTGCGGATGCGTTGATAGTACGCGCGCGGCTCATAGAGCTGCTTCATCAACTCGCGGTAGCCGGCGGTCAGGAATTCCCGGTTGAGTTTGGGTTGGAAGTTCAACGCGCCGTCCGTGTTGTTGCCGCTGCTGTTGCCCTCGAGCCGGCCTTCCCCCTGCAACCGCTTCCACAGCCGTGTCTGGGGCAGGGCCGTGAGCAGACCGACCATGGCGGTGGCGACGCCGGAGCGCTGAATGAACTCGAACTGCCGCTTGAAAATGTCCTGGGAATCGCTGTCGAACCCGACGATGAAGCCGCCCATGACTTCCAGTCCGGCCCGTTGCAGGGTCTGAACCGAGGCCACCAGGTCCCGGCTGCGGTTCTGGAGCTTGCGACACTCCGTCAACGCCTCGATCGACGGGGTCTCGATGCCGACGAACACCTTCTTGAAACCCGCCTTCACCATGAGGCGGCTCAACTCGGGGTCGTCCGCCAGGTTCACGGAAGCTTCGGTGAGAAAACCCATCCGGGCCCGGGTCCGGGTCCGCCACTCGATCATCGCGTGCAACAGTTCCTTCGTCCGGCGTTTGTTGCCGATGAAGTTGTCGTCCACGATGAACACCATGTCCTTCCAGCCCCGCTGCCGCAGCGCTTCGAGTTCGCCCACCAGTTGTGCGGGCGACTTGGTGCGCGGCACCCGGCCGTTCATCACGATGATGTCGCAGAACTCGCAATCAAACGGGCAGCCGCGCGAGAACTGGACGGAGAGGGTGACATAATCCCGCAGACGAATGAGATCCCAGCGCGGGAGCGGTGTGAGCGCCACATCCGGACGGCGTGTGGCTTGGTAGAGACGCTGCACCGTCCCGGATCGCATGTCCCCGACCAGTTGCGGCATCAACTCCTCGGCTTCACCCAGCACGAAATGCTGGATGTCCGGGAAGGACTCGTGGCCGGTGGTGAAGAGCGGTCCGCCGGCGATGATGGGCCGGTTCAGTTGGGCGCAACGCCGGACCACCTCGTGCACGGACGCCTGCTGGACCAGCATGGCGCCGATCAGCACGTAATCCGCCCAGAGCAAGTCCCGGTCGTGCAGCCGTCCGACATTCAGATCGACCAGTTTAAGGTTCCAATCCCCGGGCAGCATGGCGGCCACCGTCAGGAGTCCCAGCGGCGGCATGGAGGCTTTCTTCGAGACGAAGCGCAGGGCGTGTTTGAAGCTCCAGAACGTCTCGGGCGTTTCCGGGCTGACCAGGAGGATGTTCATGCGCGCGTCCCTTCTGCCATTCTGCCTTGCAGGTTACGCCCGTTGGGCGGCGCGCACAAAGAAATGTTTGAGTCAGTTCAGTTCGATCCCGACCGGGCAATGGTCCGAGCCCATGACCTCGGGACGGATGAAGGCGCGTTGGAGTCGTGGGCGCAGGGTGTTGGAGATCAGGAAGTAGTCGATGCGCCAGCCGACGTTCCGCTGCCGCACGCCCGGCATCTGGCTCCACCAGGTGTAGTGTCCGCCGCCGGTGTGGAATTCGCGGAAGGTGTCGAGGAACCCGGCCTTGAGGAAGGCGCTGAACCCGGCGCGTTCCTGCGGGGTGAAGCCGTGGTTCTTCACGTTCGCCTTGGGATTGGCCAGGTCGATCTCCGTGTGCGCCACGTTCAGGTCGCCGCACCAGACGACGGGTTTGCGCTGTTCGAGTTGCTGGAGGTGGCGGAGAAAGTCCCGGTCCCACTGCTGGCGATAGGGCAGCCGGGTGAGTTCCCGCTGGGAATTGGGAACATAGACGTTGACCAGGAAGAAGTCCTCGAATTCGGCGGTCAGGATGCGCCCTTCGCGGTCATGCTGAGGCCGGCCCATGCCCCGGGTGAGGTTCAGCGGTCGTTGCCGGGTGAAGATGGCCGTGCCGGAGTAACCCTTCTTCTCCGCCACATTCCAGTAGGTCGTGTACGCTGCCGGCCAGAGCTGCTCGACGTCATCGGGTCCGCAGCGGGTTTCCTGGAGGCAGAGAATGTGCGGCTTCTCGCGGTCGAGGTAGTCCAGGAAGCCCTTGCGCAACACTGCCCGCAGGCCGTTCACGTTCCAGGAAATCAGTTTCACGCGGCGGAGCATAGCGGAAGGACTCGAATTGACACGGCCAATAGCGTGGCCCCGCACAATTGACTGGCTCCCTGCGCGCGTTTGCCGCAGAAGAACGGCATGCGCGTGCGCTTTCTGTTCGGACCCGCCGGCAGCGGCAAGACCTTCCGCTGCCTGTCGGAGATTCGCGCCGAGTTGTTGCGCGCCCCGGAGGGGCCGGAGCTGATTCTCCTGGCGCCCAAACAGGCCACGTATCAGCTCGAACGCCAACTGTTCACGGACGGGGCCCTGGGCGGCTACACGCGGCTGCAGATCGTTTCTTTCGAGCGGCTGGCCGCGTTTGTGCACGCGCGGCTTGGACGGCCCTTGCCTGGGTTGCTCAGCGAGGAAGGTCGCGTGATGGTCTTGCGCGCCATCCTGGAGGCCAACCTGGACCAGTTGAAGGTATTCCGGGCCAGCGCACGGCTGGCCGGATTCGCCCGGCAATTGAGCGGGTTGCTGTCGGACCTGCAGCAGCGCCGGGTGGGGCCGAAGCCGTTGCAGGAACTGGCGGCCAGCCAGGACCTGTCACCCCGCCTCGCCGCCAAGCTCTCGGACCTTGCCCTCCTGTACAGCGCGTACCGGAGCTGGGGCGAGGGGATGGATTTCAACCCGCTGGGGGATGTCGCGTGTCTCCTGGACGGGGCCGTGGAGGCGTTGGGGGCCCAGGCCCAGGGCCTGGGTTTGGGCGGGCTTTGGCTGGATGGCTTCGCGGTCCTGACGCCGCAGGAGCAGGCGCTGTTGGCGGCGGTCCTGCCGCACTGTCAGCACGCCACGCTTGCGTTCTGCCTGCCCCAGCCCCCGACGCACGAGGAATCGTGGCTGTCTCCCTGGGCCTTGGTGGCGGAAGCGGCGCGGGAATGCAGTCTGCGCGTGAATGAGTTACCCGGCGTGGCGGTGGAGGTCGAGACTCTCGAACGCGACCCCGCCCGCAGCCGCTTTGCCCACAGTCCGCTGCTGGCGCAGGTCGAGCGCCTGTTCGCCCGTCAGGGATCTCATGACCCTGCCGTCGATCCCGCGTTGCCGGATGAATCCGGCGTTCCGGGGGCTGCGGCCCGGGGTGCGGACGGTCAACGGGGTCTCAGCTCCAGTCCGGCCCCGTCCCTTCGATTGGTCAAGTGTTCTGATGTCCAGGCCGAGGCCGTGTTGGCCGCGCGCGAGATGCTGTCCTTTGTGCGGGACGGCGGACGGTTTCGCGATTGCGCGGTGCTGGTGCGCCACCTTGAAGGGTATCAGGACGTTCTGCGGCGGGTGCTGACCCGTTATGGCATCCCCTTCTTCCTCGATCGCCGGGAAGCGGTGGCTCATCACCCGCTGGCCGAGCTGACCCGGTTTGCGTTGCGCACGGTGGCCTACGACTGGCGTCAGGCGGACTGGTTGGGATTGCTGAAGACGGGCCTGGCGGGACTGACCGATGGCGAGGTGGATGAACTGGAGAACGCGGCGCTCGCGCGGGGCTGGGAAGGCGCCGAATTCTGGCTGCGACCGATACCGGCGGATGCAGACCTGATCGGTCGGGACCGGCTCGAGGAGCGGCGGGCGCGGGTGACCGAACCCTTGGCGACACTTCAGCGGCAACTGGCCCAGGCGGGGTGGGCGCCATCCGGAGCGGCGCTCGCCGGACATCTGCGGGATCTGTGGACTTCGTTGAACGTCGAGGATCGCCTGGAAGCCTGGGCGCGCGCGACTTCCGGAGGCGCGGTGCAGGCCACTGTTTGGGAGCAGATGAACGACTGGCTCGACAACCTCGAGCGCGCCTTTGGCGGCCTTGCGTTCCCTTTGACCGAGTGGTTGTCGATCGTCGAGGCCGGGTTAAGCGGCTTGAGTGTGGGGGTGATTCCGCCTTCGCTCGACCAGGTGCTGGTGGGCAGCGTGGATCGTTCCCGCAACCCGGATCTGCAATTCGTCCTGGTCCTCGGGATGAATGAATCCGTCTTCCCCGCCCCGCCACCCGCGCCCGCCTTGCTGAGCGAGGCGGAGGTGGCCGCCATCGAATCCGGCGGGGTTCGCATCGGGCACGGGCGACGCCAGTTCGGTCACGAGCGTTACCTGGGTTACATCGCCCTGACGCGGGCCCGGCGGCGGGTGTTGGTGAGCTGGTCCCTGACGGATGCCAAGGGCAATCCCCGGAATCCGTCCCGGTTCGTGGACGAGCTGTGTCGGGCGTTTCCCGCGCTGGCCGTGGACCCGTTCGACGGATCCGTGCCGTGGGATGAGAGTTGTCATCCCATCGAGTTGGCCGGCGCCTTGTTGCGGGAGGGTGCGCCGGAGGGTTTGGACGCCTTGCGGGCGCTGTCGTCTGTGCAGCCCGTGCTGCAGCGTGGGCAACAGGTCTTGAACGCCCTGGGCGCGTCGGGGTTGTCCCCCGGGACGGCCGCGGCACTCTATGGCGACGAGCCCCGGTTGTCGGTGAGCGCTTTGGAGCAGTTTGCGGCCTGTCCCTTCCAGTTCTTTGCCGCGCGCGGTTTGAGAGCGCAGGAGCGCGAGGAGTTCCAGGTGGACGCCCGCCGCACCGGCGAGTTCCAGCATGAAGTGCTGGCGGCGTTCCATCGGCGGCTCAAGGAATCGGGCAAACGCTGGCGGGAACTGGCCCCCGAGCAGGCCGTCGAGTGGGTACGCGAGATCGGGGTGCGGCAGTTGGGCGCTTACCAGCATGGCCTGCTGGCCGCCAATCCGGCGCGCGAGTTCCAGGCCCGCGCCCTGATCCGCAACCTCGGGCAGGTGATCGCCACGCTCACCCGGTGGTCGCGCCAGAATGATTTCGAGCCGGAAGCGGTGGAACTGAGTTTCGGCATGGAGGAAGGCGGCTGGCCCGATTGGCGGATCGAGTTGGGGGACGGACGCGGTGTCCGCGTTCGCGGCCGGGTGGATCGCGTGGATTTGTGCCGGCAGCCGGATGGATCCGCGGCGATGGCCATCCTGGATTACAAGTCCGGCGGGCGGCTCTTCGAGGAGCTCAAGTTTGCCAACGGGCTGCAGCTCCAGATGCCGGCGTATCTGGCGGCGCTGTGCGGCAACCCGCGAGCCCGCGAGACGTTTGGTGTCGATGCGCTCAAGCCGGCGGGGGTGTTCTACGTCGGCCTGCGGGTCAAACCTGGTTCCGGGAAGTCGCGTCCGGAGGCCGAGGAGGCGGGGGACGAGGCTTGTGCCACGGCCTTCCAGCATCGCGGCCGGTTCGATGAACGATGCCTGGAGCGGTTTGACACCCGAGGGGCTGCCGGTGGCGATCAATTCAAGTATCGCTACACCCAGGCCGGACAACTCCACAAATCCGGCAACGACGCCTTGCCCTCCGCCGCCTTCGCGCAATTGCTCGAGGACGCGGCGCAACAGATCCGCGACCTTGCCGCGCGGATCCTGGCGGGGGAAGCGCGTGTGTGGCCGTATGCGAAGGGACAGGAGGTCGCCTGCGACTGGTGCCGGTTCCGGTCCGTGTGCCGGTTTGATTCCTGGACCCAGCCTTACCGGCTGTTGGAGCGGAGGAACCGGGACGGGCAACCCGCCGGGGGGAAGGAGGCTGCTGCATGCGATTGACCTCGAGCCAGGCCAGGGCTGTTGCCGCGCGCGGGAACGTGATCGTGGTCGCCGGGGCGGGAACGGGCAAGACCAGCACGCTGGTTGATCGCTGCATCGAGCTGCTTCGAGAAGGCGCCTCGCTCGACCGCGTCCTGATGGTGACCTTTACCGACGCGGCGGCGGCGGAGATGCGGCACCGGTTGCGCGCCCGGTTGCAGGAGCTGGCCGATACCAGCACCGAGACATCCGCGCGCGACCGGTTCGAGGAGCAGCTCGCGCTGGTCGAATCGGCCCGGATTTCGACCCTGCACAGCTTCTGTCTGGAGCTGGTCCGAACGCACTTCCATGAGCTGGGGGTGGATCCCCAGCCGGGCGTGCTGGACGAGCACCAGTGCCGGGTGCTGGCGGAGCAGGTGCTCGATGGGCTGCTCGAGGAATGCTATGCCGGTGCGCTGCCCTGGCAGGAGGCCGTGCGCTCGCTGGTGGCGGCGTATGCGCCCGACCGGGATGCGCTGGTCCGCGAATGGGTGCTGCAGGTGCATCGCTACACGCAATCGCTTCCGGAGGCCCGGGGTTGGCTGGCGAACCAGGCGCGCGCCTGGGGTTCGGACCCGGCAGGTCCCGCGGAAGAAACCACGAGTTCAGAATGGCCCACGGCGATCGTGACCCCACCCTGCGCCCCGTGGCAGATGTGGCTGATCGAGGGATTCACGGAGTGGCGCCGGCGGTGGCTGCCGTGGATCCAGACACACGCGGGCGTCAAGAACATCGATGACTGTCTGGCCGCGCTGGCGTCGGCGGCCGGCGACGTGACACGGGAGCTGGTGGCGGAGGTGGCGGGTGCCGTGGCCGCGGCTGGGGAAGCTGCGTGGCCCAAGGGCACGGCTGGCCGGGTGCGTGATCCGCTGAAGCCGTTCTTCGACGAGGCGCGGTTCCTGGCCTCGGTGGCCGGGCCCGGGGCGCTGGAGGCGGACTGGGAATCGGTGCGCGGCCACATGGCGGCCTTGCTGGCGCTGACGGCGGAGTTCACCGCGCGCTTCACCGGGGCCAAGCGCGAGCTGGGGGGCGTGGATTTCCCGGATCTCGAACAACTGACGCTGCAGTTGTTGCGGGATGGCCAGGGACAACCCACGGCGGTCGCGCAGTCGGTGCAAGAGCAATTCGACCAGGTGTTCGTGGATGAGTACCAGGACATCAACGCCGCGCAGGACGCCATCCTGTCCGCCGTCAGCCGGACGGGTGCTGGCGCCAACCGGTTCCTGGTCGGCGACGTGAAGCAGAGCATTTATCAATTCCGTCTCGCCGATCCCCGGATCTTCCGGCGCTACGAACAGGAGTGGGGGGCGTCGCCGGTGGCCGGAGCGACGGATCCGTCCCAGCCCAACCAACGCATTTCACTCACGGACAACTTCCGCAGCCGTCCGTCCATCCTCGAGTTTGTCAACCGGCTGTTCGGCAGCCTGATGCGGGAGAGTTTGGGCGGGGTGGATTACGAGCCGCTGCAGGCGGGCGACGGGGGGCAGAGGGCTGGACTGGGCGACGGTCCATGCGTCGAGCTGCACCTGATCCGGAAGGAATCCGGGAGCCAGCCTTCCACAGTGGAGGACGATCAGGCCAGCCCCGAGTCGCTGTCCGCCATGGAGCGCGAGGCGCGGCTGGTGGCCGGGTTGCTGAAGGATCTCAAGCGCTCTGAATTCCTCGTTTGGGACAGCACCAGCCAGAGTCAGCGGGTGGTGAAGTGGAAGGACATGGCGGTGTTGCTGCGGTCTCCCGGCCCGCGGACGGAGGCGTTCGCGCAGGAGTTTCATCGGGCCGGCATTCCGCTGGCCGCCGCCCGCGGCGGGTTTCTGGAAGCGGTCGAAGTCAGCGACCTGATCAGTCTCCTGAAGCTGCTGGACAACCCGCTGCAGGACATCCCGTTGCTGGCGGTGTTGCGCTCGCCTTTGGTGGGATTGAGCCTGGATGAGCTTGCGGCCATCCGGGTGCAGAGTGGATTGAAACCGTTTTGGTGGGCGCTCCGGAGGTTTGTTTCCGAACCGGCGGACGGGTTCGGCCAGCCAGCGAACCGCGCGACCGACGAGGCGCTTCGCGGCCGGCTGGCGGCTTTTCTCGAGCAGTTCGAGCAGTGGCGGGAGCTGGCGCGGCAGTGCGGTCCCGCGTTGTGCCTCGAGCGGGTGCTCACGGACACGTCTTATGATGTGTTGTTGAGCGTTCATGAGCGTGGGGCCGAGCAAATGGCCAATGTGAACCTGCTGTTGGATTACGCGCGCCAGTTCGATCCGTACCAGCGGCAGGGGCTGTTCCGGTTCTTGCGCTACGTCGAATCCCTGGAAACGGCGGGGGAATCGCTCGAGCCGGCGCCGGTCACGGGCCGGGATGCCGTGCAGTTGATGAGCATTCATCGCAGCAAAGGACTGGAGTTCCCCGTGGTGGTCCTGGCGGCGTTGGGAACACGGTTCAACCTGCGGGAGCTGAACTCGGTGGTCCTGCTGGATCCCCAGTACGGACTGGCCCCCAAAGCCTTGACGCCGTCCGGAGCCGGGCGCTATCCCACGCTCCCCTTCTGGCTCGCGGGCCAGCGCCAGCGCGCGCAGCGGTTGGCCGAGGAGTTGCGGCTGTTGTATGTGGCCGCCACCCGGGCCCGCGATCGTTTGATCCTCACCGGGACACTGTCCGGAAGTGACCCAGGGGAGGAAACCTCTCCACCGGCCGACGGCGTATCCGACCAGCAATGGCTCGGGGCGCGATGCCCTCTCGACTGGCTTCGGGCGTGGTTGCCCGGCCACCGCCAGGTTTCAGAGGGGAGCGTCGCCGATACGGGGGCACGCGAGCTTCTGACCTGCAAATGGTGGGATGCTCAGGATGCCGTTCCGGTTTCGCCGGCGGAGAACCGGCCTGGCGCTGAAGGCGATCAAGCCGATCGGCAGCCCGTGGATGGGGCCTTGGTGGATGCCGTGGCGCAGCGGCTCGCCTGGCAGTATGCGCATCAGTCCGCTACGACCGAGCCCGCCAAGAGTTCCGTGTCCGCGCTGCGGCATCGCGCGTCCGAACTGGCGGACGAGGAGTCGGTCCGGCGTTTTGGCGGTCCACGCTGGACGGGTGGGGGCGGGCGTCAACCGGGCCGGCCTTCCGCAGCCGAACGGGGCACCTTGCACCATCGTTTTTTGCAGCACCTGGCCTTTGAACGGGCGGCGGATGTCGGGGCATTGGCGCGACAACTGAAGGAGTTTGTCGGACAGGGGCTGTTCACCCAGGCCGAAGCCAGCCTCCTCGATCTGGAGGCGATGGCTGCATTCTGGACCTCGGCTGTGGGCGCTCGCATCCGGGCGGTTGCCGGCCGGGTCAGGCGTGAACTGCCGTTCACCGTGCGTCTGGCGGATGCCGAGGTGCGAACCCTGCTTGGGCAGGAACCGGATTCCTCACTCGAAGGCGAGTTTGTCGTGGTGCAGGGGGTGGTGGATCTGGTGGTGGTGCTGGACGACGAACTTTGGCTGCTGGATTTCAAGACCGACGCGGTTCGGGGCGAGGCGCTGAATCGGCGGGCGAAGGAATACGAACCCCAGCTTCGGCTGTATGCGGCCGCTTTGCAGCGGATCTTCTCCAGACCGGTCCGGCACCACTGGCTGCATTTCCTGGCCGCCGGCCAGACGGTCGAGTTGGGCTAGAACCAACCCGGAACCGTTCAGCCAGGGGGTTCCAGCGACACGATGGCCGGGCGGATCTTCTGTCCGCGGAAGGTGAATCCGGTGCCCAGGGTTTCGGCGACGCGCGCTCCGTCGGGCACCTCGCCGTCGGTTTGCACTTGATGCTGGTTCGGGTCGAAGGGCGCTCCCGGCTCGGCTTCGAACGGATTCAGGCCCACGCGGCGGGCAGCGTCGCGGCAGGCCAGTTGAAGCTGGGTGAGCTGTTCCAGGACCTTGTCCTGGCCGGCGCGGCGGGCGGCCGAATGGATGGCAAAGACGTGGTCGAGAATTCGCACCAAGACCCCGAGCCAGTCCGCTTCCGCGCGCTTGAGTTTGTCCAATTCCAGACGGAGATGTTGCCGCTCGGAATCGTTGGCTTTTTCGAGGAAGTCGATGAACGACTTCATTTCCTGGCTCATTTTCTCGGAGACCTGGCGGGCGGCGTTGACGGTTTGCGTGGCGTGTTCATGCACGCCCTGCCACTGGCTGGTGGCGTTGTTCACGGCGGCGGCGATCGTCTCCAAGCCCCGGATCTGCTCGACCGTGGTGGCCAGGCCGCTGGATTCCAGCAGACGGACTTCCGCTTTGTAATCCATGATGAACGGGGTGATGCCCAGCAGCGCGCCGAGGATGACACAGGCGACGCAGGCAGTGAGGGTGGGGCCGTTCATGGGCAGCCTGGCCTGGGTGTAGAGGAACCAGGCCAGTCCGGTCAGCAGCGCGTCCCCGATGAAGAACGGCCACTTGGCAGTCCTCGGAATGGTGATCAACGACATGCGGTGATGTTAGCGGTCCGCCCCGGCTAGGCAATGGCGGAAGGGACCCGCAGCGATTCCGCACCTGAGGTTAAAATCTAGGTGAACCGCACGGCGAGTGATTTTTTTGGCGGCGCCCAGCCGAAATACGGCGCGACGCCGCCTGTT
>JALOTZ010000022.1 GCA_025457615.1 Verrucomicrobiota bacterium
GGCAGCAGAGTGAACTCGGCCTTGGACGCCTTCCACTGTTTGTCCTCCCAGTAATGCAGGCCGCTGGCCAGTTCGACGTAGCGGTGCGGGATGCGCTCGACGCGTCCGCCGCCCAAGTCCAGCACCTCGATCCGCTCGTGGACCCGGTGATGCGGGCCGCGTTCGGTGACGGTCCAAGGCTCGGAGCGAGTGGGCAGGGTCTGGCTGTGGGCGGTGAGCGCCAGCAGCAGGACGGGGACAATTCCAACAGCCGCGAGTGTGCATCGCGGCAAACCGCGCAAGATCAGAAGATTCGCTTCCCGTCGAGAGAGAATTCCCAAGTTCATGATCGGTCCTTCGGTTGATTGCCCCGGGCGAACGTCCCACTCCTTGTCCGGTGCTGGGTTTCTGCTCGCGTTCTTCCCACCCGCCTCCCCCATTGTCTCAACCGAGTTTGCCAATCTTTGACCGTCGGTTGTCGAATGTGGCGATGCGCCGCTGACTCGGCGCCGAGGCCGCAGGGCACTGCGGCCCGAACCGTTATTGGCGGCCCCTGCCTTCGTAGCCGCAGATGTGAATCTGTGGAACCCCACCAAGTCGAAGCTCCCCAGTCCGCGTTTTTACAACCGCGGCGATAAAGCCCCACCAGCAGGAACCGGCGACAGTCAACACCGTGCTCAGACTTTGCTGGCGCGCGAATTCGGGCTTTGAACTTTGCCGCCAGCCACCTATAAACGCAGCGTGCCGCTGAGTACAGCCCCCACGCTCGATGCCGCGACGCGCTGCTGCGCGATCTTCGGGCATCCCATTCGACACTCGGCCTCTCCGGCCATGCACAATGCCGCGTTCAAGGCGTCGGGTCTGAACTGGTGTTACCTGGCCTACGAGGTTCGTCCCGAGCACCTCCGCGAAGCCCTGGAGGGTGCCCGCCGCATGCAGTTCGTCGGGCTCAACCTCACCGTGCCCCACAAGTTGCTGGCGATGGAGATGATGGCCGGGTTGGACGACTCCGCGAAGCAATGGGGCGCGGTGAACACCGTCGCGTTCGAAGGCCTGGCCTCCGATGGTTCCTGGAAGCCGTTGCGCGACTTTGCCGAAGAGGCGCCGGGGGAGGTGCGATCGAAGGGCTACAACACCGACGCCCAGGGGTTGACGGCGGCGTTGAAGGAGGATTTGGGCCTCTACCTGGAACACTCGCGCGTGATGTTGTTGGGGGCGGGCGGCGCCGGGCGGGTGGCGGCCCTGCAACTGGCCGAGGCGGGCGTGGCGGACCTGTTCCTGGTGAACCGCACGCAGGACAAAGCGGAAGCCCTCGCCGCCGAAATCCAGGCTCGGTACCCCAAGGTGCATGTCATGACCACCTACCCTCACCGGGAGGTGGATCTCGTCCTCAATGCCACCTCACTGGGGATGAAGCCGGGCGACGCGCTGCCCATGGACCTGGGCCGGTTCCCGTTGACCGATACCAAGGCGGTTTACGACATGATCTATCGTCCGGCTCAGACGCCCTTGATGGCCTGTGCGATCGAGTCCGGCGCTCGCGCCGTCAATGGACTGGGGATGTTGCTGCATCAGGGTGCCCGGGCGTTCGAAATCTGGACCGGACGCCCGGCTCCCCTCGAGGTGATGAAAGCCGCCCTGCGGGAGGAGGTCTATGGGCATTGACGCCATCTTCGACGCGGAAACCTGGAGCCGGGTTCCCTTCCATTTCTGGTCCATGCTGCTGTTCATGCTGGGCTGCATGGTGGGCAGTTTCCTGAATGTCTGCATTTACCGCATGCCGCTGGGATTGAGCGTGGTTTCGCCCCCGTCGCACTGCCCGCACTGCAAGTATTCGATTCCGTGGTTTCTCAACGTCCCGCTGGTCACCTGGCTGATGTTGCGCGGGCGTTGCCGGAACTGCGGCGCGCCCATCTCCGTGCGCTACTTCCTGGTGGAACTGCTGACCGGGACAGTGTTTCTGGCCTGCTGGCTTCGGTTCGGGCAGGTTGCCCCGTGGATCGCGCTGGTTTACGCCTGCTTCGTCGCCGGACTGGTGGCGGCCACCTTCATCGATTTCGAGCACTTCATCATCCCGGACGAAATCACCCTGGGCGGCATGGCGGCTGGCTTCGTGGTGTCGGGCTTGTTGCCGGGGTTGCACGGGGCGGATTCCATGGCGGAGGGTCTCGGCAAGAGCCTGTTGGGCCTAGGGGTGGGGTGGGGGATCGTTTACGCCATTCTCCGAATGGGCAAACTGCTGTTCGGAAGGCAAAAGCTCACGCTGCCCCAGGCCAGCCGGATCGTGTTCGGGGAGACCGCGTTGCATCTGCCCGACCAGGAGGTGCCCTACGAAGACCTGTTCTATCGGGACTCGGATACGCTGATCGTCAAGGCGCAGCGGGTGGAAATGGTGGACCGCTGCTACGGCGAGTGCACCGTGCGCCTGAGCAAACCGGTGCTCAAGATCAACGACGACGAATTCTCCCCGGACCAGGTGCCCTATCTGGAGATGGTCAGCACCGAGATGATCCTGCCCCGGGAGGCGATGGGGTTTGGGGATGTCAAGTTCATGGCGGCCATCGGCGCGTTCCTGGGCTGGCAGGCCGCGGTGTTCTCGCTGATGGTCAGTTCAATGATCGGCGCGCTGGTGGGCGTGGCCTTGATCCTGATGCGGCGGCGGGAATGGTCCTCGCGGCTGCCTTACGGCCCTTACATCGCTGTGGCGGCCATTCTCTGGATGTTTGGCGGCAAGGAGTTCGTGCAGCGCTATCTCCTGAGCGGGATGTGATCCGCCGTCCCCCTGCCGCCATCCGTCCTCTCGTGATCCCCGTGCCCTTCGTGGCTGAGGGTCATCTCACCCGCACTGCGCCTTGTGCCGAAGCGCGTGGTCGATCAACACCAGCGCTGTCATCGCTTCCACCATCGGCACCGCGCGCGGCAGCACGCACGGGTCGTGCCGGCCGCGTCCCTTGAGCGTGGTGTTCCGGAGCTGCTCATCCACGGTGTCCTGCTCGTGCATCACCGTGGCCACGGGTTTGAAGGCCACCTGGAAGTAGATCGTCTGGCCGTTCGAGATGCCGCCCTGCACGCCGCCGGACAGGTTCTGCGTGGTGATCACCTTGCCGCGACGCATGCGCATCGGATCGTTGTGTTGGCGTCCGGTCAGCAGGATCCCGCCGAACCCGGACCCGATCTGGAACCCTTTCGAGGCGGGCAGTGAAAGCATGGCCTTGGCGAGGTCGGCTTCGAGCCGGTCGAACACGGGTTCACCCCAGCCCGCGGGCGCCCCGCGCACGATGCCCTCGACAATTCCGCCGACGGTGTCGCCCTGACGGCGCACTTTCTCGATCAAACGGATCATGCGCTGGGCGGCCGCCGGATCCGGGCAACGCACGATGTTCGATTCCACGTCCTTCAACTTCACCCGCTCGCCATCCACCTGGGCCGTGATGCGTTGCACCTGTTTGACGTAGGCCAGCACCTCGACTCCATGCAACGTGCGCAAGAGCTGCTTGGCAATGGCGCCGGCCGCCACACGTCCAATGGTCTCTCGCGCACTTGATCGGCCGCCCCCCGGCCACGCGCGGATTCCGTATTTGGCAAAGTAGGTGTAATCGGCGTGAGACGGACGAAACTTGGTGGCCATTTCCGAGTAAGCATCGGGCCGCGCATCTTCATTCGGCACCCACATCGCGATGGGCGTTCCCAGCGTCTTGCCTTCAAACGTGCCGGACAGGATCCGCACCGTGTCCGACTCCTTGCGCGGCGTCACGATGCGGGACTGGCCCGGACGGCGCCGATCGAGGTCGGGTTGAATGTCCTTTTCCGTCAGCGGCAGCCGGGGCGGACACCCGTCCACCACCACGCCCACGCCCCCGCCGTGGGACTCGCCCCAAGTGGTGATGCGGAAGAGTTCGCCGAAACTGTTCGCCATGCCCGCAGGGTGCGGAAAAAGGGCAGGGGGGTCAATGCGCCCTTCAAGCTGGTTTCTCCGACCTGACCTGAGCCCCCGGGTCCACGGCGACGGGGTTCAGGCGGATGACTGGCCGGCGGCCGACTGAATCCGGCGTTCCGGGCGAGGGTTTCACACCACGTCCAGGAGCGGGAACTGGCGGCCGAGGATGGGGACGCTCCGGGTCTGCAGCCAGCGTTCGAGGACGGTGGCATAGACGGACCGGAAATCGACGGTGAACTGGAGGTCGCCGCGGAGGAGGTTCTCCGGCGCGAGGCTGGGCGGGCGGCCTGCCAGGCCGGCTTTCAGGACGGTGCCCGCCAGGAACAGCGGTGCCGCCGCCCCATGGTCGGTCCCCGAGCTGGAATTCTGTTCCACCCGCCGTCCAAACTCGCTGAAGGTCATGACCAGCACCCGGTCGTGGTTCCCTTGCGCCTTGAGGTCCGCACAGAACGCCTGCACCGCTCCGCCCAGCTCGCCGAGCAATCGCTGGTGCGTCCCGGCCTGGTTGGTGTGGGTGTCGTAACCGCCCTGTGAGACGTAGTAGATCCGCGTGGGCAATCCACCCCCGATCAGCCGCGCCACCAGTTTCAGGGACGTGCTCAGTGGGGAATGGGGATACTCCGCCTGGTTCGAAACCCGGCGGCTGACCTTCAGGATCTCATCCGAACTAACCTGGGCATCCAGGGCCGTGCGCTGGATGAAGTCCAGGGCGGACCCGCTGTGGGGCAGGGGACCGCTCAAGCTGCCGATGCTCGCACCCGACATGTTGTCGTCGGGATCCAGTTCATTCAGGCGCCGGTAGGATTCCTCCATGAGCCCCTCCTCGCCCCGGTCCGGACGGTCCGCGCTGACGAAGCGATAGGTGTCCGGATTGTTCAGGGTCACGCCGGTGGGCTTTTTGGCGGCGAACGCCTGCGGGGTTTCGGGGCCGACACAGACGCCCACCGTTGGATCACACCCTTCGCAGGTGTTGTCGAAGTAGCGTCCGATCCAGCCCCGCGACTCGACTCGGTCGGCTTCGCTGGCGGTCTGCCAGATTTCGGTCGAGCGGAAATGCGAGCGGTTGGGGTTGGGATATCCGACGCCCTGAACGACCGCGAGTTGGCCCGCATCGAAGAGGGCCTTGAACCCGTCCAGCGCCGGGTGGAAACCGAGTTCGTCGTTGAGCTTGAGCACGTCCACGGCGGGGATGCCCAGGTTGGGTCGGGCCCGGCGATAGTGATCGTTGCCGTGGGGCACGACGGTGTTCAACCCGTCGTTGCCTCCGGCCATTTGCAGCACCACGAGGATGCGCCCATCCCGGCCGGTGACCGCCTGGGTGGCGGCGTTGGCTGCCTCAGTTGCCAGCGCGCTCATGGTATTCGAGAGAAAGGCAGGGACAGTGGACGCCAGGGCGCCGCCGAGGAGGGTGGTGCGGAGGAACTCGCGTCGCGTGTGCAGGAGAAGGGGATTACTCATGGCGTGTGTTCACGTAAGTTGAAAATCCGGCGTGGCCATGACCAGGCGAATGGCCCCCAGGATGTCGTCGTCGTCCAGTTCGCCGCGCGAACTGAGGAAATCCCGCAACGCGGCCTCCTGGTCCGGGCTCAGCCGGGATTGCAACAAGCGCTTCTCCAGCGCGGCCACCAGGGCGTCCGGATCGACCTTCTCTTCTGGAGTCAGGATTCGATCAAGGTCCAGACGTCCGGCCCGGGCGCGAGCCAGGCGGTTCAGGACGGGGCGATCCAGCCTCTCGCCTTCCTTCGCCGCGGTTTCCCGGGCGTAGGCGGGTCCGCCATACACCAGCAGCGCCGCCTGATTGTAACGGGTCAGCAGGCTGTTGGTGGTGATCCAGGAAACCCCGCCGTCCCAACCCTTGACGTTGGGCGGCGCGAACAGCTCCTGTCCCAGCTCCTTGGTCAGGCGCGAACTGACCCCGGCCGGCGGCATCGATCGTTCGAGCATCCGCACGCTGCCGACCAGCCATTGCACCGGACTCTTGACCTGGCTACGGACCACGCCCGGCGCGTAGAATTCCTCGCTCAGAAACACCGTCCGCAGCAGAGGCTTGAACGTCTGGCCCGATTCCCGGAACCGCCGGGCCAGCGACTCGTTCACCTCGGGCGAAGGCGGGTTGCCCGCGAAGAACGTCCAGAGCTTGCCGGTGATGAAGCGGTCCGCGTCGGGCTTCGCCAGGATGGCCGAGATCACGTCGTTGCCATCCAGGGGACCTTCCACGCCCAGGACCGTCTTGGTCTCGTCATCGTGCTGCATCGGACGCCAGGAGAACTGCTGGCGCACTCGATCGTAGCCCCAGCCGGTGAAGGCCCGCGCGGCTTCCGTCACGTCCTTTTCCGTGTAATGCCCCTCCCCCAGGGTGAAGAGTTCCATCAACTCACGCGCGAAATTCTCGTTCGGATGCTGCTTCCGGCTTTGCGCCTGGTCGAGCCAGAGCAGCATGGCGGGGTCGCGGGCGACGTCCACCAGCAGTTCGAGCCAGGGTCCTGTCGCGTGGCGTCGAAACAGGTCGTTCTGCCGCAGCATGAGGTGGGCGTCGCGGACCTTGACGAAGCTGGTGGCGAAATGGCCGTGCCAGAAGAGCGTCAGCTTCTCCTGCAAGGGGCGTCGGGTCGTGGCCATGCGCTGAAGCCACCAGCCCTGAAGTTCGACGAACCGTTGTCGTTGCTCGCGTTGCTCCTCCCGAAACAGGGCCCGGCGCTGCTCCTCGGAAGCCTTGCGCGCCTCTTGCAGACGCTCCATGCGGGTCGGATCCGGCTGGGCCCAGTCGGGTCTGCCAGCCTCGTCCGGAATCTCCTCGTAATCCAAAAGCTGCGCCACGGCGCCGTCGCGTCCCATTGCGGCCAAGCGCTGGATCTCCTGGGGTGACCCGCCGAATCCCGCCCGGTTCAACAAGTGCGCAGCATGCGCGGTATCCCACCGATTCGCTGGCAAGACCTTCAACATCTTGCTCCAGCAGACGGCCGGCAGTGAGACGAGGTTTCAAGGGCCGCGGCAGGATGCGGCATGTCAGGCGGCGGCGCTTGCGATCATGGGTCGCCGTGCGCCGCCCTTTGGTGCTCTGTACTCGATGCGTAACGGACGCGCCACCGGGGCCACTCTCCTCCTCACCACGGCCCCCGGCCAGCCCATCTCCCCGTGTGCCCGGACCCTTCAAGAAGCCTGGCCGAACCTGACAATACCATTGACTGACACCTAAGATTTTCGAAAGGGCCGGAGCGGCGGGTTTCTTGAACCGAGAATTTAATCGCTCTCTCGGCGAGCGTCGGGCTAGAGTGCGGGCATGACGGCGCTGGAATCCTGTGAGTTGTTCGCGGGGGCAGGCCCGGCAGCCATGGACGCGCTGCGGGCGGTGGCTGAAGAACGCGTGTTGGGCGGTGGATCGGTGGTGTTCGAGGAGGGGGCGCCGGGGGACGGTCTGTATGTGGTGGCCGAGGGCGAGGTGGAGATCACCGCCTCCCTTGACGTCGGGCCGCATCGGCTGGTGTCACGGTTGGGGCCGGGGGAGCCGTTTGGAGAAATGGCCTTCATTGAAAGCAAGCCGCGTTCGGCCCGGGCCTGCACGTCCCAGCCTTCGCGGCTGATCTTTCTGCCGTCCAAGGGACTGCAAGCGATTCTGGACAAACATCCGGTGCTGGCCACGGGATTCCTCAAACAGGTGAGTCACCGGCTGCGGGATTTTACGCAGCACTTCATCCGACAGACATTGGAGACGGAACGGTTGGCGCTGGTGGGACGCTTCACCGGTTCGATCATCCATGACCTGAAGAATCCGCTGGGGGTGATCAGCTTGTCCGCGGAGGTGCTGGGGGAGGGGGAGGTGGATGCGGTCCTGCGCCAGGAGTGCAGCAAACGCATCCGGCGCCAGGTGGAACGGATCACGGACATGGTGGGCGAGGTGCTGGAATTCACACGACCGGAGAAACAGACCTTTGTGCCCCTGCGGATGCGCCATGCGCAGTTTCTCGAGCAGATGTTGGAGGAGGAACGTCCGGGCTTGGCGGCGCGCGGCGTGCGGGTCGAGATCGAGGGCAAACTGCCGGAGACGGAGCTGCTGCTAAACCCCAAGCGCATGCACCGGGTGTTTGTCAACCTGCTCAACAATGCGGCGGAGGCGATGGGGTACAAGGGGCGGATCTGGATCCGCTGTGTTGAGGATGCGCGCGGGGTGACGACCGAGGTGGAGGATTCCGGGCCGGGCATCGCGCCCGAGGTGGCCGAGCGGCTCTTTGATCCCTTTGTCACCCATGGCAAGCCCCAGGGCACGGGTCTTGGCCTGGCGATTGCCCGCAACATCGTGAATGATCACCGGGGCCGCCTCACGGCGGCCAATGCTCCCGGCGGCGGCGCCCGTTTCACGCTGTGGCTGCCCAAACCCGGCGAAGCCTGAGTCGCCTTCCCTCCACACGGTGAACCCGTCGTGAACCGCATCCGACTTCTTCCCGAACAGGTCGCCAACCAGATCGCCGCCGGCGAGGTGGTGGAACGTCCCGCCAGCGTGGTGAAGGAGTTGGTGGAAAACGCGCTCGATGCCGGGGCCACCCGGATCACGGTCGAAATCCAGGCGGGCGGCCGTTCGTTGGTGCGGGTGACGGACGACGGGCAGGGGATGAATCGCGACGACGCCCTCCTGTGCCTGGAGCGCCATGCCACCAGCAAGATCCGCCTGGCCGAGGATCTGGCGTGCATTGCCTCGATGGGTTTCCGCGGGGAAGCCCTGCCCAGCATCGCCAGCGTGAGCCGGTTTGCCCTGACCACGCGCGAGCGTGAGTCTGACTCGCCCGAGGGCACGCACGTGCTGGTGCATGGCGGCAAGATCATCGAGGTCAAAGCGGCCGGCAGCGCCCCGGGCACGAGCGTCGAGGTGCGGCAGATCTTCTACAATCTGCCCGCCCGTCGGAAATTTCTGCGCAGCGAGGAAACCGAGTCGGCGCATGTGCAGCACTATGTCACGCTGGCCGCCCTGGCTTTCCCCGAAGTCGCCTTCACCTACCTCAAGGACGGCCGGACCGTCTGGCAACTGCCGGGTGTGGCGCGGGGGGACGACCCCGGGTCCCGCAGCGCCGCGCTCAAGGAGCGGTTGCGCGGATTGTGGGGCGGTGAGTTGCGTTTGTTGCCGGTGGAGCACACCGCCCGGGTGCGGCTGGCGGATTCGGATTCAGACGCGGCGGGGGAGCCCGCGGAGGCCGGATCCCGTTTGAGCGATCTGCGCGTCTGGGGGTTCATCGGTGCGCCGGGCTTGTCGCGGTCCACCCGCGAGGATCAGCACCTGTTTGTGAATCGCCGCCCCATCGAGCATCGGGGGCTCAACCACGCCTTGCTGGAGGGGTATCACACCGCGCTCATGAAGGGCCGCTATCCGGTGTGCTGTTTGTTCCTCGAACTGGAGCCGACGCTGGTGGACGTGAACATTCATCCCGCGAAGCGGGAGGTGAGGTTCCATCGCGAGCGGGAAGTCCGGCATGCGGTCACCGCCGCCGTGCGGAACGCCCTGCTGGCGTTTCATGCCGCTTCGAGCCGTTCGGTGGAGCAGGCGACAGTGCGCGCGGCTGCACCGCAGGCTGAAGCCACACCGAAGGGGGTGGCGGTCGAACCGCCGCTGCCCTTGCTCAACCTGCCACCGCGCCAGCCGACAGTTGGGGCGCCGGTGCCACCCGAACCGAAGCCGCTGCCCATGGGTTTTGGAGGGGGCAAGGGGAAGACCCAATCGCCAACCGCCAATCGTCCATTCGAAACGGCGCCGCGGCGTGACGCTGCTCACGGGGATCGCGACCTTCCGAGCAGCCCGGTTCCCAGTGCATCCCCCAATCTGCCATCGGCGATCGGCAATCTGGCTTCCTCCGCCCCGGTTCCCTTGCTCTGCGTGCCGTTGCGGTTGGTCGGGGTGATTGGACGACTTTACGTGGTGCTGGAGTCGGATCGCGGGCTGGTGTTGCTGGATCAGCATGCGGCGCACGAGCGGATTCTGTACGAGCAGATGCTGGGGCGGATGGAGGGGGAGGGGCGGGCGCCGTCGCAGAGCCTGTTGCTGCCCGAGACGCTGGAGTTGTCGCCGCGTGACGCAGCGTTCCTACGTCCGTTGCTGCCGCTGTTGACGCGGCTGGGAGTGAGCCTGTCGGAATTCGGTGAGCGCACCTTCCTGCTCGATGCGCTGCCCCCGTTTGTGAAGGCGCCCGATGCGCGCCAGTTCGCGCTGGAGTTGGTGGATGAATTGAAATCTGTCGGCGAAGGGGTGAATCCCATGCGTCTGGGTGAAGCCGTCGTGGCCAAGACGGTCTGCCGGCACGCGGTCAAGGCGCATGATCCGCTGGCCGGGAAGGAGCTGGAAAACCTGATCGACGACCTGCGCCGCTGCGAGATGCCCTACACCTGTCCGCACGGACGGCCCACGCTCATCGAGATGAACTGGCGCGAGCTGGAGAAGAAGTTCGGCCGGAGCCAGTAGTCCGGAGCATTACTCGCGTTTCAGGAACTTGGCGACGGCTTCGGTGCGGGTGCGGACCTGGAGTTTCTCGTAGATGCGGCGGATGTAGGTGTGGACGGTTTCGTAGCTGATGGCCAGTTTGTCGGCAATTTCCTTGTAGATCAGGCCCTGGGCGAGACAGTCGAGCACCTCCTGTTCGCGCGTCGAAAGGGTGTCGAGCGCGGAGGGGGCGGCGGGGGCTGATTTCTGGAACGACTGCACCACCAACCGGGCGATGTGCGTGGTCATCGGGGAGCCGCCGCGATGCACTTCCCGGATGGCCTCGAGCAGTTCAGCGCGCGGGGTGCGCTTGAGCAGGTAGCCCGAGGCGCCCGCGGCCAGCGCGTTGAAGATGTTCTGCGTGTCCTCGTACACCGTCAGCATGATGATGAGCAGCTTGGGCATCTTCTCCTTGAGCTGACGCACACAATCCACACCGTTGAGGCCGGGCAGGTTGATGTCCATGAGCACCACTTCCGGCGGGTTCTTGGGGATGTCTTTGAGGGCCTCCTCGGCGCTGCCGAAATGGCTGATGCATTTGAATCCCTCGGCGCGGTTGAGCACGCGGGCCAGCGTCGCGCGCAGCGGCTCCTGGTCTTCGACAATGGATACGGTGATGGGCATGGGCGTGAATCAGTCTCGTTTCAAAGGGACGATGAGCCGGACGACCGACCCGCCGCCGGGGGCGGGTTCGAGCAGGAAGCGTCCGCCGATGTCGGCCATGCGCTTGCGCATGTTGCGCAGGCCGTTTCTGGATTTTGCCGCCGGCGTTTCGATGCCGGCGGGGCCGCGTCCGTTGTCCGCGATTTCGAGGATGAAGCCCGGATCTTCGAGTTTGAGGGCGACGCGGGCCTCGGTGGCTTGGGCGTGTTTCACCACGTTGTTCACCGCTTCCTTGGCGGCCAGGAAGACGTTGTGGCGCAACTCGGGTTGGAGGGTGGCGGCGGGAAGCGGGGAGGGGACGTCCAGGCGGTAGCGCAGTCCGGCCAGGGCGAGGTATTCCTGGGCGTATTTGCACACGTAGCTCACCAGGCCTTCGAGGGTGTCATTGGAGGGGTTGGCGGCCCAGACGATTTCATCGAGCGCCCGGGTGGTTTCGCGGGCGGTATGGCAGATCTGCCTGGCGTGGTCCTCGACTTCCTCGGGTGCGTCCTTGTCTGTCTCGGCCAGTTCACCCAGCAGGGAAATCTGCGTGAGGTTGGCGCCCAGTTGATCGTGCAGATCGCGGGCGATCCGGGCACGCTCCCTTTCCAGCGCCTCCTGTTGCCGGAGCAAGGCGAGCTGGCGCTGGAGGCGCTGGGTGGAGATGAAGTAAACCGAGCCGGCAATAAGCGCGACCAGCGTGGCGGCGATGGCCGCCGTGAACCACCACGTCCGCCAGAAAGGCGGGAGCACGGTGACCGCGAGCGTGGCGCCGGTTTCATTCCACACCCCATCCTCGTTGGCCGCGGTGACGCGGAACGTATAGTCGCCGGGCGGCAGTTTGCTGTAGCGAGCGACGCGGCTGTTGCCGGCATCAATCCAGTCGGCTTCATGGCCTTCCAAGCGGAACCGGAACTGGCGCGCGGAGGCGTCGGCGGCGAGGTTGAGGCTGGTGTAATGGATCTCCAGCAACTCCTTTCCGGCAGGAAGGGTCACGGCTTGCAGGCCGCGCGAGTCGAGAGCATTCGTGTGCTGTTCATGGCGTTCGATGAGCACCGATTGCAAGGCCACGGGCGGCGGCACTGGATTGGGCTGCAGCGCGGGGGGTTCCACGCTGACCAGACCCTTGATGGTGGGGAACCAGAGCCGTCCGTCCAGGGTGACACACGCGGCAGGTTGGGATCCGAAGGTGCATTCGCGGGTGGGCAGTCCCTCAGCTTTGCCGTAGGCGCGGAACTTCAGGAGCCGGTTCCGGCCCTGTGCATAATCGTTGAGTGCCGACTTGGCCACGCGCAGCAGTCCGGCGTTGGATCCCAGCCAAAGGAACCCTTCCGCATCCTCCAACAGGTATCCGATGCTGTGGCTGGGCAACCCGTCGCGTTTGGTGTATGTGAACCAGGTGCCCGCCTGCCATCGGCACAACCCGCCATCCGCCGTCGCGATCCAAAGCACGCCGTCCGCGTCCAGGTGCAGGGCATTGATCTCGTCGCTGGACAACTGGCCTGGAGACTTGCGATAGGCGGTGAACCGTCCGTCTTTCATCCGGTTCAACCCGCCCCCCGCCGTGCCGATCCACAGGTTGCCCTCGGCGTCATCGACCAGGGCGCGCACGGCATTGTGCGTCAACCCGTCCTTGGTGCTGAACAGGCTCAGGCCATCGGAATCGATCCTTGCCAGCCCTTCCTGCAGGCCCAGCCAGATTGCTCCTTGACGATCCTGGTGGATCGCCACCACGGCGGCCTGAAACAGTCCGGCGGCTACGATGGGTTGGAGAACGTCTTCATCGAGGCTGAACAATCCGCGTCCCCAAGTGCCGACCCAGACGCGGTCCTGCCGGTCCACGGTCACCGACTTCACCGAAGGAGGCACAGATTCCTGCGTGGTGCGGTAGCGCTGCAGGGCTCCGCCCGTCCAGTGGGCCAGTTCGCCGCCGTTACAGCCGATCCACAAGCCGCCACGGGCATCCGGCGAGACGGACTGAACCACCCAGTTCTCGGTGCCGGGGAGGGTGCGGAAGCGACTGCGTTTGACCCGGTTGAGTCCGCCGCCATCGGTCCCCACCCAGAGGTCTCCTTCGCGGTCGAAGCAAAGTGACAGAATGGCTTGAGCCGACAGGCCGGGAATGTGTCTGGGTTGGTCGTCCTCGTCATACCAGTAAACGCCGGATCCCAAGGTCCCCACGATCAGGTGGCCTGAGCCATCCTCGCAGGCGGCCATGATCGGCGCCTCGCCCCAGGAGTATTCACCGAGATCCTTGACCACGGCAGTGCCTTCACAGCGTTGAATCCGGCCATTGGCCAGCCGCCAATATCCGCCCTTCTGACTGGCCAGCAGGTAGTCCAGGCCCGACACCGGCACGGTTTCTCGCAAGGGAAGACGGGAGAGGCTGTTGGTGTCGATCGGATCCAGCCCGAGCTGGGCGGCGGGCATCCCCGCCCACACCAGGCCGGACCGTTCAGCGATCACGGACCGCGCCGGGCTCAACGTGTCCACCCCCGCGCGCCAGACATCCATGCGACCGTTGAGGTATCGACAGAGCTGGCCGTCAGCCGTGTAAAGCCAGACAGCTCCCTGCGCGTCCTCGGTGGCGGAAACCAGGCGGCCGCTGCGGGATCCTCGTCCGATGTCCAGGGCGACGGCCTGCCCGTCGCGGATCAGGATCACGCCGGCCGTTTCGGTTCCCACCCACAGATTCGCGCGCCTGTCTTCAAACAGGTAAACAATCCGGCTGCTGGCCAATCCACGCGTGTTGCTCTCGTCAAATACGGTGAAGCGGATGCCGTCGAAACGAACCAGGCCGTTCAGGGTGCCCATCCAAAGGTAACCGTCGCGCGTCTGTGTGAGGGCGATGACCGAGTTTTGCGGCAGTCCGTCCTCACTGGTCCAGGTGTCCACCCGAAATGGGCTGCCCAAGGACGGCACGGGATTGGCGACCGAGGACAGGGCGCCCATCAACAAACCGGAGGCGAGGGCTCCAGTGGCTAAAGCCCGCTGAGTGATTGACATATGCTGGGTTCAGGCGGCCCGGCGCATTCATACCGCCTGTCTTGCGGACAGCTTGCCGTTCGTCGCAATCCCGCGCAAGCGCGCAGCCATGCGCTTGCGGCAGCGCCCCCTTAGCCGCAACGGCTCGAAGGGCGGGCGGGCGAACCGAACGCCGCCCTCAGCCATTCGGGCGCCCTTCCGCCCTCGGAGCCGGAGATCAACGCAGACTCACCTGCCTGCGTGCCCCGCACAGGCAGGCGTCCACGGCGACGGGGTGCAAGGTGGCCTCGATGCGGCTGCGACCTGACGACTCCCTCCGGTCCGTAATTCTCCGCCAGCCCAAATCGTGGACATTGCTTCGCCGCCACAAAACCCTGCTTGGCAACAGGTTTCGCGGCTGTGTCCTGGTGGATGCCCCAGGAGCTGACACCCTGGGCATCAAGGGTGCTTTGCCAGATTTAGGAGGACAAAAGCAGTTTATGAAGTTCAACGAGACACGCAGGAGTTTGAAGAAGATTGGCGTTGCAAGCCTCGTCCTGGGGCTTGGTTTCTTACCCGCTCTGGCCACGTCAACGCTCATCACGGAAACCATCGATTTCAGCAACAACTCGAGCAACCCGACCACCGTGAGTCCGGAGTTGGCCGTCGGAACCAATGTCATCCGGGGCTACGTGGACGGGCACACCTTTGGTACCGACCAGGACTATTTCCGCGTGACGCTTCCCAGCGGGGCCCGGGTGGCTGGCATCCAACTCAAGGTGAACAACTACAGTTCGACGGTGCCGAGCAGTGGGCTTTTTGAAGTTCTGCCCACTGCCGCCGGCAACTCGGGCAGCGTCACAGTCTCAGGCAACCTCATCGAAGACCTGGCCTATGTCATTGGCGCCCCCACCAACATCGTTCTGCATGCGGTGGCGCCGTTCGTCGTCGAGATGGGGGCCACGACCTCCTACAGTTATGAAGTGCAACTGCTCGTGGCTCCCATCGAGGCGGTGGCCGGGACAGCCATCCACACCGCGGTCGAAATCACTTTCCCCTCGGAAGCAGGTCACCACTACCAGCTCCAGTGTGTCAGCGACCTGGGTTCGGACGCCTGGGAAAACGTGGGCGACCTCATTCAGGGCCAGGGTGGCACCATGTCCGCCTTCGATACCACCCGCCAGGCCGGACAGCGTTTCTATCGCGTCATCAAGCCCTAGGCGGCGGTCCGGCTACGGCTTGTTTCTTCGCACGGCGGCATTGACCTTCAACCGCAACCCGTGCAGCCGGATGAATCCGGTGGCGTCGTCCTGGTTGTAGGCCTTGGTCGGGTCCGCTTCCATCGTGGCGATGTGCGGATTGTAGAGGCTCACCGGGCTCTTGCGTCCGGCCACATAGATGCCGCCCTTGTAGAGCTTCACGCGGATGGTGCCGGTGACGTTCTTCTGGGTTTCCTCGACGTAGGCCTGGAGAGCCAGTCGCTCGGGTGCGTACCAGAACCCATTATAAACCAGTTCGGCGTACTTGGGGATGAGCGCGTCGCGCTGGTGCATGACCTCGCGGTCCATGGTCAGGGATTCCATCTGGCGATGGGCATAATGCAGGATGGCGCCGCCCGGCGTCTCGTACACACCGCGGCTCTTCATGCCGACGAACCGGTTCTCGACCATATCCACCCGGCCGACCCCGTGTTTGCCTCCGACTTTGTTCAGCGCCTTCATCACCTGGAGCGGGCTCAAGCGCGTTCCGTTGACGGCAACGCAATCGCCCTTCCGGAATTCCAATTCGACAAACTCCGCTTTGTCCGGCGCGTCCTCCGGTAGCACCGAGAGCGTGGTGAAGTAGTCCCGGTTCCGTTTGGGATCGAACGAGTCATACCACGGATCCTCGAGCAGTCCGGCTTCGTAGGAAATGTGCAGGAGGTTGCGGTCCATCGAGAACGGCTTCCTGGCGCTGGCCTGAACCGGAATCTTTCGCTGTTCGCAGTAGGAGATCATCTCCGCCCGTCCGGGGAATTGTTTCCGGAACCGCTCATCCCGCCACGGGGCGATGACCTCCAGGCTGGGCGCCAGGGCGGCGGCGGTCAACTCGAACCGGACCTGGTCGTTGCCCTTGCCGGTGGCGCCGTGGGCGACGGCTTCCGCTTTCTCCCGCCTGGCAATCTCCACCATGCGTTTGGCAATCAGCGGCCGCGCGATGCTGGTGCCCAGGAAATACTGTCCTTCATAGATCGCCCCGGCCCGCAGCATGGGATAGATGAAGTCCCGCGCAAACTCCTCCTGCAGATCGTCGATGTGGATCTTCGAGGCCCCCGTGCGTCGGGCCTTCGCCTCCAGACCCTTGAGTTCCTCCTCCTGCCCGATGTTGGCGCAGAAGGCGATCATCTCGGCGTTGTAGGTTTCCTTGATCCAGGCGAGCAGGACCGAGGTGTCGAGCCCTCCGGAATATGCGAGAACGATTTTCATAATGTCAATGTGGCGCACATCATCGCCGACCGTGGCGGCATTTGAAGCGAAAAATGAACCGGTGGGATCAGGTGTTGCCAGCGGGGTTTGCGCCAGGCCGCGGACATTGCTAGCGTTGGAGGCAATGCCGGACATCGTGCTCACCACGCTCAACGCACGCTACATTCACGCGGCGTTCGGTTTGCGCTACCTGCTGGCCAATCTCGGTCCGCTGCAATCGCGGGCACACCTGGTCGAGTTCGACATCCAACAACGACCGGTGGACATCGCTGAGTCCATTCTGGCCCATACCCCGCGCATCGTTGGCCTGGGCGTTTACATCTGGAACATCGGCCCGGCCACCGAATTGGTGTCGGTTCTCAAACGGATCCGGCCGGATCTGATCCTCGTGCTGGGGGGACCAGAAGTGAGCCATGAATGGGAGGGCCAGCCGATTGTGGCGCAGGCGGACTTCCTGGTGGCCGGCGAGGCGGACGTCGAGTTCCGGCATCTGTGCGCCGAACTGCTTCAAGGCCGGCGACCGGCACGGAAGGTGATCCAAGCCGAGCCGCCATCGTTTGGCCAGATCAACCTGCCATACGCGCTCTACTCGGACACCGACATCTCGAATCGGATCCTGTATGTGGAAGCCTCGCGCGGCTGTCCGTTTCACTGTGAGTTCTGCCTGTCGTCGCTGGACGTGCCGGTGCGTCAGGCGCCCGTGGAATCGTTTCTGTCAGCGATGGGATCGCTGATCGACCGTGGGGCCCGCCACCTGAAGTTCGTGGACCGCACGTTCAACCTGAACCTGAACGTCAGCCGGCGCCTCCTCGAGTTCTGCCTCGAACGCTGCCAGCCGGGGATGCTGTTCCACTTCGAGCTGATTCCGGACCGCCTGCCCGACGGCCTGCGCGAGGTCATCAAGAAGTTCCCACCCGGCGTGCTGCAATTCGAGGTGGGCATTCAGACCTTTAACGAGGAGGTGGCGGCGCGCATCAGCCGGCGCCAGGACAACGCGGCGGCGGAGAACAACCTGCGCTGGCTGCGCGAGGAAACCGGGGTCCACGTCCATGCCGATCTGATCGCCGGACTGCCGGGGGAAACCCTCGAAAGCTTCGCGAGCGGGTTTGACCGCCTCAGCGCGCTTCGGCCCCAGGAAATCCAGGTCGGAATCCTGAAACGGTTGCGCGGCACGCCCATCAGCCGGCACGACCAGGAATGGCAGGTGGTTTACAACCCCGTCGCCCCCTATGAAATCCTTCAGAACCGGCTCCTGGACTTTGCCACCGTGCAGCGACTGAAACGCTTTGCCCGGGTGTGGGATTTGACTGCCAACAGCGGCAACTTCATCGAGACCACCCAACTGTTGCTGCAAACGGATTCATCCGCGTTTCGAGCCTTCCTGAACTGGAGCGACTGGCTGCACATCCAAACCCGAAGGACGGATGCGATTGCTCTGACGCGGCTGGTCGAGCTGTTGCGGAAGTACCTGACCGCGGTGGCCGGGCTGGATCCCGGAACGGTGGCCGCCGCACTCCTGCGGGATTACCAGAGCACAGGGCGCAGCGACGTGCCCAAGTCGATTCGCCCCCATGTTGCGGCAGGCGATATCCCCACCGCGCGGACGAGGACCCGGTCCCGGCTGCGCCAAGCGCGGCATTTCCTGACGAGTTAGGCCCCGCCCGCCGTCGCCGTGCGCAGGTGCAAAACAGCGCCTTGCATACCTGCGGGGTGACACTACCCTGGGCGCCCATGAAATTCGCGATGGCGATGATTGTTCACCTGCTGATGGGCTTCTTCTTGATGTGGGGCATCCTTCAGGCGGTGCACGGAAGTTACTGGCTCCTGAGTGCCGGGGTGCTGTCCTATCTCGTCATGTTCTTCCGCGTCGGGTGCGCCGCGCACTAGACCGGCCTTTCCCTCCTCCGCCTGGATCGATTCCCCTTGCCGACCCATGCGCGCCGTCATTCAACGCGTCTCGCACGCCAGCGTGACCGTGGAATCCACGCTGATCGGGCAGGTCGGAGGCGGCTTGCTGGTCCTGCTGGCGGTGGAGGAGGCGGACACGGATGCGGATATCGAGTGGTTGAGCGGCAAGGTCGTGCGATTACGGGTGTTCGACGACGAACAGGGAATCATGAACCGATCGGTGCTGGAGACGGGAGGCGGGATTCTGCTGGTCAGCCAATTCACCCTGTATGCCAGTACCCGGAAGGGAAACCGCCCCTCCTACAGCCGGTCCGCGCCGCCGGAGGTGGCCGTGGGCCTGTTCGAACGCTTTGCCCGTCGGTTGGAATCCGATCTGGGTAAACCGGTGGCCACGGGACGCTTTGGAGCGCACATGGAGGTGGCCCTCACCAACGACGGTCCCGTGACGATCCTGATCGACAGCAAGTTAAGGGAGTGACGGCCGGTGCCGGGGGCCATCTTTCCCAAAGCCCCCTTGCCGGAGCGCCTTCCAAGGGTTAGGGGTGATTCCGGGCAGGCAGGAACGCAGTGGGGATGATTTTCTCGTTGAATGAGCGAGCCTGAAAACGTAGCATGACCGCGCTTCGGCTCGGGCTGGCCAGGCAGGAATCAAACAAGGCAGAACGCGGGGGTTGGTTTGCCGGAAGAAGATCACGACCGGCGTCCACCACCGCAAGACTGCTCCAAACCCCAGCACCCACTTCGCCTGAACAGAGGATGTGTCGAAACCCGTCTTGATGACGACTGGGTTTCGGCACGGTGTATTTTTGTGGGACCGCCGGCCGCGAAGACGAACTGAGACGAGCAAGACATTTATGCCAAAGAGCAAACCAGTGAAGAAGGCCGCCAAAACCGCCAAGCGACCCGGAACAGGGCGACCTTCCCAGCCTGCCCGGAAGGCGACGGTCGGGGTGAACCGCAAGAAGCCGGCAGCCGCGCCGGTGACGCAGGCTCCCAAAGTGGCGCCCGCCAAGGAAACCCCGCGCCCCAAGGCCCGATTCACACTGAATAGCCGCAAGAGCGCCTCCGCGCAGGTCGCCAAACCCGCCGGGGCGAAACCGCCGGTGACCGACCAGATGCAGGCCAAGATCGTGGAGGTCACCCAGCAGATTCAGACCCTGACATCCCAGACCGACCTCACCGAAACGATCAAGTCGCTCATTCACCTGGCGCACGAGAACGGGTACCTCACCTACGACGACATCAACGAGAGCCTGCCCGACGGTCTATCCCCGGACGACCTGGACGAGATTTTCACCAAGTTGCGCAGCCTGGACATCGAGATCGTGGATCAGGCTGAGGTGGAACGCACCAAGCAACCCGAAGCCGAGGAGGTCGATGACGCCCGCCTGGACATCCTGGACGACCCAGTCCGGATGTACATGAACCAGATGGGCAAGGTGCCCCTGCTGACCCGCGAACAGGAAGTCGAGATCTGCAAACGCATCGAAACCGCCGAACTGGAGATGAAACGGATCGTGTACGGGTTTGGGTTCGCCGCCAAGGAACACATCGCCCTGGCCGACAAACTCCTGTCCGAACCGCCCAAGGAACGGTTCGACCGCGTGATTGTGGACAAGAAGATCCCGAACCGGGACGGCCACCTCAAGGATCTGCGGCGCCTCGTCAAGCGCGCCCGGGAACTGGACCACAAGGTGGACCTGAAGTTCGTGGCGTTGCGCAAGACCACGGCCAAGGCCCGGATGGCCCGCGTGGAAAAGGAGTTCCGCAAGATGGACGGGAAGCTTCAGGATTTCTTTCCCAAGTTCTTCTACAAGCAGAAGGCCCTCGAGGAAATGATTGTCGTGGCCGGCAATGTCCACGAAAAGATGCAGGGAAGCCTCCGTCACATCGAGTCGCTGGAACGCCAGCGCAAGTCCCAGGAACAGCAGGAGGCGATCAAGGCCGAGCAGGGCAAGCTGGCGGCCCTCGAGCAACTGGTGCGCATGACCTGCCACGATTTCTTCAAGGAGTTCGCCGCCCTCATGAAGGCGGCCGATGAAGCCCACAAGGCCAAGACCCACATGGCCGAGGCCAACCTCCGCCTGGTGGTCTCGGTGGCCAAGAAATACACCAACCGTGGCCAGTCCTTCCTGGACCTCATCCAGGAAGGCAACATCGGCCTGATGAAGGGCGTCGAGAAGTTCGAATACCGGCGCGGCTACAAGTTCTCCACCTACGCCATCTGGTGGATCCGCCAGGCCATCACCCGCTCAATCGCCGACCAGGCCCGCACCATCCGCATCCCGGTGCACATGATCGAGATCATGAACAAACTCTGGCGGGCGCAGAAGCACCTGACGCAGGAGTTCGGACGCGAACCCACCCCGGAGGAGCTGGCGGACGAAATGCACATGCCCGTCACCCGCATCAACGCGTTGCTCAAGATGGCGCAACAGCCCGTCTCACTGCACGCGCCCGTCGGTGACGACGGCGATGTGAGCGTCGGCGACTTCATCGAGGACAAATCCGCCGACAACCCCTCGGACGTCACCAGCTACAGCCTTCTCAAGGAGAAACTGGCGGACGTGCTCACCACGCTGACCGAGCGTGAGCGCAAGATTCTCGAGATGCGCTTCGGGCTGGTGGACGGCTACGAGCGAACGCTGGAGGAGATCGGCAAGATGTACAACGTCACGCGCGAACGCATCCGCCAGATCGAGGCCAAGGCGCTGCGCAAGCTGCGCCACCCCACCCGCCTGCGACACCTGCAGGGCTTCCTCGACGCAGACGAGCAACTGGTCTGACATGCGGCTGATCTACTACGGACATTCCTGCTTCAGCGTCAGGGTGGGCGGCAAGACGCTGCTGTTCGATCCCTACATCCGCGACAATCCGTTGGCCCGGGACGTCAAGCTGGACCAGATCCCGGCAGACTACATCCTCATCTCGCACGGACACGAGGACCACCTGGCCGACGCGGAGGCCATCGCCGGACGAACCGGCGCCAGGCTGATCTCGAACTATGAGATCATCACCTGGTACGCCGACCGGGGCCTGACCCATGCGCACGCCCTGAACCACGGAGGCAGCCATGCCTTCGACTTCGGCCGGGTGAAATTCGTCAATGCCATCCACTCCAGCACCCTGCCGGACGGCCGCAACGGCGGCAACGCCGGCGGGTTCGTCGTCGAGTCCGCCCAGGGCAACTTTTACTATTCCGGCGACACGGCCCTGACCCTGGACATGAAGCTCATCGGGGAATCCATCCCGCTGACCTTTGCCGCGCTTTGCATTGGCGACAATTTCACCATGGGCATCGAGGATGCCATCCGCGCCTCCGACTTCATCCGATGCCCGCGGATCCTTGGCGTGCATTACGACACTTTTCCACCCATCCAGATCGACCGGAACGCCGCAGTGGAGCGGTTCCGGGCCGCCGGAAAGCACCTGACCCTCCTGAATCCAGGTGAAGGAATTGACTGGGTTTCCCTTCGCTGATGGCTTGATCGCCGGCGGACTCCCGGCTAAGGTCTCGCCCATGACTCTCCAGATCTGGCGCGCAGGCAAGAGGTGGGCAGGAATCACCACCCTCCTGACGGCTTCACTCCTGTTGGGATGTGCCAGCGCATCCGTGAAGTGGGACCAACGCGTGGGGGTGTATTCGTGGGATGATGCCCTCACCGAACTGGGCACGCCTGATCGTGTGGCGGACATGGCGGGTGGTGTCAAAGCCGCCGAATGGATCGAGTCGCGAAGCCCCAGCTCGACCGTGGCGGAACCGGCGCCGTCCTACACCCGCGCCGAGCCGATCGAGTCCTATCCGACCTATGGCTCCCGAGCCCCAAACAAAGTGCTCCGGTTGACCTTCACCCCGGACGGCAAGTTGCTCGATTGGCATCGCAACTACTGATCCTGGAGATTTCCCCCGCGAGCGGCAGGGCGACGGACACTCCTGCCGACGGGAGCCGTTTTTCCCCGGCCAGCCATGGCAAACAACCGCTTCGACGAGTTTGAAACCCTGTTGCGCAACGCGCAGATGGGCGCTGCACTCATCCGCGCCTTCCAACACAGCTACGAAGCGCTTCAGTCCGGCCAGACGGGCATGCTCCCCGAGGCCACCATCCAACCCGTCACCGAACTGCCGCGATTGGATTCAACCGGCGCCCGCCGGCCTGCCAGCGCGGGTTTGCTCGCCCGCGTGGCAATTCTGAAGTTGAACGGTGGTTTGGGCACCAGCATGGGGCTCGAAGGCCCCAAGGCGCTTCTGTCGGTTAAGAACGGACTGAGCTTCCTGGACATCATCGCCCGCCAGATCCTCCAGGCGCGCCAGCAGAGCGGCATTCGCCTGCCATTCCTCCTGATGAACAGCTTCAGCACCAGCACTCCCACGCTCGAATGGCTCAAACGCTATCCGGAACTCGGTGCGCCCGCTGACGTCGAACTGATGCAGAACCGGATTCCCAAAGTGGACGCCCAAAGCTTGCGTCCGGCCCGGTGGCCAGCCAATCCCACCCTGGAGTGGTGCCCCCCGGGTCATGGCGACCTCTACCCCAGCCTGGTCGGGTCGGGCTGGCTGGATCGCCTGCTCGACCAAGGCATCCGGTTCCTGTTCGTGTCCAACGCGGACAACCTTGGCGCCACTCTCGACCCCGCACTGCTCCAGCACTTCGCCACCTCGGACCAATCGTTCCTCATGGAAGTGTGCGAACGCTCGGCAGCGGACCGCAAGGGCGGTCACCTCGCCCAACGCCACGGCCAGTTGCTGCTCCGCGAATCGGCCCAGTGCCCAGACGCGGACCAGCCGTCGTTCCAGGACATTGCCCGCCACCGCTTCTTCAATACGAACAACCTCTGGCTGCGTCTGGACCGGCTCCAAGCATTGCTCGATCGCAACGACGGCCTCATCCCCCTGCCCGTCATCCGGAATTGCAAGACCGTCGATCCGCGCGACCCCACCTCCCCGAAGGTGTTTCAATTGGAAACCGCGATGGGCGCGGCCATTGAATGTTTTCCGGATGCAGCCGCCATCGTGGTGCCGCGTTCGCGATTCGCCCCGGTCAAGACCACCTCCGACCTGCTGGCCGTGCGCTCGGATGCCTACGACCTGACCGATGACTACCGCGTGTCGCTGAACACCGCGCGCCATGGTATCCCCCCGGCGGTGGATTTGGACCCGGTCCACTGCAAACAGGTGGACCAACTGGACGCCGGCCTCGCAGCCGGTGTCCCCTCCCTGAAGGATTGTTCGTCTCTGAAGACGAAGGGTCCGGTTCATTTTTCCGACCGAAACGTGTTCCAAGGCAGCGTGACCATCACCAACACGTCGCCGTCCCCGGCCCTCGTTCCGGCGGGCACCTACCAGGATACGGCCGTGAGTCTCCCGTGAGCGAAGTGCAGGAGCCAGGGTGAGGAGGCCCTGTGGGGTTCTTGACCCCAACCCATCCGACACCCCGGGCTCAGACCCGCTTTTGAACGCGTGGGCTGGTGCCGTTGTCTTTCCCCTGCTAGGATTTACACACATGAGCGCAAGCATTCAGGCCATCAACGCCGCTGTGCAGGAAGGGGGCGCCTTCCTGCGCCCTATGATCAACGAATTGGGCCGCGTCATCGTTGGCCAGACCTACCTCGTCGAACGTCTCATCATCGGCCTGCTCGCCAACGGCCACGTGCTGCTGGAGGGCGTGCCCGGACTGGCCAAGACCCTGTCCGTCAAGTCCCTGTCCCAGTGCCTCGACGTCAAATTCTCCCGCCTGCAGTTCACCCCGGACATGCTGCCTGCGGACGTCATCGGCACACAGGTTTACAACCCGCAATCTGGCCACTTTTCCACGCGGCGCGGACCAATCTTTGCCAACCTGATTCTGGCCGACGAGATCAACCGCGCGCCGGCCAAGGTGCAGAGCGCGCTGCTCGAAGCCATGCAGGAACGGCAGGTGACCATCGGCGAACAGACCTTCAAGCTGGACGAGCCGTTCCTGGTGCTGGCCACCCAGAATCCCATTGAACAGGAGGGCACCTATCCGCTGGCCGAGGCGCAGGTGGACCGTTTCATGTTGAAGCTGAAGATTGGCTACCCGTCGCGCACCGAGGAACGCCAGATCCTCGAGCTGATGGCCAGGACCTCCCACCTGCCAAGCGCCACCGTCGTGGTCAAACCCGAACAGATTCTCAACGCCCGCGAGCTGGTGAACGACATTTACGTGGACGACAAGGTCAAGGATTACATCGTGGACATTGTCTGCGCCACCCGCGAGCCGCAGGACTACAAGCTGGACTTGGGCGGCCTGATTCAACTGGGCGCCTCGCCGCGCGCCACCATCGCGCTCACCCTCTGCGCCAAGGCCCACGCCTTCCTCAAAGGCCGGGGCTATGTCACCCCGCAGGACGTCAAGAGCATCGGCATGGACGTCCTTCGCCACCGGGTGGCCATCACCTACGAGGCCGAGGCCGAGGACAAGACCAGCGAATTCATCGTCCAGAAGATCTTCGACGAACTGCCGGTGCCATGATTCCCCGCGAGATTCTCAAGAAGATCCGCCAGATCGAGATCCGCACCAACCGGCTGGTGACCGAGTCCCTGGCCGGCCAGTACCACAGCGTCTTCAAGGGGCAGGGGATGAACTTCGACGAGGTGCGCGAGTATCAGCCGGGCGATGACGTCCGCTCGATCGATTGGAACGTCACCGCGCGCTTCAACCATCCGTTCATCAAGAAGTTTGTCGAGGAACGCGAGCTGACCCTGCTGCTGGTGGTGGACGTGAGCGGCTCGGGCCGGTTCGGTTCCCTCGCCCAATCCAAACGCGAACTGGCCGCCGAGGTGGCCTCCGTGCTCGCCTTCTCGGCCATCCGCAACAATGACAAGGTGGGCTTGCTGCTCTTCAGCGACGTGGTCGAGAAGTTCATTCCGCCCCGCAAAGGTCGGAAGCACGTCCTCCGCGTCATCCGCGAGGTGCTCTACTTCCAGCCCCAGCGGCGCGGCACGGACGTGCGGCAGGCCCTCGAGTTCGCCGCCCACATGGTGGCCCATCGCGCCATCCTCGTCCTGATCTCGGATTTCCTGGTGCCGCCTGACCAGACGACCGCGCCAACCGCGCAGGAATCGTCCGGACTGTCGCGCAGCGTGCAGACGGCCCTCCGGCAGGCCAATCGCCGGCACGATCTCGTGGCGGTGCAGATCACCGACCGGCATGAACTGGAACTTCCCGCGCTGGGCCGGCTGGTGCTTGAGGATGCCGAGACCGGTGACCTGGTCGAGTTGAACACCGGCGAGGCGGTTAATCGCGATGCGTTTGCGCTCCGACGCCAGGGGCAGCTCCGGCAGGTGGCCCGGACCTTGCGCTCGTTCGGCATCGATTCCGTTCAGCTCACCACCGACCAGCCGTATGCCACCGAGTTGGGCCGGTTCTTTGAGACCCGGGAGAAGCGCAGGCTGCGTGGCTGACGATCATCATGGCGGCGACCAACACCATCACCAACCTGGCCGCGCAGGCCGCGCAAGCTGCGGACATCCGCGACATCCGTCCGCTGGTGGATATTCCCAACCCCTGGATCTGGCTCTGGATCGGATTGGGCGTCCTGCTTCTGGCGGCGGCGGCGGTCTGGATATGGCGTTGGCTGCAGAAGCGAAAGGCGGAAACCCCGGCGGCTCCGCCGATTCCCGCGCACCTTCTGGCCCGCCAACGATTGCAGGAAGCCTTCGTGCTCCTGCCGCAGCCCAAACCGTTCATCATCGCGGTCTCGAACACGCTGCGCGCCTACCTCGAGGACGCCTTCCAGATGCGCGCCCCGGAACAGACCACCGAGGAATTCCTGGTCGAGCTCCAGCACAGCCACCTGCTTTCGCAGGGCCAGAAGTCCAGTCTGGGCGACTTTCTGCAAAGCTGCGATCTCGTCAAGTTCGCCAGGTACGAGCCGCGCGAGTCCGAGCTGCGTGAACTCCATGCCTACGCCGTGGAACTCGTCGCCCAAACCGAACCCTCGCCCGAGCCGGCTGAGGAAATCCAGGAATCCACCGTCCGTCCGCCAGCCCCAGGCGACGCCAGCCAACCGTCAATCAACCATCGCCAGTCGTAACTCGGATGTCCTTCGCCCATCCCTACCTGCTGTTGCTGCTCCTGATCCTGCCGTGGGTGGCGTGGCTCAAGGGGCGCCAGGGCCGGGCCCCCGCTTTCGTGTATTCCTCGGTGCGCATCCTGGAGGGCTTGACCGGCGCGCGGCGATCGCGGGCCGGACAGTTCCTGGCGGCCCTGCGCTGGCTGGGGCTGGCGGTGTTGATCACGGCGCTGGCCCAGCCGCAGCGGACCCGCAGCGAAACCACGGTGCGGGCCAGCGGCGTGGACATCGTCGTCGCCCTCGATCTCTCCGGCAGCATGCGCGCGGAGGATTTCGAACTCAAAGGGGAGCGGGTCAACCGCTTGACGATGGCCAAACATGTGTTGGACGGCTTCATTCGCAACCGGCCCAACGACCGGATCGGACTGGTCGCCTTTGCCACCGAGGCCTACACCGCCGCCCCCCTGACGCTGGACCACGATTTCCTGCAACAGAACATCGACCGCCTGGAACTGGGCGCCATCCAGGATCAATCAACAGCCATCGGCTCGGGCCTCAGCACCGCCGTCAACCGCCTGCGCGACCTCGAGTCCAAGAGCAAGATTGTCGTGTTGATGACCGACGGACAGAACAACGCGGGCAACATCGATCCGCGCGTGGCCGCCGAAGCCGCCGCCGCCCTCGGCGTGAAAGTTTACACGATCGGCGTAGGCACCCGTGGCGAGGCGCCCGTGCCGGTCTATTTCATGGGCCAGAAGATGTACCGCCAGCAACCGGTGGACATCGACGAGGACACCCTGAAGGCCATCGCGGACAAGACGGGCGGACGCTATTACCGCGCCGACAACGCCGAGCGGTTTCAATCCATTTATGAAGAGATCGATCGCCTGGAGAAGACGGAAGCGGAGGTGAAGAAATACACGCAGTACCAGGAGTTGTTCGGCGGGTTCCTCGGCGCCGGGTTCGGGCTGCTGCTGCTGGAACTGCTGCTCCAACAGACCGTGTGGAGGCGCCTGCCATGAGATTCGAACACCCCCACCTGCTCTGGCTGCTGGCGGTGCTGCCGCCTTTGATCCTGCTGTTCTGGTGGTGGAGCCAGCGGGTGCGGCGCCGCCTGCTCGCCCAGTTCGTCCAAGCCCGGTTGCTGCCGGAACTGACGGTGGGCGTCTCGACCGCCCGCCAGCGTGCCCGGGCCTGGCTGTTCGCGGGCGCCGCTGCGCTGATCGTGGTGGCGCTGGCCCGGCCGCAATGGGGATTCACCTGGGAAGAGGCGCGGCAGAAGGGGCTGGACATCGTGGTGGCCATCGACACTTCCAAGAGCATGCTGGCCGAGGACATCAAGCCCAACCGGCTGGCCCGCGCCAAACTCGCCGCCCTGGACCTCATGCAGCAAGCCCGAGCCGATCGCCTGGGCGTCGTGGCCTTCGCCGGCGGTGCCTTCTTGCAATGCCCGCTCACCCTCGATGACGGCGCCTTCCGCCAGTGCATCGATGCGCTCAACGTCAATATCATCCCCCAAGGCGGCACCGCCCTGGCCGAAGCAATCCGGACGGCCTCCCAGGCGTTCAAGAACAACGACAACTTCAAGGTGCTGGTGCTGTTCACGGACGGCGAGGATCATGATGCGGGCGCCTTGGAAGCCGCCACCGAAGCCGCCGCCGCCGGGATGCGAATCTTTACCGTGGGCCTGGGCACCGACCAGGGGGAGATCCTACGCATCCGGGATGATCGCGGCCGTCTGGACTACGTGCGCGACAACCAGGGCCAGGTGGTCAAATCCCGGCTGAACGAAGCCATCCTCCAACAGATCGCCGGAGCCGCCCAGGGGTTCTACCTGCCGCTGCGCGGAGCGGATACCGTGGACACCCTCTACCAGGATGGACTGGCCCACCTGCCCAAGTCCGAGTTCCAAACCCGCCTGTTCCAGCACTACCACGAGCAGTATCACTGGTTCCTCGGCCTGGCGCTGCTCCTCCTGCTGATGGAAACCCTCCTGCCCGAGCGCAAACGTGAGCTTGCTCAGCCACGCCGAACGACCGCAGCCGCCCTGACAAGCGTCCTGGCCCTCTGCCTGTTGTCCGGATCCCACCCCGCGCTGGCTTCCCCCGGCAGTGCGGTCAACGATTACAACGCAGGCGACTACCGCAAAGCGTTGGAGGAATTCGACCGCCTGCGCCAAAAACACGGCGAAGATGCCCGGCTGCATTACAACGCCGGGGCTGCCGCGTTCCGGGCGGGCCAATACGACGACGCGGTGCAAAGGTTCAGCCTCGCCACCGGGGCCGCCGACCTCACCCTCCAGCAACTCGCTTACTACAATCGCGGCAACGCGTTCTATCGCAGCGGGGAGGAGCAGTCCGAACTGCCGAAGAAGCGGCAAGCCTGGGAAAAAGCCATTCAGGACTACGAGGCCGCCCTCAAGCTGAACGCGGAGGATCCGGACGCCCAATTCAACCGCGACTTCGTCAAGAAACGCCTGGAAGAGCTGGAACAGCAGCAACAAAACCAGAAGGATCAACAGGAACAACAGCCGGACCAGAAGGATCAGCAGGACCAGCAGCAGCAGCAAGACCAGCAGCAAGGTCAACAGGACAAGTCCGATCAACCACAACAGCACAAGCAGCAGCAAGAGGAAGCCTCGCAGTCCGAGCAACAGTCAGCCGAGCAACAGTCAGCCGAGCAACAGTCAGCCGAGCAGCAGGAGCCGCAGCAACAGCAGGGGACCCAAGAGCAACAGGGATCCGGTCAGGAAGGCGAGCACGAGCAACAGGACGGACAGCCCGTTGCGCCCGGCACCCTGACCCCCGAGCAGGCCCGGCGTCTCTTGGACGCGCAAAAGGGCAATGAGCAAATGTTGCCCGTGCAACTCGTGTCGCCTCAACCGCGCCAACCTCCCGCCAAAGACTGGTGAGCAGTGCGCAGCCGCCCCTGGTCGCATCTGGACACTGCCCCCGGCGCGCGGCCTTCAGGCCGCTTCCACGTCCGAAGCGGCACGCGACGAAATGCTTGTTCCGCCGGCTTGCGAATGCTGAAGCGGCAGGAATGCCGCGCCCCGGCCAGAATTGCGTTCGAGGACAGTGTCAAGATGTTCCCACTGCCCCCGGGTCGGGTTTTCTGGATTCGACACAGAGGTGCCGGCTTGGACACACTCGGTCGAATGATGAACGTGCAGAGTGTCGACTCAGGTGGCGTTGCGGACATGGTGGTTGCCCGGACCGAATGGGTGGAGTTTCGCCAGTCTCGGATCCACGGCATGGGGGGTTACGCGCGGAAACTCATTCCAAAGGACACCTACGTCATCGAGTATGTGGGCGAAAAGATCAGCAAGGCGGAGTCCGAGCGCCGCTGCGAGGCCGACAACCGCTACATCTTTTCCTACGACGACAACCACGATCTGGATGGAAGCGTCGAGTGGAACGTGGCGCGCTGGATCAACCACAGTTGCGAGGCGAACTGCGAGGCGATCGATGACGAGGGACGGATCTGGATCGCCGCGCTGCGCGATATCCAGCCGGGCGAGGAACTGACGTTCAACTACGGTTACGATCTCGACTGCTACGAGAACCATCCTTGCCGGTGCGGCTCAACTCGGTGCGTGGGCTACATCGTGGCGGAGGAGTATCACGACCGCGTGCGCGCCCGCCAGGCCGGGCCCACGGAGTCCAACCGGTCAGTCGCCAATCCAGGGTCTTGACCCGGTGCCCGTGCAGGGGGCGGATCCTACTGGTGATCAATTCACGCCCTACCAACTCAACCCTCCGCGGCCGACCCCTTTGGGTCGGCCCACAAGCATTTGGCGCAGAGCGCAGCCTGTCACTGAATCACTTGCGCCAGAAAAAATCTGTAAACTGGCAAAACGTGCGAAGGTCGGGCTAGAGCGTTTCGCCTTCCGCTTTCCGCCTGCAAAACCCCGTTTCGGGCACTGTCCGGGCACGAACAGGCAAAAGGCGCTTCCGTCCGCAGTCCTTGCAAGTGTGGCCTTTTGTGTCACAATCCCTGTGTGCAAGAAACCATTACCATCAGACCAACAGTTCCGAAATCGGTTTTGGAACAAGCCAGTGGCGGGAATGTCAACAGATGGGTCAACTCTCTGATTGAATCCGCTTTGGAAAAGCGGCAGCAAGCATCATGGGACGAATTTTTCAAGCGGAGCAGACGCAAGGTTAGGTTTGTTTCAGATGAAATGAGGAACGCGGAACGATGAACTACGCGGACACGAACTGGCTGGAAGCCCTGTATTTTGCCCCTGAAGATTCCGACCTGGTTGCCACACAGAGAAAGGGAATCGTTGAACTTTTTTGTCGTTCTCACGGTGGCAGGCTTGGCGTATCAATTCCTGTGACTTGGGAAGCCCGCAACGTATTTTCAAGGGCCAGCGGAGAATCTGCACCGGAGGAATGGAATCAGTTTGAAGCCGACAAGGACGGGCTCATTTACGTTGACCCCGTGAATTGGGACCTTTTGAAGCGGGACATGTTCCGGCTGTTTTCTCTCTACTCTCACAAGGCGAGTATAGGGACATTGGATGCCGCAATTCTGGCCGCTTCAAAGCTGGGGGGGGCAACGCGACTGTTGACGTTTGACGACACCTTGGCCGCAATGGCCGTTTGCGAAGGTTTGGTTGTGTTCCCGGAACTGTCCGCAAAAGGAAAGGCCGTGCTGGCCAAGCTCAAAACACCCGCCCCGGCAGCGTCCCGCCGGTCAAGCGGTTCCAACTGACAAAGCTTCCCAAGGGCAGCGCGGTCACCCGGTTCCAGTTGGCCCCCAATTCCTCGACCGTTGGTGGTGGTGGTATCGAGGGACGCCAACACCGCCGCACGATCCGGCGGCGCGAACTCGCGAACTTTAGCTCACGGTGCCTGATTGACATTGCTTCGTCCGCCGATAGTCTGAGCTGCACCCTCGTGTGGCAGGCGAGGGGCAGGGTGGGAAGAGCGATGGCTGAGAAGGACGATTACTTGATCGACATGCTGGTGGATCTGGGTTTCCTGACAGAAACCCAGGTGGAATCCGCGCGCACGGAGGCGAAGGCTTCCGGGGTGGGGGTGGTGGACTTCCTGATGGCCAATCACCAGATCCGGCCCTCCGACGTGACCCAGGCCAAGGCGGCGCACTTCGGCGCCGAAGTGGTTCAATTGCAGAACCTGCAGATCCCGGACGAGGTGATTGCCGCGGTGCCCCGCCACATCGCCCGGAAATACCAGGTGGTTCCGGTGAGCCGCGGCGAGGGAACGGTGACCGTGGCCATTGCGGACCCGTCAGACCTGGCGACCATCGACAGCCTCACGCACTTGCTCGGCTGCGAGGTGAGCCTGCAGGTGGCGGCGGAGTCGGATATTGAGGCGGCGCTGGCGCAGTATTACGGCGGCGGGCATTCCGGGCAGGTGGGGGCGGACTCGGTGGTGGGCAAGGCCATCCAGGAACTCACCAAGGAGGATGTCGGCTTTGCCGTGCCGGAGACGGCGATGGATGACGACACCGGGGGCACGGTGGAGGCGGATGCTCCTTTGATCCGGCTGGTCAACCAGATCATCATCGACGCCTACAAGATGCGGGCTTCGGACATTCATCTGGAGCCGATGGCCAAGAAGTTTCGGCTGCGCTACCGGATTGACGGTGTGCTGCAGGAGATGAAGTCCCCGCCCAAGCGGCTGCAGGCGAGCATGATTGCGCGGCTGAAGATCCAGTCGAACATGTCGATTGCCGAGCACCGCATTCCGCAGGACGGACGCATCCAGGCCAATGTCGGCGACAAGACGATTGATTTGCGTGTCTCGTGTCTGCCCACCAATCACGGGGAGAGCATCGTGATGCGTATTCTCGACAAGGAGGGCTTGCGGTTGGGATTGGCGGAGCTGGGTTTCTTCAGCGACGACCAGCAGACGTTCGAGCGCCTCATCGGGTTGCCGGACGGCATCATCCTGGTGACCGGCCCGACGGGTTCGGGCAAGACGACCACGCTGTATTCCTGCCTGCACTTCATCAACCGGCCGGACCGCAAGATCATCACCGTGGAGGATCCGGTGGAATACATCCTGGCGGGCATCAACCAGGTGCAGGTCAACGAGGCGGTGGGGTTGACCTTTGCCGCGGCCCTGCGTTCGATTTTGCGCCAGGCGCCCAACGTGGTGATGATCGGGGAAATCCGCGATGTCGAGACGGCCACCATCGCCATCAACGCGTCGCTGACCGGCCACCTGGTGTTCTCGACCCTGCACACCAACGACGCGCCCAGCGCGGTCACCCGCTTGATCGACATCGGGGTCAAGCCGTTCCTCGTGGCTTCGTCCACGCGCGCGATGATGGCGCAACGGCTGGTCCGCAAGATCTGCAAGAAGTGCATCGAGCCCTATACGCCCACCGAGAACGAGATGCGCTCGCTCAACCTGGACGCGGCGGCCCTCCAGACCGCCACCCTGAGGCATGGGCGCGGGTGCGACAATTGTTCCAACACGGGGCACCGCGGGCGCATGGGTATCTTCGAGGTTTTCCTGGTGGATGACGAGGTGCGGAAGCTCATTTATGACAAGGTGGCGTCCTCCGTGTTGCGGGTCCGGGCGCGGGAGATCGGGATGCGCACGCTGCGCGAGGACGGGATTCGCAAGGTGCTGGCCGGATTGACCACGCCGGACGAGGTGATCCGGGCCACAGTGGGGGATGTGGATTGATCCGCAGCCGTCCGGCCTGATGCCGGGCGGCCCCCCGAGACACGTCGAGAACATCGGGAATCGCTGAATATTCTATGTCGTATTCAATGTCTGACTTGCTGCAGTTGGTGGTCTCGGAGGGGGCCTCCGACCTCCACATCCGGGTTGGGGTGCCGCCGACCATTCGGGTGCACGGCATCCTGCACCGGGTGGAGGGACCGACCCTGGTGTCGGAGGACACCGAGGAGTTGATGCGCAGCATCACCTCCGAGGACCACATCCAGCATGTGCGGGAACGGGGGGGGGCGGACTTCGGGTTTGCGTTCGGAGACATGGCGCGCTTCCGGGTCAGCGTTTTCAAGGAAAAGGGGAACTTCGGCATGGTGCTCCGGCAGATCCCCAACAAGCTGCTGACCATGGAGCAGATCGGGCTGCCGCCCTCGGTCAAGGAGATGCTTTACAAGCCGCGCGGCCTGGTGTTGGTGACCGGGCCCACGGGCTCCGGCAAGTCCACGACCCTCGCGTCCATGATTGACATCATCAACCTGGAACGCGACGAGACCCACATCATCACCATCGAGGATCCGATCGAGTATTATCATACGCACAAGAAGTCGTTGGTCACCCAGCGGGAGATCGGGGTGGATGTGCCGAACTTTGCGGAGGCGCTGCGCCGCGCCCTGCGCCAGGATCCGGACGTCATTCTGGTGGGTGAAATGCGCGACCTGGAGACGATTGAAGCCGCGATCACCGCGGCGGAGACCGGACACCTGGTCTTCGGGACGCTGCATACCACCGGGGCGGCCAAGACCATTGACCGTATCACCAACGCCTTTCCCACCAACCAGCAGGAGATGATCCGCATCCAGCTTTCCACCGTCATGGTGGCGGTGATCTCGCAGTTGCTGATCCCGCGCATCGACAAGCCGGGCCGGGTGGCCGTGTTCGAGATCATGGTGAACACCCCTTCGATCGCCGCGCTGATCCGCGATAACAAGACCTTCCGGATCCAGTCTGACATCCAGACCGGCGCCAAGCACGGCATGATCACCCTCGACTCGTTCCTGTTGGAGAAGTACATGGCCGGGTTGATTGCGCGCGACGAGGTCATCACCAAGGCGCAGGATCCGGTGAGCATCCAGGCCAAGCTCCAGGAGCTCGAACTGGCCCAGGCGGTCGGCGTGAACCCCGGGGAGGAGAGCCGGCGTGAGGGGGCCGGACCCAAGTCCTGAGAGGAAGCATCATGTCCGAGGAACAAAACGATCCGTTGCTGTCCCTGGTCCATGAACAGGGATTGTTGGACGACCTCCAGTTCGAGGAGTTGGCCGAGGAGAATCGGCGCAGCGGCAAACCGGGGTTCCAGCTCCTTCAGGATTCCGGCATTTTGGACGCCGACACGATTCTGCAAGCCGTGGCCAACCACCTGGCGACGGACGTGGTGTCGGTGAGGGACTTCGACATCCCCAAGGATCTGAAGCAGGCCATTCCGGCCCAGCACGCCCGCGCGTACGAATGCATCCCGGTGGGGTACAACGGGTCCTCATTGCAGGTGGCGTTCGTCGATCCGCTCAACCCCATCCGCGTGGATGAACTGGGGTATGTGGTGCGCAAGGACATTCAGCTCGTGGTGGCCAACCCGATGGACGTGAAGAAGGCCGTGGAGAAGAACTACGGCGCCGAGGACACCGGCAACTTGGGCGAGATCCTCAAGGAACTGGGCAGCGATACCGAACTGGCGGCGGAGCTGGAGCATGTCATGCCCAGCGGCGAGGTGAACGAGGAGGCCTTCGTGGCCGAGCTGGCGGACGCCGCCCCGATCGTTCGCTTCGTCAACCTGGTGCTTTTCCAGGCCGTTCAGGACCGCGCCAGCGACATCCATTTCGAGCCCTTCGAGGAGGAGTTCCGCATCCGGTACCGCGTGGACGGCGCGCTTTATGAAATGTCTCCGCCGCCCCGGCACCTGGCGCTTCCGGTCATCTCCCGCATCAAGGTCATGGCCAACCTGAACATCTCGGAACGCCGCCTGCCCCAGGACGGGCGCATTAATCTGGACCTGGGCCACCGGCAGGTGGACCTGCGTGTCTCGACCCTGCCGACCCAGTTCGGCGAGTCGGTGGTGTTGCGCGTTCTGGACCGTTCGGCGGTCAACCTCGAACTCGAGTCCCTGGGACTGCCCAAGTACATCCTCGATTACGTCAACGACGCCATCGTCCGGCCCAATGGCATCTTTGTGGTCACGGGCCCCACCGGTTGCGGCAAGACCACGACCCTTTACTCCTGCCTGCGCCGGGTCAACACCATCGATTCGAAACTGCTGACCGCCGAGGACCCGGTGGAATACGACATCGAGGGCATCATGCAGGTGGCGGTCCACGAGGCCATGGGATTGACCTTTGGCAAGGCGCTGCGGTCGTTCCTGCGCCAGGACCCGGACATCATCATGGTGGGGGAAATGCGTGACGTGGAGACCGCGCAGATTGCCATTCAGGCGTCGCTGACCGGTCACCTGGTGCTCAGCACCCTGCACACCAACGACGCCCCGGGCGCCATCACCCGTCTGATCGACATGGGGGTGGAACCCTTCTTGATCTCGTCCACCCTGATGGCGGTGCTGGCGCAGCGGTTGGTGCGCACCATCTGCAAGGGGTGCCGGACGCCGTTCGAGCCCACGGAATCGCAGCTTGAACTGCTCAACCTCTCGCCCCACGACTTGGGGGACAAGATGTTCTATTACGGGCGGGGTTGTTCGACCTGCAACGACACCGGCTACAAGGGGCGAAAGGGGATCTTCGAGCTGCTGGTGGTCACCGACGCCATCATGAATCTCATCAACGAACGCGCTCCCACCGCGGTCATCCGGCAGAAGGCCGTCGAGCTGGGCATGATCACCTTGCGCGAGGACGGCTTGCGGAGCATTTTCGAAGGCGACACCACCATTGAAGAAGTGATCAAATACACTTAGCACGGCAGGATTCATCTATGCCCAGATTCAGCTACAAGGCCCTGGATTCCAAAGGCGAGGAATCCAAGGGAGTTCTCGAAGTTGGCTCCCAAAACGAGGCCATCTCCCGCATCAAGGAGATGGGGCTCTATCCCTTGAACATCGTCGAAGTGGACAAGGTCAAGGAGAAGGAGCCCGACAAGGGCAAAGGCAAGGCCCCCGCCGCCGGCAAGGGCAAGGCCAAGGCGAAGGGGAAGAAGGGGCAGATCAACCTCAACCTCCGGATCCCCGGTCTGGGCGGGGTGAAATCCAAGGTGCTCACCACCTTCACGCGGCAACTGGCCACCCTGATCGACGCCGGGTTGCCCCTGCTGCGCGGACTGCGCGTCCTGGAGAAGCAGGAACGCAACGCCACCCTCAAACGCATCGTGGACGAACTGGCGGTGTCCATCGAAGGCGGCAGCACCTTTTCCGAGGCCCTCGCCCAGCATCCCAAGGTGTTCAACCGGTTGTTTGTCAACATGGTCAAGGCGGGCGAACTGGGCGGCGTCCTCGAGGTGGTGCTCAACCGCCTGGCCGAGTTCATGGAGAAAGCCCAGAAGATCAAGGGCAAGGTCGTCGCCGCCATGTTCTACCCCGTGGCGGTGCTCATCGTGGCCGTCGCCATCCTGGGCGTGCTGATGGTGCTGGTCATCCCCAAGTTCCGCGAGGTCTTCGAGGGACTGGGGGAGGGGCGGCCGCTGCCCGGATTCACCGTGCTCGTGCTCAGCATCAGCGAGACCATCAAGAGCCACTTCTTCATGACCACCATTTCGGTGGTGGCCGTCTTTATCGTGTTCCGGTTGTTGCTTAAGACCGAGCTCGGACGCCGCCTCTGGGACAAGTTCAAACTCAAGGTGCCGGCCATGGGCCCGGTCATCAGCAAGGTGGCCATTGCCCGCTTCACCCGCACCTTGGGCACGTTGGTCAGCAGCGGCGTGCCCATCCTCCAGGCCCTCACCATCGTCAAAGAAACCGCCGGCAATGTAATCGTTTCCAACGCCATCGGCGCGGTTCACGAGAGCGTCAAGGAGGGCGAAACCATCACCGCACCTCTCGAGGCGTCGGGGGTTTTCCCACCCATGGTCATCAGCATGGTGGACGTCGGCGAACAAACCGGCGCGCTGCCCGAGATGCTGCTGAAGATCGCGGACAACTATGATGACGAGGTGGACAATGCCGTCTCGGCGATGACCTCGCTCCTCGAACCCATCATGATCGTCTGCCTGGCCGTCATCGTCGGCAGCATCGTCATCGCGATGTTCCTGCCCCTGATCGACCTGATGAACAGCCTGGGTGGCAGCTAGGCAGGGACACCTCGAATGTTGCCGGGGGGGGAGCGCAGGCTAGGGTGTGCCCGGCTTAAGCTGGCCGTTCAACGCCAGCAGGTGGTCTCTGCAACAAAAAATTCCGGTTGACTGAACAGCCCTTGTGTGTAAATACAAAGTAAAGACATTGCATGGGCGATTGATTTACAGTTGAGCCCGACATGGAGTTTGATTGGAACAATACGCCCTTCGAGATCAGCAGCTCTTTGACGCCGAAGGACATCGAGGAATCGTTCGAGGATCCGTTTGCAGTGCGTTTGCTGCCGGATTCGCCGAGGTTTGGGGCGCAGGCCCGGTTTTTCAACCTGGGGATGTCGGCCTCCGGTTTGGGAGTGTTTAGCGTGTATCGCACGAACGGCAAGCAGATCCGCGTGCTGCACGCCCGGCCCTTCCAGCCCGAGGAACGGTTCTTCTACCAGCGGAAAGTGGATCAGAACCTCTCGCGGTGACGGAACGCGATGATGGAAGAATTTGCCAGTTGGGATGACGTGCCGATGTTCGACACGGAAGCGGCGGAAGCGGATTTCTGGGCGGCCAACCGCCCGGCACTCCGCCTGATGGAATCGGCCGTCGCCGGATCCAGCGAGGCGTCCGAGTCGGTGACCATCACGCTCCGGATGGATCCGCGGATGCTGGCGCGGATCAAACGGCTGGCCCGGTCGCGGTATTTGAACTATCAAAGCATGATCAAACAATGGCTCAGCGAACGCATGGAGAACGAACTGCGCGAGCGCTGAACCCGGAAGGCCGATGAAGAAAGAACATTCAACATTCAACATTCAACGTTCAACGTTCAACCGAGCGGCGTCCGGGCGGCGGGCTTTTACGCTCATCGAATTGCTGGTGGTGATCGCCGTCATCGCCATCCTGGCCGGCCTGCTCCTGCCGGCCGCGATGGGCGTGAAGAACCGGACCACGCTCAACCGGGTGCAGGGCGAACTGGCCCAGGTGGCCAACGCCGTCGAAACCTACAAGATCGAGAAGGGGTTTTATCCGCCGGATAACAAGGTGGGCACCACGGTCAAACCGTATCCCAACTCGCTCTACTACGAGCTGAACGGGGCAAACTTTGATCGCGCAGCGAATCAGTTTACCTGCCTGGGGGACAACCAGGTTGTCCCTGCCGGCCAGTTGACGACGGCCTTCGGCGTTGCGGGCATCAACAACGCCGGCGTTGCGGGCAACACGGAGGGGCTCGTGGCCAAGAACTATCTTCCGGACATCAAGCCAACGCAGTCTGCAAGCGTGCCGAGTTTGGCAGGGCTTAGGGTGCTGGGCACCGTGGTGGATGGGCCGTTCATGTATGCCACGAGCGGGCCGCTTGGGATCAACCCCTTCCGCTATGTCAGCTCCGATCCCACGAACAATGCGTCCACGTTCGATCTGTGGGTGGACGTGATTGTCGGCGGCAAGACCAATCGCGTGAGCAACTGGAGCGACAAGCCGCAAGTTGTGTCCAACTGACGACCCCCTGAACCGTTTCAAATCATGAACACAAACCTGCCTTTGCACTCCCTCGAACGCTCGTTCCGTCTTGGTAGGGCGTCGGTGCTCCGGCGCTCCGGCCGCGCGCAGCGCGGCCCTGTCGGTCTGGACGCCGCTGTTGACCCGGAGGCTGCCCGTCGGCAAGCCCGGTTCGCCTTCACGCTCATCGAGCTGTTGGTGGTCATCGCCATCATCGGCATTCTCGCCGCCATGCTCCTGCCCGCCTTAGGCAAGGTGAAGGAGCGCGCCAAGATCAAGAAGGCCCAACTCGAGTGCAGCGACATCAAGAATGCAATCCTGGCTTACGAGTCGGCTTACAGCCGATGGCCGGCGTCCACCCCGGTCGCCAGCCAGGCCGCCGCCGCCAATCCTCCTGAGGATTACACCTACAGCCCCGCTTTGGGCTTCACCAACCACTCGGAGGTCATCGCCATCCTGATGGACATCGAGGACTATCCGGCGGGTGGACCCACCGTGGACAAGAACCACGTGAAGAACCCCAAAAAATACCGCTACCTGAACGCCAACCTGGTCGGGGACGTCACCCTGCCGGGGGTGGGGCCGGACCTGATCTACCGCGATCCATGGGGCAATCCTTACATCGTCACGCTCGACCTGAATTACGACGGGAACGCTCGGGATGCGTTGTATCGCTTGGATAACGTCTCCAAAGGCGGCCTGAACGGACTGGTCCAGAACGGGGTCAATTGGGAACTCCGTTCACCGGTGATGGTGTGGTCGGCGGGGCCGGACGGTCAGTTCAGTGACAGCGAGCTTGCCAACAAGGGCGTCAATAAAGACAACGTGTTGAGCTGGACCGAATGAAGCCGCGCGCTCACAGACGGACTGCCGGGGACGGTTCGGCGGTTGCCCATGAGCCGGAGGGTAGGGCTGCGATGCCGCGCGGCCTGGCGCCGGAGCACCGGCGCCCTGCCGGGCGGAAGATTTCAAGGCGCGCCTTCACATTGATCGAGTTGCTGGTGGTGATCGCGGTGGCGGGGATCCTGGCGGCGCTGGCGGTGCCGGCTATCAAGGAATTCGGACGCAACAACCAGCAGTTGGCCGCCACCCGTCAGGTGCTCAACGGCGTCGCCCGGGCCCGGCAGTTGGCCATCGCCAATCGCACCACGGTTTACATGGTGTTCCTGCCCAATGGTATTCTCAATGCCTCGCATCTCTTCTACCCGGGGAACCTTTCGGCTCTGACCAACGCCGCTCAACGAACCGCCGCGCTGAACCTGGCTCCGGCTCAGGGCCGTGCCTACGCGCTGATCAGTCTGCGGTCCATGGGGGATCAACCCGGCCAAAGCCGGCCCCGGTACCTGACGGAATGGACCACGCTGCCGAACGGCTGGATCTTTGCGACCAACAAGTTCATCGGCCGAATCGCATCGGTTCAGTTCACCAACGCCAATACCTTCGGACCCCGCTTCTGGGAGGTGAAGGGCATGTTCGTGACCAACGGACTTCCTTTTCCCTCGGCGGATGGACCGGTCGGGGAGTTCTTCCTGCCTTACATCGCGTTTGATTATTCGGGCCGGCTTGTTTCCGGCGAGGATGAATACATCCCCCTGGCCCGAGGCGCCGTCGATCCCGCAGTTGATCCGGCCACGGGGAATTGGCTGCCGGCGGACGCGGACGTCGTCGAATCGCCTCCGGGCAACAGTTTAAGCGAGTACAACCTCATCCGCATCGACTGGCTCACCGGCCGGGCGAAGCTGGAGCAACGACAAATCGAATGAAGTTATCACCCTCTTTCCGTGAACCATCGGTCTCTGAGCGCGGGTCCGCGACCCGCACCAGCGCCAGGTCCGGCATCGACAAAGTTTCGCTCACCCATCCGGCCTTCGAGGCGGCTGCGGCTCAGGGATCCGCGGTCCTTCGCAATGGCTTCCCGGCCCCGCCGCGCGCCGTCCGCACGCGCGGCTTCACCATGGTCGAGGTGGCCATCTCGCTGGCGGTGATCGGTTTTGCCCTGGTGGCGATCATCGGGATCCTGCCCGCCGGATTGAACGTGCAGAAGGAAAACCGCGAGGAAACCATCATCAACCAGGAAGCCTCGCTCTGGATGAACGCCATCCGGCAGGGCGCCGAAGGGATGGATTACCTGGTGGATTATGTGGATCTGATCGAGGTGGCGGTGACCGAGTACGCCGCCGCCGGCCGCCCCGCCATCGTGACCAACAGGTACCAGTTCGCCCGGGGGGACATCACCAACGGGATGATGATCACCGGCCTGCTTTCCACCCCGAAATATCTTCCGTCCCCGGCCAGCGGGTTCTTCAGCAACCATGTGGTGGCGTATGTCCGGGCGGTGAGCGGCAGTGCGACCGAGAAGATGCCGCAGGACAACCAGACGGTGCGCGAGAGCGCGTTTGCGTATCGGCTGACTGCGGAAGTGGTCCCGTTCTACGCGCATGATGATCGCTGGTATGATTACTCCGGGTTCCGCGCCGTGGTTGGCGACCCGACCAACCGGGCCAGCGTGGTCTATGCCCAGGGCCTGGCCAGGAACCTCCACGATGTCCGGTTGCGCTTTGAATGGCCCCTGCGGCCGCCCATCGATCAGGTCCTCAACCTGGCCACCAACATCGGAAGCGGCCGGCAAAGTTTCCGGACGCTGGCCGGGGGCGCCATCGAGCCGGTCACGGATCCTGCCGTGCCGCCCGCGTTTTGGCGTCTGCAGCCGGGGCAGTTTGCGAAGGTCGAGGCGATGCCGTGAACGGCCGGCATCTGGTGGCCATGAACCGAAACAGCCAACAAATCGACGCGGGTTGGACGCCGGAACTGGAGCGCGGCTCCGTGAGCCGCAGCGGCGGCGCGAGTGCGTGGGGTTTGGGAATTGGTTGTGGGCAAGTGGAGGACTGTGGCTGCTGCGGGTCACAGACCCGCGGTCCGTGGTTGGAGCGCGGCTCCGAAGCTGTCCGAGCCCACCCATGGATTGAGGCCGACTCGAGGAGCGTGGTCGCGCGCAGCGCGGCCCTACCTTCCCCCGGGTTCCTGGGAAGAATTCTTCCAAGCCCGGTTTCGCGCCTTGAACCCCTGAACCGTAGCCGCCGGTGCCCCGGCGCCGGGCCGCGCTGCGCGCGGCCCCACCTCCCCACCGGTTCATGGGGAGATGCGCTGGGCTTCCAAGGGTTGCGAACCGCGCTTCCGCATTGTAGCAGCCGACGTGAGTCGGCTCTGACTTCTCCAACAAATTCAGATGGAGCGGACTCACGTCCGCTGCTACACGGTTCAGGGGGGGGGCACGTCCGTACGCCCGCGCCTCGCGCCTTTTCCCTCGTCGAGTTGCTGGTGGTGATGACACTGCTCTCGTTCATCGTGCTGGGTTTGATGGCCGTGTTCAGTCAGACCCAACGCGCCTTCAAAGTGGGCCTGTCGCAGGTGGACGTGCTGGAGTCGGGCCGCGCGGCCATGGACCTGATCACCGGCGAGGTGGAGGAAATGGCGGCCATGACGGCGATGGGCAGCAATTGGGTGAACTGCTTTATCGCGATCCCCGGTGGAAACACCGACCTGGAACAGGAGTTGCCGGGGTCTGCCGTGGTTCGCACCAATGTGCTCCAGGACTTCTTCTTCGTCAGGCAGTCGAACCTGGACTGGACTGGCATCGGCTACACCATCCTGGAGGGCGCCGCCGGGATGGGGACCCTGTATCGCTACGAGACCAATCGTCCTCTGCGGGAGGTGCAGGCCGGGACACCGCCCGAGGGACTGTTTGCTTTCTTCCTGGATGAACTCAGCCGGACGCCCAGGAGCGACCGGCTGACGCGCGTGGCGGACGGCGTCATCCATTTCCGGATACAAGCCTACGGAACGAACGGTGTGCTGCTGGATCCCTACTACCATCGGGGCGCTTACCCGACCATCACGGTGGACTACGACCCCGCCAGCCCGAGCCAGTTCCTGTATGAGTTCCGCAGCAACGCCCTGCCCACGGCTGTGGAGATCGAGCTGGCGGTGGTGGAGCCGGACGTGGTGGAACGGGTGCAGGCGTTGCCGGCGGCGGGCACGATCCGACAGGAGTACCTGGCCAAGGAAACCGGCAAGGTCCACGTCTTCCGGCAGCGCGTGCCCATCCGGCGGGCTGATCCGGAGGCTTACGAACAATGAGAGGCAATCGACAACAAGGAGTGGCGCTGGTCGTCACGCTCATTTTGCTGGCGGTGATCACCTTCACGGCGATCACCTTCCTGGTGGTCAGCCGCAGCGAGAAGGGTGCGGTGGCCACCTCGACCGATCAGACGATCGCCCAACTGGCCGCCGACACCGGCCTCGATCGCGTCCAGGCCGAAATCCTGTCCAGCATCACCGCCACGTCCAACCGGTTTGGCTACAATCTCAAGGTCACCACGAACTACATCAATCCCTTGGGATTCGATCCAGGGTTGCCGGGTGGCCTCAACCTGAATCCTCCGTTCGAGCGCCTCACCAATGTTGCCTACACCGACCTGAGCGGGAATCCCCTGTCGGCCGCGGATCAGCAGCAAAACATCGCCAACCTCTTCTACAGCCCTCGTCCGCCGGTTTACATTTTCACCAACCGCGCCCAGACCGGCACGCCGGACTTCCGCTTCTATCTCGACCTGAACCGGAACGGGCAGTTTGAACCGAGCGGACGGCAGCCGGTGGTGGGACAGAGCGGCAATTATCTCAATACCAACGGGCTCGACAGCGGGATTCCGTTCCTCACGCAGCCTCCCCCCTCCGACACGTTGAGCAATTCCGTCACCGGCGATCCCGAGTGGATTGGGATCCTCGAGCGTCCGGACGAACCGCACGGGCCGGACAACCGGTTCGTGGCCCGCTACGCCACCGTGGTGGTCCCGGCCGGCAAGACGCTGGACCTGAATCGGGTGCATAACCAGGCGGATGCGAACTACGGTGATTGGCGGGATTACCGCCGGAACATGGGCGTGGGGACGTGGGAGATCAACCTCGCAGCCTTCCTGGTGGACCTGAATACCAACGTCTGGATCGCCCAGGACGATCCGGTGCGGGTGAACCCTTACATCTATGACCCGCCTTACTCCCCCAATCCGCGGATCTTGGGCATTGCCTTTGAGGATGCGAACGCGTTGATCCGCTACCGTTATGACACGAGTTTCAACAGTCTCCGGTCGGTGGACGAGCTGCTTGGGGCGGGGGTCGTCCTTTTCCGGAACGACCTCATCGACGGTTACGGCTCGGGTCCATTTTTGACGGGCGCCTGGGCCTTGGGCACTGATCCGGATGATGGCCGGACTGCCCGGGAGTGGCCCGGCGACGACAATCCAAGACACTACTTCTCGCCGGGTGATCTGTTCGACCAGAGCAAAGTGGGAGCAGATTTTGTCAACCGTCTCCGGAACATTGGATCACCCCCCAACCAGAGCACCTACGACCGCTACACGTTCTACCGGTTGCTGAGCCAGTTGGGTACGGATGGCGGCCTGGAGCGGCGGGACAAGGTCAACCTGAATTACGACAACAAGGTGCAACAGAATGCTGCCGGGATTGTGAGTGCCACGAATTTTTACGCCTGGCGTCCGGTGGACTTCTTCATCGAGGCGGCGGACAACCTGCTCCGGGAATACCATGGGGCCCACTTCCGCACGGTGTTCGGGAATGCCTACGTGCAGGACAACAACCTGGCGGTGAACATCCCGGTGGTGACCAACGGGGTGTTTGTTTACACGCCATCCATCAACCGTCTGCTCCAGCTTGCCGCCAACCTGTATGATGCCACCACGAATCGCTCGGGCAACGGGGCCATCAATTTTCCCACCGTGTTCCGCCCGATTGTCGGTCCGGCGCCCAACGCAAACTACCCTGCCGGGATTTACATCCTGGGTTGGGAGGAGATGACGGAGGCCAATGCCCAGGCCGCCTGGCAGAGGAAGCCCCTGGACATGTTCAACCCTTCCGAAGCGGGGCTGATCAAGCCTGGTGAAAACGTCTATGGCGTCCCTTGGATCATCGGCGCCAAGCAGGGGCTGCCGAACTTCAACGAGCTGGCGGTGGACAACCTGTTCGAGGTGACGCGCAAGCTGGAGATTCGCAAGCCCACCCTGGCCAGCCAGCCCAACGAAACCAACCAGATGTACCTCTTCAGCGTCAACAGCGCGGTGGGGGTGGAGGCGTGGAATTCCTATCGCACCAACTTCCCCGGGACCGTGGATGTCTATGCCACCAACGAGATTGACGTTTACATCATCGCCTCCAACTCACCTTCCGCCCTTCCTCCGGTGGTGCAGGCCTATCGCTCCACCTTTGGCAGTGCGCGCACCCCCACCCCGTGGGTTGGCACCGGAACGGGCGAGCTGCCGGCGAAGCAATCCTTTCTGGCCGCCATTGCCACCAATTTCACCATCATCACCAATTCCATTTTCCGGGCTGACAACCGGTTCGAGACCCGGTTGAGCCCGGGTTTTGACCGGACCTCGGCGAACCGCTTTCCGCTGCCCGAAATGCGCCTGGCGTTCACCAACCGTTTGCAGGTCGTCATGGTGGACCGCGCCTCCAAGCGGGTGCTCGACTATGTGCATCTGCGCATGGGGACTGAGACCAACCTGACCACGATGATCGCCGACCTGCCGGGCAGCGTTGGCTACGACGGCATGTATGTGACCAACCGGGTGGGGGGCAACGAGTTTGACATCAGCGCGCCGCCCTTGGGCGTGATCCACCAGATCGAGGCGTCGCTGGGCAATTACGGGACGCCGGGGAACGTCTGGCGCGATTTCGGCTTTGGCCAGGCGGCCGGGCAGACGGCGGACAAGGAGATCGACAAATTCGCCTCCTTCATGCTGGGGAGGAGCAGTGCGTATCCGCCTTACAGAAAGAGCACGAACCTGGTGATGCAGGTGCCGTTCTCACCGAGCAAGCGCATTCAGCAGACCATGAACTGGCAGGCGAACGATCCCTTGGTGCACTACACCGCCGGCGACCTCGCCCAGTTGTCCATCGGTTCCGGGGTTCAACCCTTGGTGCTGTCACAGACGCCCAAGACCCTCAGCAACATCGGACGGGTAAACGATCGCTACCAGCCGTGGGGCGGCAACCCGGACTCGAGCGCCCAAACCGGCGCGACTGGGCGGCGAAACTATGACCCGCGGTTCAAGGATCCGCTGGTGCGCCGGTCGGATGACTGGCAGTTTCCCACCAACAAGCTGCCCAGTGTCGGCTGGCTGGGGCGCGTGCATCGGGGCACGCCCTGGCAAACCATCTACATGAAGTCCGGTCGGATCCCCAGGAGTCCACGGGCGGGTGGAGCGGGACGGGAATGGCGCGAGTGGACCGGCAATAACAATCGTGAGGATTCGGAGCTCACCTTCCCTCAGGAGGACTGGAGACTCTTTGACCTGTTCACCGCCGCCTTCAACGACAATGCCACGGCGGGCCAGTTGTCGGTGAACCAGGATGGACTGGCCGCCTGGTCGGCAGTCCTCTCCGGGGTGATCGCGCTGACCAACAGCACGTCCGACGCTGATCTCCCCAAGAACACGTTTTACGTGCCCGTCGCCAATCCCTATGTCATCGAGCCCGCCGGGGTGGCGGGCACCAATTCGGTGGTGGGACGCATTGTGGCGGGGATCAATGCCGAGCGGAAGCGGAAGACCGACCGCGGGTTCGTCCATCCTTATGGGGCGTTTCAGAACCTGGGCGAGGTGTTCGCCACGGCTGAGTTGTCCGTGGATTCGCCCGTTCTCAATGTCCGCACCAACTTCGCGGCGTATGTGGGGGATGCGGAGCTTCAAAATCCGGAAAGTGCGCGTGCTGACACTCAACGGCTGCGAGGCATCACCGACGTCATGTATGAGCGGATCCCTCAACAGATTGCCGGCTTGTTGCGTGGTGACGACCCGCCGCGGTTTGAGATCTACTCTTACGGCCAGGCGCTCAAACCGGCGGAACGGTCGCTGGTGACGTCCGGCCCCTTTTTCGGCCTGTGCACCAACTATCAGGTCATGGCGGAGGCCGCCACCCGGACCGTGGTGCGGGTCGAGGGGGTTGACGCGGAGCCGTTCCAACCCCGCGTGGTGGTGGAGAGCTTTAACGTGTTGCCCCCGGACTAGCCGTCGCAGCCGCCGATGTGAAGCGGCGGACGGGGGAGCGGACGAGATTTGAGATCCGCGTTTTGACAAACGCGGCCACGGAGAATGATTTTTTGAAAGTGAGTCGAGTATGCGTTGGAAACCGTTAGCCTGGTTTTTCGTAAGCCTCCTTTGCTTCGTCGGGGCGGTGTATTTCTGGAAGTGGGGTGAGCGGCGGGCCGGTCGCGGTGGCGTGCCGCCGGGCCAACCCGCGGCCACCGCCCCCGCCGAGCCGGCCGCGGCCACCGGGGTTCCGGACCACGCCAGTGCGCCGGCCTCCAACACCAATGTTCCCGCCCCCGTTGTGGCCCGAGACAAGTCGTTCCCGTATCGCTTGCGGAACACCCCGGAGTCGCTGGGTCAGTTGATGCGCAGTGAAACCGGGTTGCTGCTCGAGAACGCGCTGGTGGACACCGCGCGACCGGATCCTTTGCCGGTGCCGGAGCACCTGCGGACCCAGGGCGATCCCGGCACCTACATCGTGCAGGCACGGGGCATGATCGGTGACGCGTTCCGCCAGGGGATCGCGTTGAGCGGTGCAACCGTTGTTTCCTATGTGCCCAACAATGCTTTCCTGGTACGGGCCTCCGCCGACGCAGCCTCAGCTCTCAAGAGCAGTCCGGGGGTGCAATCGGTTCTGCCCTTCGAGCCCTACTACAAACTCAAAGGAGACCTGCTCAAGGCGGCGGTCGAGCGCCAGCGGTTGCCCGAGGGCACGGTGTTGGCAGTGGTGGTGTTCGAGGATGCGGCGGTTGAGACCAAGGCGGCTTTGGCAGATCTGGGTGCGGTGGTGCTCGCGGAGGATCGAACGCCCTTCGGCTCGGCGCTCAAGGTCCAGATGCCCCCCGACCGCCTGGCAGCGCTGGCCGGGTTGAGCGGGGTGCAGATGATTGATCGAACCTATCCGCGTCGTCCGGCCAATGACCTGACCCGGCCCCGGCTGGGCGTGGCGGAATCCAGCACGGTCACGAACAACTACCTCGGCCTGACGGGCGCGGGGGTGAAGGTGCAGGTGGTCGATTCGGGCGTGGACCTGGGGCATCCTGACTTCACCGGCCGGTTGTCGGCGGATCCGCAGTTGGATCCGGGTGCGCTTTCGCTTACGGACACGGACGGGCACGGCACGCATGTCGCCGGGACCCTCGCGGGCGACGGGCGACAGTCCGACCTGGTGACCGGCACCAATCTGAGTGGCTCGGTGGTTCCGGTGGTCAAGGGACAGTTTCGCGGCGTGGCGCCGGGAGCGAGCATCCTGTCCCTGGCGGCAATTTCCGGCCGGCTGTCCGGGCTGCCCGATTCGCAAATCCAGGAGTCGGCGGCGGAGAATGGCGCGTTGATTTCGAACAACAGTTGGCGGCAGTTGGGCAACACGGCGTATGACATCGTGGCCGCCAGCTACGACGCGGCGGTGCGCGACGCGATGCCATTGACCAACGGGTCCCAGCCGGTGCTGTTTGTGTTCGCGGCGGGCAACGAAGGATTCGGCAATGACGACGGGGGCGGGGCCATCGCCGACACCATCGGCTCCCCGGCGACCGCCAAGAACGTCATCACGGTGGGGGCCATCGAGCAGTTGCGCGATCTCACCAACGCGGTGGTGATCTGTGAGGCGGGCAGCACGAACAACTGCACGACTAACGATCCGCCGTTCGAGTTCCGGACCGACTCGGATGACCAGGTGGCGTCGTTCTCCAGCCGCGGCAACGTCGGGGTGGGATTGGAGGGGGAGTTTGGCCGGTTGAAGCCCGATGTGGTGGCGCCGGGCGCTTTCCTGATTTCCACCCGCTCCACCGAATGGGATACCAACGCGTATTATTATCCCACCAATTTCCTCACGTTCACCACCATTCCCCCGGTGCAACCCATCTTTCCGGGCGAACTTTTCCTGGACCAGCGGCGCATCGAGCCGAATGTGATCAGCCTGACCATTTCGGTGACCAATGCTCCGGGTGAAAGCGGGCCGCTGCCGGAGGTGGGACTGCCGGTGTACGTGCGGAGCGACCGGCTTCCCACGACGAATGATGTGCCCCAGGGCACCAACAGCTTCACGCTCACCCCCTCGCCCACGGGGGTGAACTGGTATTTCGGTGTGGGGAATCCGACCGACCAGATGATTCTGGTGCAGATCACCTATCGGATTGCCAGCACGAACCTTGACCCGGTGGTGACGAAGGCCCTGCAGGATGTCAATGCACCCCTCGAACCCTGGTATCGTTACGAGCGGGGCACCAGCATGGCCGCCCCCGCCATCTCCGGCACGCTGGCCCTGATGCAGGAGTATCTGGTCGGGAGGTTTGGGGTGAAGCCCAGTCCCGCCTTGCTCAAAGCGTTGTTGATCAATGGCTCGCGGTCGGTCAGCAGCGACTACCGGTACGGTGATGCCGACGTCGTCAACGACCAGGGGTGGGGCATTTTCAACCTCCCCAACATCCTGCCGGCAATTTCCAATTCCGCGCCCGGCGTCGCAGCCTCCGGCCTGCATTTCTACGAGCAGTCCGTCACTCGCGCGCTCGCCACCGGCCAGCAACAGACTCGCACCGTGACCGTGGACCCGGCGGCGGCGAACGAGCGGCTGCGCTTCACCTTGGTGTGGACCGATCCTCCCGGCAGCCCCCTGGTGGCCACCAAGCTGGTCAACGACCTGGATCTGGTGGTGACGAATCTCGACACGGGCGAGGTTTACGTTGGCAATAACTTTCCCTCAGGCAGCGATTTCACCGAGTGGGTGGATTTCAGCGGTACCAACGCAACCGCCGTTCCACCGTGGGACGCCGTGAACAACGTCGAGAATGTCTTCCTGCCCGCCTTTGCCGGCACCAACCTTTCCGTCACCGTGGTCGGGCGCAGAATCAACGTCAATGCACTGCCCACGCATCCGGACAACACCGCGCAGGATTATGTCCTGGTGATCTCCAGCGGCCGCGGGGCGACGGCCTCGGCCCTGACCGTGGTGGACGGACTGGTGGTTACGCCCGGCAGTGCGCCGGTCACCTATTTGGCGGCCAGCTTTGGCAGCGATGACATCCAGGGGGTGCTGCTGCAAAATCAAACGGCCGGCGAGCACAGTCCGCTCTTGGGCAGCAATGCGGGTATCAACGACGGTGTGAACACGGGGGTGGCCAGTCAGTGGCGTTTCTACGGGGTTACGAACACCTTGGGTTTCACCAACGCCGCGTTCGTCACCTTCCTGCCGGCGACCCTCTCCCTTCCCCGCATGGGGGTCAACCAGGACGACGAGGAAAATGCCACACGGTTGGAGGCGGACATTGATCTGTACGTCTCACAGGATCCCGGGCTGACAACCCTCGCCCCGGCGGCCATCAACAACGCCATCACATCCAGGACGCGAGGCGGCACCGAGTCCATCGTGCTCAGCAACGCGGCCCCGGGCGTTTATTACGTGGGGGTGAAATCCGAAGATCACGAGGCGGCCAACTACAGTCTCTTCAGCGCGTTCAGCCTGCTGCCGTTCAGCGAGGAAGATGAGGGCGGGGTGACCCTCCGGGGCGTGCCGGTGCCGGCGTTGATTCCGGACGGTTCCCCGCAAAGCCCGAAGGCGGCACTGGTGCTGGGCGTGACGCCCACGCCCATCAATGTGCGCCGGGTGATTGTCACCAATGAGATCACCCACCAGAACATCGGGGACCTGGTCGGCAACCTCAGTCACAGCACCGATTTCGCGGTGTTGAATAATCACACCTTCCCCCTCGACAACGACACCATCACCAACTTCACCTACCTCTATGAGGACCTGGGCGAGGGCGACATTCCCGGTGCGCAACGCACGGACGGCCCGGGCAGCCTGCGCAACTTCTCCGGCAAGGAAGGCGTGGGCGTCTGGCTGCTGTCGATGGTGGACGACGCTCTCAACCAGACCGGGCAGGTCGATGACCTGGTGATCCGTTTGGAACGGAGCATCGACACCAATGCGGTGACCCGGATCATTCAACCGTTCGGCTGGGTCTATGACGTGGTGGAGATTCCGCCGGACGCCACCAACTTCAGCGTTTGTGTGGACATCATCGGCAGCGACCCGCGGCCGGTCGAATTGTACATCCTCCGCGGGGGGTTCCCGAACTTCACCCAATTCGACCTGCAGACCACCATCTACCCGCCGGGCGACTGCACCTCGATTTCCACTTTCGATGTGCCGCCGCTGCAGCCGGGGACTTACTACTTCGGCGTCTTTAATCCCAATTCGGTGGTGCAGGAGGTGAGCATCAAGGTCTCCATCGAGATCGGGGTGGATGGACGTGACCGGAGCGACTTGACCTCCTTTGGCAAGGAACCGTTGACCGATGACTCGGTTTCTTACGCCTATCAGTTCGTGGAGGAGGATCGTCGCATCGCCGCCCTGGAAGTGGGGTTGGTCCTGCAACACCCCCGCGTTTCGGACCTGGTCACCCATCTGGTCAGCCCGAAAGGCAAGCGAATCCTGCTGGTGGAGAACCGGGGCGGGACGGATGACACGGGGTATGGCGGGGGAGCCCTGTTTACGAATGTCTTTCCGACCACAACCCAGCTCGATCCGCCGCTGGCGGCAAATGCGACCACGAACATTCTGAATGTGGGCGCCAACCGCGGAACCCTGATCATCGACTACGACTTCTTGACCATCCCGGACCGGCTGCGCGTTTACTACGACGATCAACTGATCGGGGATACCGGATCGGTGAGTGGCACCAACCGAGTCTCTGTGGACTTCGGCCCCGGCTTGACCAATGTTTTGCTCATCACCGTGAATGAGGGAGGCAACTCGGACACCAACACCTCCTGGAGTTACACCGCGACGGTCATCGGCAGCACGTTGAGCTACCTCGTGCTCACCGAGAACACCAACACGACCACGCCAATCAAGTTTGCGGTGCCGCCGTTGGGTGGATTGAACGTGACGCCGATCGGGCCGCCCGCCCGGCAACTACGCGGCCCCTGCCACCCTTGGCCCCTGGCAGGTGGTGACCGACAACGTGGACGTCTTTGCCACCGGCTACCAGGGGGCGCCGCCTCCGCCGGAGGGGAGCCAATTCCTGGATATCAACGGCGCCGGGAGCACCAACACGC
>JALOTZ010000023.1 GCA_025457615.1 Verrucomicrobiota bacterium
CCAGCGGGCGATTGTGCATGTCGGCAATATACAGTTCGCCCGTGTCCACTACCTTGTTGGTGTTGGCCGCGCTGTAGGCTTTGACCTCGATGGTGTTCAGCAGGATGGGGTTGTCGCTCAGGCTTTCCAGGACACTGGGCGTGCCGCTGATGGCAAAGGGCGCGGGCAGATCTTCCCACCGCGCATACAGGTGCTTGCGGTTGACGATCTTCATGCCGAGGTCGTCAAGCGAGATGCCGGGGTAGTTGTCGAGGAGGGATTGCTCCACGAACTTCGGGAACAGTTCCGTGGGCTGGTCCGTTTCGCCGAGGGACATGATGTTGGTGTCGCCCTCGATGAATTTCACCGCCCACTTGGAGCCGCTGTTGTAGTTGGTCGGCAGGTGCGAATACAGGTCCAGCCCTTCCACGACTTCCGTGTCCTTCATCCAGGGAAAGATGTGAACCCAGTTGGTGCCGATATACGCCGTCACCCACGGATAGTTCACCGGAATCAAATGCGGAACATTGGTCGTGACGCCCGTGTAGGTGGCCGCGCCCTTCAATTGAATGCCCAGCATCTGGCTCAACTGGGTGTCGAGAACCTGAATGCCGTTGTTGGTGGGAAACAGGTAGGTGGCCGGCACGCCCGCTTCCCGGAGCAGATAGACCAGCAACGCGCATTGCTCCAATGGCGAGCCCTGGCTTTCCTGGAACACCGCGAGGGCGCTGCGATTGACCCCGGTGACGTTGAGGGTGGCGGCTTCGTTGTGGTTGGTGTCGAAGTCCAGCGTGTCAGTCAGGCCGACCTCGTTGATGACGTAGTTGACGAGCGCCAGCGGATCGTTGCCCATGTCGGCCACGAATTGATCGAGGATGGGATGATTGCGCAGTTCCGGGCTGTGATTCAGTTGCAGATAGTTGCTGCTGACGAGCGCGGGGAGGTTCGTCACGCTGGCCTTGATGCTTTGAAGCTCCTCCAACGACTTGCCCGCATAAAACGAGGGCAGCGGGGTGCCGTTGAAGTGTGGCTGATCCACGAAAGCCGGGCGCAGTGGCGGCCGTTCGTCGAATTCAATGGTGTAAAGCGGCGAGCGGCAGAACTTCCCGTCGGTGTCATCCGCCCCCCCAGTGTCACTGCCGACCATCGGCCAGTATTCACCCCAGTAATAGTCATACCACGCTCCGCCAATCTCCATTACGAAAATGTAATTGGTCGCGGCAGCAGCCGCACGGTGGGTTACGAGGTATGCGCCAAGCGATTCATCTTCTGTGGACCCAAAGATTCCACCCCACGCCGCGTAAGGACCATCATAGATCGTGGTGGTCAGGCCATAGCCCTCGACGGTCTTGGTGTAACCGTTGGTGACATATTCGGTCCAAGTGCTATCTCCCGGGAACGGTGTGCCAATGGTAATTGTGCCGACATACGCCATGTCGGCCTTGCCATAGACTTGTATCCGCATGGACACATAGTTCGATGTCCACACGTCGAGAATTCCTGCATAGACACCGAACCGGTAGCTTTCGCCCACATACATCGGGGAGCCGCCTACTCGGCCGCCAAACGCTGCGATGGGATTCTTGAATGGCAACAACCAGTGGTGGTAGTCATTGAACACAAAGTCGTAAATATCCCCATCAAAATGGTAATACAGGTTGGTCCAGGTGTTGTCCGGAAAAAGGTCTTCCACGCTGTCAGCGTCAGGCAGCGGAACCCCTTTCTGGAAATCCACCGGGATCACCGTGGATTGAAAGGAGGTCTCGAAACCGTAGTTGCCCTCGAACACGCCACGGGTGAACCGGGTGTTGGTCGCGTTGGTCGCCAGTTGGCCGAAGGCGGTGGACAGGGTGAGCAGGCCGGTCAGGCAGATGGCAGACAGCATCACTGGCCACCGACGAGTCCGAAGCGAGAAGCATGGTTGATTCATTGTGTGCCTTGCAGGTTATTGCACCTCACTGCCGTTGAGCGGACTATCAATGGTCACACTCAGAATTCCGATGGACGGATCATACGGATTGGCGTCCATCCAACTGGGGACGGAGTCCCCGTCGCCATCCCATCCAACCATGACCCGGAGAAAGCCAATCGGCCACGGCCCCATGTCCATCACCCAATTCGTTGCCCCCGGTGCATTCGTCGCCACCACCAGCCAGGGATAGTTGGTGTCCGCCAGGATCGGCGTCCATTCGAGAAGATAGTTGTTAGTCGTGCTGGTCGCATTCGTGATGACGATGGAAAACTGGTTGCTGCCCAGATTGGAGATGGTCAGCACCGGCGGATCATCGGCCAGCGCGGAATAGATCACGATGGCCAGAATAGCGCCGACCAAGCCCGAGAAAATACAACGATTGACTCGGGGTGGCAGGCCGGCAGTGTTCTGCGTTCCGGTTACTTTGGATTGCGTGGGATCAGTTTCGATGCTCATTGGTCACCTTTCGATTTGAAGTGAGTGTGGATGCCTGTCGGTTCCTCAGTCTGTGGTCCCTCCGTCACAGTCCGGCGGCGGCTGTGAAACATGGCAGCGACGAAGTGCTGCCTCCTGAAAGTCCATTGCGGTGCGTTCATGCCCAATTCTGATTCGCTGATTCTCCGGGAACGACGGCGAATGTTCTGTGTTGCGCCGCCATGAGGCAATGACAATCCCTTAACCATCGCCCCCATCAGCAGTAGCTGCTGCCCTGCATTCAATTAGCCGCGCAGCCACGGGCGTTCCGGCCCACGCGGGCTCCGCCCGTCTCATCCGGAACGGGCACAAGCCGCCGGACAGATTACGGGACCCAACATGACGCCGGGCAACTGATGGCGTCCAGCGAAATACGCCCTGACGGGGCGTGGTCAACCAGGCCGGACTCACGCCGTAATGAGGCGTGACCAAATCGCTGACTGAAAAGCAGACCATCCAGGAATTCGGCAGCAACCTTCGGCGTGAGCGCATGGCGCAGAATCTGACTCAGGAATATCTCGCCGAAGCTGCCGGCCTGCATCCCCGCACGCTGCAAAAGATCGAGCGCGGCGACATTGACATCCTGCTTACCACCATCCGCCGGATTCAGGCGGCGCTCGACTGCCCGTGGGACGTGTTGTTCCGACCGGGTCCAAGACCAGTCGCGGCTCAAGTCCCAAAGAAGCCGGCGAAGGGGCGCAAGCGCACCAAAGGCTGAACGGCTGTCACTTCTTTCCACCAGTGCCAGTGACCGCCGTGCGGTAGGAAGTCTGTTCGGCGGGTGCCACCGGCTCCTTCAGCCGGGAGTAAACCTTCTCCCCGAGCCATTGGGCCACGATCCGTTGGAAATCCGCCTCGTTCATGTAGCGGGCGAAAATGTCCTCGTTCTGTTCCATGCGCTCGATGAACAGCGATTCCAACACCTTGCCGAACACCAATTGGAACTTGTCCAGCGGGTTCGCATCGGCGGCCTGCTTGAGGGTGTCCTCCCGGGACGCTGCCTCGATGAGTTGGTCGAAGAACAATTGGTCGGCCTGGGTAAAATCCGTGCCGAACCGCTCGTTCACCAGATCAATGAGCCGGGATAACGGAACATCTTTGTCGTGCAATACGCCGGTCCCGGTGGCCTGCGGTCCTTCCACCGGTTTGGCCTCGCCGCCCGTGAGGTCGATTGATCCCTCGCTGATTTTCTGGATGCGGTAGTAACCCAGTCGCACTTCGTCGTCAAAATGGTAACGGGGGCCGCCGTCGCGTGGCGGCAGCTTTGACGACAGGAACCGTAGGTAGGAGTAAAGTTTCTCCAGATCCGAATCCTGGAACGGAATCACCTGGCTCAGGAACGAATACAGATTTCGGAACGCACCCAGATTGCCACGGAACAACTCGGCCTCATCCTCGTTGGCTTTCTGCAACTCCTTGAACCGTTCCACCGCCGGGTCCAGCGCGGCATTCATCGCCTGATGATCCGAGGGACTTTGCTTCTCCTTGGGCTTGTAGAACACCTTGCCGAACGCCTCCACCTCGGAGGCATGGTAAATGCCGGCCTCGTCGAGCTTGGCGCGAACCTCGTAAAGCCGCGACGGCTCCACTTCCTCACCCATCTCCGCGCCGTCGTAATACTGCTTGAACGCCTCGTAGATTTCCGCCCGGTCGTTCACGAAATCCAGAACGAACGTGTCCTCCTTCAGTGGATGCATGCGATTGAGGCGCGACAACGTCTGCACCGCCTGAATCCCGGCGAGTCGTTTGTCCACATACATCGTGTGCAACAGCGGTTGATCGAAGCCGGTCTGATATTTTTCCGCCACCAGCAGCACCTGATACTCCGGCGTGTCGAACACATCGCGCAGTTCCTTTTCCCGGACGCCGTGGTTCATCTGTTCCTCGGTGTAGGTCACACCGGGAATCTTGTCATCCACGACCATGCCGGAGAACGCCACGAGGGTCTTGATGTGCCCGTAGCCTTTCTCAGCGATGTATTGGTCAAAACTTTGCTTGTAACGCACCGCTTCGAGCCGCGACCCGGTGACGACCATTGCCTTGGCCTTGCCGCCGATCTTGTGCCGCGTGGACGTATTGAAATGCTCGATCATCACCTCCGTCTTCTGCGCGATGTTGTGCGGATGCAGCCGGAGGAACCGGGCCAGCGCCTTGGCCGCTTTCTTGCGCTCGACGTTCGGATCGTCCTCGCACGCCTTCAGCAAACGGAAATAGGTCGCGTAGCTGGTGTAGGACTTCAGCACATTCATGATGAAACCCTCCTCAATCGCCTGGCGCATCGAGTAAAGGTGGAACGGCTTGCCGTTCCGGCCGAACACCGCGTAGGTCTTGTGCTTCGGTGTGGCGGTGAACGCGAAGAAGCTGATGTTCGACTGCTGCCCGCGCTTGGCCATCACGCGCAACACTTCTTCCTCGTAATCATCCAGCCCGTCTTCCTGCGCTTTCTTGCTGGCCGCCTGCTTCAACGCTTCGCCGCCGAGGACCCCCTTCAATTCCGCCGCGCCCTCGCCGGACTGCGAACTGTGCGCCTCGTCAATGATGACCGCGTAGCGCCGCGTCGGCAGCAACCCCGCCGACTTCTCGCCGCGCTCCTCGGCGATCTTGACCAGTTGCCGGGTCACGAACGGGAATTTCTGCAGCGTCGTGATCACGATGGGCACGCCCGACTCCAATGCCGCCGCGAGTTGCTTCGAGTCCTCGTCAATCTTCTGCACGACGCCCTGGCGATGCTCGAACTGGTAAATCGTATCCTGCAACTGCCGGTCCAGCACCTGCCGGTCGGTCACCACCACCACGCAATCAAACACGCGCTCATTGCCGACGTTGTGCAGTGACGACAATTGATGCGCCAGCCAGCCGATGGTGTTGCTTTTGCCGCTGCCGGCGGAATTCTCGACCAGGTAATTGTGTCCGGCGCCCTCGCTCCGGGCCGTCTGCACGAGTTCGCGCACGCACTCGCGCTGGTGGAAGCGCGGAAAAACCATCGTCTCCTTCCGCACCTTGCGCCCGTCGTCGGTCTTTTTCTCCTCGATCTGCAGATGCAGGAACCGGGCGAACAATTCCATGAGGCTGGCCCGGGTGAGCACGTCCTCCCACAAATACGCTGTGCGATAGCTGCGTCCCTTCGGATCAGACGGATTGCCCGCGCCGCCTTTGCAGCCTTGGTTGAATGGCAGGAACGTCGTGGCGCTCCCCGCGAGCCGGGTGGTCATGAACACCTGTTCCGTATCCACCGCGAAATGAACCAACGTCCGTTTCTTGAACTCAAACAGCTTCTCCCGTGGGTCGCGGTCAAATTTGTATTGGCGAATCGCGTTTTCCACCGTCTGCCCGGTCATTGGATTCTTTAGCTCAGACGAAATGACGGGGATGCCGTTCAGGCTCAGGCACAGGTCGAGGGAATTCTCGTTCCGGGTGCTGTAGTGAAGTTGGCGCGTCACACTGAGGCGGTTGGCCTGATAACGCTCGTTCAACTCGGGGTTCAGTTCATGTGCGGCGGCGAAGAACGCCACATGCAATTGCTGTCCGTAACACTTGAACCCGTGCCGCAGCACGGTCAGGCAGCCGAGCGCATCCAGCATCTTGCACAAATCCTGGAGCACAATCGCGCCGGTGCTGTCCTTGTGCAGCGCCTCCAGTTTGGCCCATTCCTTTTTCTGCGTCGCCTGGATGAACTCCAGCACCTGCTTGGGGAATATCGCCCGCTCACGGTCGTAATCATCCCGGCTCACGGCCACGAAACCATTGGCGAGCAAGTGCGACTCGATGACCGATTCGAAGGTTTGTTCGTTGTGCGTCTTCATTCCCGTGCGACTTCTGAATCGGGCCGTCCCCGTTTGGCTGCACACGTTGGGCCGACCTGATAATTCCTGATCCTCCAGGGAGGACACTCCCCTCGCGCCCGGCGGCGGGCACCTGGGTCAGGCGCTTTCTATCCCGGACGGGTTCTTCAAGGGGTTGAACGCGGGGACGCCGAGGTCGTCGTAATGGTTCGTGTCCACGGTGGCGACCGTCAATCCCTCCAAGTCGGCCACCGCGCCATGCAATCCATCCCCCAGCGGCACCGTTTTGCCGGACCTTCGTGCCTGGGCGAGCAAGTGTCCCGCTCGTTCGCACACTTCACGATCCAGCGGCACGGACGGCAGGAGGGACAGGAACGAACTCCAGTAAGCTTTAAACCGCGCCTCCTTCCCCGCGTCCTTCACCGGTCGTCCGGCCAGATACTCAGTCACGCCCGCGTCACAGATCAGGATTTCGTGCCGGTGTTGACGCGCCCACGCGCCCAAGTCGAACCGGCGGCGCTCGCCCTCCATCAACACGGTCGAGTCAAGCAACACGCGCACGGCTGGCCTCCCGGGTCTGGCGGATGTTCGCGGACACCTCGGACGCCGTTTCCGCATCCAACGCCTCCCGCCGCTGCCATAGCCGGTCGAACTCCGCACCCGACAGGCCCGAATGCCGTTGCCGCCGGCTCGGGCGCACAAACCACCCGCCGGCCTGCTCGGACACCACGTATTGCTGGCCGTCTTTCGCGCCGCGCAACGTGATGCGGCTGCGGCTGTCGGCTTTCACGGTCGTTGTCATGTGGGCATCTTCCCACCGGGCCGAGCGGTTTTCAAGCCTCCGTCATCCGGCGTGAACAGCAGTATCCGGACTTTGGGCACGGCTTGGAACGCCCGCTGGATTCGTGGCTTCACCTCAATCCAGTCCAACCCGCCGTTGCCACAGCCCAGCGGCGGCACCGCGATGGACCGGATGTTCAGGCGCTTGACCTCGATGATCAGGGCGTCCAATCCGGAGTCAATGTCTTCCAGCCGCGATGACTCACGCCAATGACGTTTGGTCGGGAAATTGATGATGTAGCGCGGACCGTCGAGCAACCCGGACTGAAACACCAGCATCCGGCCCGGCTGGACCTCGCCGTTGCGGCAGGCGCGTTCGTAGGCCGCAAAATTCTCCGGAAACGCCCGCTTGAACTGGAGTGCGATGCCTTTGCCCATCACGCCCACGGTGTTCACCGTATTGACCAAAGCTTCGGCATCGGCGGCAAGCAGATCACCCTGGGTCTCAATGATCATGCGTGTCGGATTTCACTCACCGCGATGACCACGGGCAGGTTCTGAACGTGCGTGATGTGGTAGATGTCGGTCATTTCACGCTTGTATGCGCAGCTTGCCGGTGACCGCCGCGCTGATCAAGGCGCCTCGCCGTTCCTTCAGCAGCGCAATGCTGTTCTCGGTGGCGGCCCGGAGCGCGTCCAACGTGGCCGTCTCCTTTGCGATGTGGGCGACGATGGCTTGTTGCTCACCCAACGGAGGAGCGATAATAAGCCAGTTTTTGATGTGGTCCTGCGCAATCTTAACCATTGAGGCGCTGGAACCTCGGGCGTCTGCCTCGATTTGACTCCGACCAGCAGCGGTAAGAAGGAAATGGTTCAGAAAACGCCCATCCATATGTCGGCTGACGAGCTTTAGCCGGTAAATCAAATCGCTGAGAATTAACCGAGGCGAGGCGTGTTCAACAAAGCAGACATCCCCGACCAGTTTAGGTGTGTTGGCCCGCGTGACCAGAAAGTCCCCGCTACGCACTTCATATTCCATCGGCGCTTCTACCCCGGGCGGAAGGGCCTTTGCTTTGCTTCCGTCGAAGCGGCCTCCATCCACCGCGTTCAGCTTCAGCACCGCCCATTCGCCTTTGTCCGGTTGGCGGTCCTCCGCTTGGGGGCTCCAACCTTGTTCGAGCGCCAATATGAACCATCGGAGACGTTTCACATTCCAATGCGCCGGAATCTCCCCCAGCCAGGGAATGCCGGAGTCGCGGAGTGGGGCTTTCGGGTTTATGCCCCGGGTTACGGCGTGTGTAATCAACGCCTGCCGCTTCTCCGCCAGAAATTCAAGCCACCGCTCCTTCGCGGTAACCAATTCATCCAAGCGAGCCAACTCATTGTCGAGGTAGAAGCCAATGGCCCGCTGCTCAGGAACCGGGCACAGGTGAATCCTAATGTCCCCAAGTTCTGATGCGTTGATTGCGGGATAGCTTACCCCAACCGACCGCATTTCAACTTCAGCGAGGAACGCAGGGTCGCGAAGCGCGTATTTGCAGAACGATGTATCCATCACTTCCGGGCGCGGCCGCACAACCGCAAAACCGGTCGAGACAATCAGATTGTCCGGCGGGTTCTGAATTGGCGCGATGGCTTGGAGGTAAGTGCGAACAGTCGAAACAATGACATCACCATTCTTCACGATTCGTCGCGCCCGACTGGGAGCTTTCTCGAAACGATAAGGCGTCATTCCGTTGATGCGGCCTTCCGAGTCAACGTCACCAATGTCCACATACTGAAGCGTGAAATCGGGGTCAACGCCGTCTGCCAACGCTTCGTCGTTCACCGTTGCTGCATATTTCAGTCGTCGCGTTTCACGCGCAACTGCCGCATTCACAGTGTCACCTCCTTGAGCAAGCCAAGAATCTTCTCCTCCGCCAGCTTCAGGTCCGCATCAATCGCCGACAGTTCACGCGGCGGCGTGTAGCGATAGAAGTGGCGGTTGAAATTGATCTCGTAAGCGACCTTGTCCTTGCTCCGGTCCATCCACGCATCCGGAACATGCGGCGACACCTCGCGTTTGAAATATGCCTCGATGTCCTCCTTGAGCGGCACGTTCTCGTAATCGCGCAATTCGGGGTCCGGCTCGGGCTTGCCATCTTCATCCACACAGATGTCGGCCTTCGGATGCTTGAACGACATCAGCATCAGCACCCACTCGCGCAAGGGCCGTTTGCAGTCCGGGAGCGTCGCAGCCAGGAATTCGCGGAACTTCTCCCGGTTGCTCCAGCATTTGCCGTCATTGGCTTCCGTCAGGGCGGCCACGATTTCAGCGCGGACCTTCGGGGCCAGATCATCCAGCTTGGCGATTTCGGTTTTGCCCTCCTTGAGGGAATCCAGCTTCGCGCTCGTGATTTCAAACGCCAGCCGGAGCGGACGCTCGACCGTGACCCGCGTGTAGCCAAAATCCGCATTGTCGAACGTCATGCACGTTTCGGAATCCTTGATCCTACCGTGCTCGCGCACGATGGCGTCAATGTCGTCGTCACCGAGTTCGCGCCGTTTGTCACCCAGGCTGCGGCGCATCGGCTTCCACCGTTCCCGGGCGTCAATGAGTTGAATCTTCCCCTTGCGCCGCTTCTCCTTGCGGTTCGTCACGATCCAGATGTAGGTGCCAATGCCCGTGTTGTAGAACATCTGCTCCGGCAGCGCGACGATGGCTTCGAGCCAGTCGTTTTCGATGATCCATTTGCGAATCTCGCTTTCCCCGGAACCCGCGCCGCCGGTGAACAGGGGCGAGCCATTGAGAACGATGGCGATGCGCGTGCCGTATTTCTGCCGGTCGGGCGCCACCTCCTCGAACTTGGCAATCATGTGCTGGAGGAACAACAGCGAGCCGTCATTGACGCGGGGCAGGCCGGCGCCGAAGCGGCCCTTGAAGCCGAGGGTTTCGTGTTCCTTGACGAGTTCCTTCTGTTGCGCCTTCCAGTCCACGCCGAAGGGCACGTTCGCAATGCCGTAGTCAAACCGCAGCCCTGGGAATTTGTCGTCCACGAGGCTGTCGCCGCATTCGACGCGGCTTTGCGCATGCCCCTTGATCAGCATGTCCGACGCGGCTACCGCGAACGCCCGCTTGTTGTAATCCTGACCGTAAACATGCAGCGTCGCTTGGGGATTCAGCGCCTGCAGACGGTTCTGCGCCTCCGCCAGCATGCCGCCGGTTCCGCAAGTCGGGTCCCACACGGTGCGGATGATGCCGGGTTTGCGGAGCAGATCGTCGTCCGGTGCAAACAACAGTTCGACCATGAGGTGAATGACCTCGCGGGGCGTGAAGTGGTCGCCCGCCGTCTCGTTGGCCGCTTCGTTGAAACGCCGGATCAAATCCTCGAACACGTAACCCATCTGGATGTTCGAGATGAGATCCGGGTGGAGATCAATGTCGCAGAACTTCGAGACGACCTGGAACAGGCGATTGGCCTCGTGGAGCTTCTGAATTTCGTTGTCGAACTCGAAGTAGTCGAAAATGGTGCGGACGTTGGCCGAGAATCCGTTGATGTAGGAGACGAGATGCTGGTGAACGTGATCCGGGTCGCCCTTGAGCTTCTCGAAATCGAGCGGACTGTGATTGTGAAATCCCTGCCCGGCGACCTTGTTCAGGATGGGATCGAGGTCCTTGACCTTGCCGTCTTTCAGTTGCGCGTGACGGGCGAGCACCTTCGCCTTGGTGGGCGCGAGCACGCAATCGAACCGTCGCAGCACCGTGAGCGGCAGCATGACGCGCTCATATTGCGGCGGGCGATACGGCCCGCGCAGAAGATCCGCTACCGACCAGATGAAATTTGCCAGTTCGTGGTGGTATGCCATTTATCGGTTCAGATTATTGAGTTGCGGCCAGTTGGGGAAGTTGAAGTTGAGTCCGGCTGGTAGCGCGAGCGTGATCAATCGTCCCGTCTCCGGAGCCGAGCGTGAATTCTTTCCAGATCCGGGTCTTCCAACGCACGTTTGCGCATGTCATCACCCGCCAGCGCGATGGCCTTGCGAATCCAATCCGCCGCCTCGTCATCCCGGCCAAGCGCACAGCAGACGCACCCCAGGTCGTGAGCAAGAATCTCGTCCTGCGGGAATCGCTCGTGGCCCTGGAGCAGAACCGAATGGGCATCGGCGTTCCGGCTCAGTTCAACGAGGGCGCTGCCCTGGTAGATCCAACCCTCCGGCTTGTCCGGCATCAATTGAGTGAGCGAAATTGCGATGGCGAGCGCCTCCGGCCAGTTCCCCGCATTTGCCGCCAAGGCCCAGCGCACCTCCAGCACGTCCGGGTGATCGCGCAGTGTCGGGGCGATGGCCTCAATTTCCCGCGCCGCATCCTCGAATGCCAACAACCCCAGCCAACCCTTCGCTGCGGCGAGGTGGTGCGAATCCGGTGGCTGCAATTTGTTCACCGGGGAAGACTGCCAAGTCAGGCCGATGGAAGCAAAACAGGATGCAGTCCGAGTTGTGGACAAGCGTGAATCCGGGCGGCAGCGTGCTCGTCTGCCTTTAAGGAAAACCATGAAATCACTCGCCAGTGCCCTGCTGATTCTCAGCGTGACTGCCGCCTCGCTGGTGGCCGGTGACGCCCGCCGCCCAACTGTTCCCGGCACGGATGACCTGGGCCGCCACGTCGCTACAACAGCAATCTCGGGCGGACAGGCGACACTGCGGGACGCCTCGGGACGAACCTTGGGCACCGCGAGCACAACCGGCACGCGAACGATCTTCAGGGACAGCAGCGGCAGAACAACCGGCGTCGCCACCGTCGAAGGCACCCGCACGGTGTTCCGAGATTCATCCGGACGCACCGTCTGGACCGCTACGCCATCCGGCACGCAGACCACAATGTATCAGGATGCTTCCGGGCGGACCCTCAGCACCGAAGCGAAGACCGGCGTCAGCACCACCTTCCGCGACGCCAGCGGTCGCACAACCAGCACCGTGCAACAATCCGGGACGAGCGTGACCGGCCGAGATGCCAGTGGTCGGACGGTCGGCACCGTTGTCACCACTGGTGCGAAGCGGAAGTGAACATCTAGGCTTACACTAGCCGGCAGGGTAAGCTGCAGGGATGAAGCGCCGGACGCTCAAGCAGCTTCGCCCGAAGCGACAGCCGAACCAGCACCATAACGTCTATGTCGTTCTGCTTGATGCCGCCGTGGGTCGCCTCCGGAAGGTGCGAGCGGAGAATCCCAAACGTGATTCCAAAAAGCCGTGCGTTTACGTCGGCATGACCGGGCTGACGCCGGAAGAACGTTTCGCGAATCATAAAGCCGGCATCAAAGCCGCAGCGGTGGTGACGCGCTATGGCATACGCCTGCTGCCGGAACTTTACGCCCACCTGAACCCGATGCCATTCGAAGCTGCGGTGCAGATGGAGGTGGATTTGGCGGAGGATTTGCGCCGGGCTGGATACACGGTCACTGGCGGGCATTGAACAGACTGTGAGCCATCTCGCACAAACCCGGGGTGCCACCGGTCTTGTGTCCCGTAAAAGTCTGTATGCAACGTTATGTTGCACGACGCAGGAACATGCTGCATAGTTTTGGCACATGGCAACACTGGCCGAAACAATCACCGGGCTTCGCGGAAGCCGGACCTACGTTCAGTTCGCCGTTTTCACTGGCGTCAACCGCCAGACGCTCCGGGATGTCGAGATGGGCGCACCGATCAGGCTGGATACCTTGCGGCAGATCGCCAAGGCATGCGGTGTCTCCGGCGATGCCTGGGTGGAGTTGTTGATCCTTTGGATACGTTCCGCGGTGGGGGAGGATGAGTTTCAGAAACTGGACGTGCGAGCGGCTGCCCAGGGCAGCGATATGCGATCGAGGCTCCTGGAGATGTTTGGCAGCGTATCACACACGCACCAAAGTCTCATCATGAAGGCACTGGCGGTGCCACAAATCATGGACTGCGTCGCTTCGGTCACAAGCCTGTTTAACAGTGGCGACTCCCCCGGCCTGATGCAGCGCATGGTGACCGGGGTGGGCAACCTGCTGCCCTCCAGCCAGCCGGCTCCCAAGAAGCGAGCGACCCGCAAATCAAGCAAGCGCAAGCCCGCCAAGAAGATTTACAAGAAGTAACCGCGCCGTCCGGTGGCGGCACGACGCCCGGCACCGTGGCCGGTCGGGCGTGAACAAGCACCGGCAAAGACCAAGGAAATCACAACATGCAACTTTCGATGCAGTCTCCCGTATTCCCAATCTCAACGCCCGGCAGAAATCGGGGTTGGACAAATCTGGAAGGAAGCGGCGGAAAGCCACACTGAGTAAAACAATTTGGGCCGCAATGCTTGAACATTGCGGCCCGAGAACTTGCGAGCCGGCGGGTAGCCGACTGCCAGTCTGCACAGACACAGTTTCTCCCGGCCGATGGGCCTTCGCAAGCTACAAAAACACAATTAGCCGCACGGCCCTTGTGGCTCGGAGAAACAGTATGAAACGTAAGAAGAATGCAGTAGCGCCGGATCGGGAATCCAAATTCCGGGGCGTCAGAACAACGGAAAGCAACAACGAGAATGATTCGATCACGCCCGGCAAGAAGCGGTTTTACCACTTCACGCGACCGCTTCACCTGCCCAGCATCGTCCATCGTGGCATTGATCGGGGCGAGGTTCCCCTGACATTCCTGCATGCAATCAATTACCCTTGGTTGACCACAAACCCAGACCGGGATGGCATCAAGCCCATTCTGGAGTCGATGGGGCAAGGTAGCGATGATCTGCCACATCTGGCATCCAAGACAGGGGTGCGTCTGGAAATCGAACTGGATGAACATGATCCGAGCCTGGTCATGTGGCAGCCCTATGCCAAAAGACTGCGGATTCGAGATTGGTTTTATCAACGCCTGACCGAACAGCCGCAATGGGGATCGGAGTGGCACGTTTACCGGGGAGTGATCCCCTTCGACAAGGTGACCGCTGCCTATTTCCCGGCAACTGGAGTGACCCTCACGCCTGAGCAAGTGAAGTCACAATATGGCGCGGGCGATCAGGACATTGAGGTCTGCCAACCATTCGTAGTGTGGGTATCCGAGGCCGAGGCGCTGTCCATGACGCAAAAGGACTTCGACGTCGGCGAAGATCGAGCCCTGTTCGAGGTGCTGATGCATTCGCAGTGTCCACCCCAGTCCATTGGGGCATTGAGGCAATACGCCAAGGCGGTGAAGCACATGCTCGCCAACGCAGCATAGGCTGTCACTTGGGACATTTGGACTAGAACAACAAGGCGGTTGGAGTTTGCCCATCGGCTCCAGCCGCCTTGCCTTCCCCGCCCGGAACGCACTTCCAACACGTCGTTAATCTAATCGCGAGGATACGCCCCAATGGGGCGTGCTTGGCATCAGTTTGGCTTTTCAGTCATGGGGCGTGGTTTAGCACCCCGGTCTGTCCCAATCAAAGACAGGCTGCCTGTCACGCGGGACACGCCGCAACAGGGCGTGCTTAACAAAATGCAATCCATCAGGGATCAAGACCATGAAACTACAGTCAATCATCTGGCTGCCACTGGCGATCCTTCTTGCCGGGTGCGGGGAAAGCGCGTCTGACCGTGCGGCGCGGGAGGCCCGGGACGCCGAGGACATGAGACTTCTGCTGGGGGCGTTGCAAGGGGGCGCTCAAAGACCGGTCCAGCCCAATGTGAACCTCGACTTTGAATGGCAGAACCGCCAGCAGGAGTTGCGGGCAATGCAAAGCCAACAACGGTGGAATGTCTATGACGCCAGCGGAAATCGCGTTGGCCGCATCGAGCCGAATTACAGCCCGTATCCATGATCTGACACGCGCAGTCCACCCTCACAGATTACGAAGCCATGCAACTCCCCGACTATTATCAGATCCTGGGCTTGTCCTCCTCGGCCACCGTCGAGGAGATCAAAAAAGCCTATCGCAAACTGGCGCTTGAAAACCACCCGGATCTTGGCGGCTCCCACGAACGAATGCTGGCCATCAATGAGGCGTTCTATGTGCTCGCTGATCCGTCCGCCCGCGCTGCATACGATGAGGCGAAACGTGAAGCGGCCAATGCCGAGGCCCAACACCGCGCCGCGCAGTATTCCGCCAAGGCTGCGAGTGCCGCCGGCGACTATCCGAAGAACTATCAGGACTTCGACCGCTGGGTGAATGGTGTGTTCCAGGATGTCGCCAATGCCAAGTATGGATCGGATGGCGGCGGTTGCTGGCATGTGCCCACTGTGGAAAACAGCGCGTCGGGCGGACTGTTTCTCGTCATTGGTGCGTGTCTGGGAGGATACCTTGGTTGGAAGCTCATGCCGGAGGCCGTGCAGGGCGGGGGCAGGGCGTTCGGGCTGGCCTTTGCCGCAATTGGCGGCGCTTGGATCGGGCAATTCCTGCACCGTGGCGTTCGATCTGCGGTAGTGGAGAACAGACCCGCCACACCCGGCGATGCCACCGCGACGAGTCCGATGCAGCGGCAACTTCTGGTGGTCTGCCCCAAGTGCAGCCAGAAACTCCGGGCGGAGGTCAGCCGGGTTGGAAGCCAATTGCGGTGTCCGCGGTGCCGCACGGAATTCGCCATGCGTTAAAACCTCAACTCCCCAGGATTCCTGTGACTCCCCCGCTCCTTTCCCCGAGCCGAGCCCGCTACCCAATGCGGATCTTCTGGTTGGTTATCTGCCTTGTGAGTGTGATTGGAGCAGCCGCACAGACAAACAGCCGCCCGCTGACAAATGGGGAAATCGATTACGCGATCCAGTCGCTGATGGGGCCGGGCAGCTATGAGCAGTGGAAACAGCAGCCTGACGGTTCATTTGCCGGCCCGAGCCTACCAAGTAGGGAACAAGCAGACGCTTTTGCTTGCGAGCAACGGAATGTGTCCGACATCCGCGCACAACACCCGGAACGAACCGCGCCCCCTTGGAAGCCGATGGATAGGATCATCTTCGCGATGTTCTGGGTGCCCGTGCTGTATTTCTTCATCCACTTCTCCTTTCGAAGTCGCGGTGCCAAACGGGCCGTATGGCAGGCAAACCTGGGCATGTTCTGCGGCTGTCTTGGATTCCTGGTGCTCCCGGTAATGGGAGCCATCCCGCTTGAAATCCTTATGCCCTTGGCAGGATTTGCCATACTCGCGGGACTACTGGCGATTCCACTGGGTCACACCGCCCGGCGCAGGATCAATCGCAGTGATGGGCGCTTGGTGGGAAGTGGCCGCGCAGGTTTCGCCTTGGTGGCGGGGTATCTGGTTGCAGGTTGTTTGATCTGCTTGCTCGTCCTGACGATCAAGGTGGGGGTTATCGACGAACCAGCAATTCAGGCGAACCTGGCGGCGATTGACCGGGCGAAGATTGCCTGGGCGGCGGCCACCGGAGCAGGTGAAGACGCATCACCGACCCCGGATGAACTCGCCCCGTTCTTTCCTGGGAAGATGTTCCCAACACCGGTTGCCTCCGAAATCTACGAAATCAACCCCATCGGCGTGAAGGCATCCCACACGATTGACGTTGGCCAGCATCCGCCTACGACCCCACGTCAGCCTCCTTGGGAGGCATCGCAGATGCCGCCGCTGCCGGAGCCATCCTGGTGACGCTCGCTTCCGGCATCACGCCGACAGTCGCCCGCTTCGATTGCTGATACTCGTCCCGGAATCGCTGCATTACAGTCTTCTCCCGCTTTGCCCGTCGCCGCCCGTATGCTTTCAGCCGGGTAGGCCAGCGGCCGAGCGTGGAATAGTCATCCGGTTACCGCTTCACTCGACGTGCAAAATCTCACCATCAACTGTCCGTCCGAAGTCTTCCACCACCCGATCCAATCGGACGAAATGGTTTTTACCGTCGTCATCCATGACCTGCAGCATGCGGTCAGCAAGGAACCCAACGACGAACCCGGCAATAGCGGGCATGCCGTCTTCATCACAGATAGCCACTGCGCGTGTTCTGAACTGCGACTCGTATTCGCGTCGCGTAGCCGGGTTCTCGATGGTGAGATGGTGAAGCGCCTGTTCCAGCCGTTGGACGGCGAGCTTCCGTTTCAACACGCTGCGCTTCGTGGAAGCATTTTTGCACGAGCGACAATTTCGCTGTCGCGGGCGAGCCGGGGCGCCACACTTACAGTAAGTGATGCCATTTTTTGTCATAAATCCTCGACGACCGCTGAATTGTGCGATTCTGCGCGTTGATTAACAACGACTTGCGTTGCATACACCCATGGCACCGCCTGTTCGTATTCAGACGTTTATACGTTCTGGCGGAAGAAACGATACAGGTTTGCGAGACTCATAGATTCCGGCGCTACACGTTTTTCGCGTTTTCAAATCGTTCGATGTGATGTTCCCGCGGGAACTGTATCGCCATTTTGACCACTTCTCGGGAAAACGAGTGCATGTGGGAGCGTCAGGCTGGCAACTTCGGCGCAAGTTGCCAGACGAATCCTGCTGTGCCTGGCAAGTTGCCAGCGATTTCCAGGCTCACCTGTCCCAATGCAATTCGCTCGTTCAGGGGTGTATCAATGCGTAATTGCTCGAAACGCGAGTTCACAGCAGGTATGGATTTCCATGGAACATTCTCAAGTTTTACTCAGACAGGGCAATTTCAGCCTCGGGATCGGGGTTGCGGGCCGCCAGCGCCTTTGCCCGGGCTTCGACTCGTTCGTGGACACTCATGATTGCCCGCCAACCGTAGGCGCGATCAAGGATGCACTTCGCCTTTCTCATAACCTTGATGTGATCCTCATCGCCAACCCCACTCGCTTTTAGCCAATCCCTACCCCACTGCTTGTAGCACGAGTAGTATATCAACGGTTCCATCAGCAGAACCGGGAGGTGCCTCCGGGCGAGCGTTGCAAAACGCTGTTGCATCCCGAGCAGGAAAGCCACGCAAAGCATCTTGATTCCATTATCATTCGAGTCCTGGGTCTCCGCGATAAATCGGATGGGAACCGGACAGGCCGGCGGCATGAATGGGTTCCAATCCCGGGTTTTATGTTCTGGAAGCCTCGTCCACCGTCCGGAGTTGTTCTGGGTTTCCCAGTGGCCGGGCGGTAAACATTGGCGTCGCAATTCCATCAAAAGGCTGCGGTAATTGGCGTCATTTGCGGCTTCTCGATACTCCGGAGTAGCCCGGTGCCGGGCCAACAGGCCATCGACTTTCCAATGCGAACGATTGTCCAGAAACTCCGTGTCAACAACGTCGTGCCCGAGGTGATCGTAGTATTTGAGCGTATATTCCACGACGTTGACTTCCCCGCGAAGGCCGGAACCGCCGACAATGTCCTCGGGGCAAATGTGAAGGAAACGGTCGGGCTCAAGCTCGCTACGGACTCGCAACTGACTGAGATCATCGTCCTGATACCGGGCCAAAGTGCAGTAATAACCCGGCCAGCGATTGAGGAATTCACGCAGATCTTGGGCATGCTTAACCTGATACCGGCCGAAACTGCCATCGCTAAAGTCAACACCGGCGAAAACTTCCTGCAGCATCCGGGCTGTCATTGGGAAGCGACGGTGTTTCACCCGGGAATTGATGAGTCGCTGTAGTTTTACGCGGTCAGCAGGGGCGACCGGGAATTCAAAACGCTGCTGCAACAACCGGGTCACGGATGATTCCTCGTCGGATAAAAAGGGGAATCGATTGCCCAAAGGCGCGAAGCGCCCAAGGGCTAAACTTTGTCCCATCTTATCCGAAGGGGAAAAACCAGCAACAGCAGCAGCGCCCGGTGCGCAGCGGACTTGGGAGTTAATAATATAGTCTCGGCCAACCGGAATCTTTTTCTGCCCGGTTCGCTGCCCGATTTGGGACTCAATTTTAAGCAATTTATTGACGTTTAGAACCACCCCGAACTGCCCATTTCGTCGGAATTTTTTACACACATTTTTGGCTTCCAGAATACTTATGACCCGGTAAGCCGACTTGACCTTCCGTAACCCGGACTTGGCCCCGATTTCCTTCATGTCTTTGAAGGGGAGTTCCCCATTGAAGCTCAAACCGGCTGACGCCCGGCGATACAACTGGTTCACGAACATTTTGATAACCTCGACCATTTGATCCGCGACCCGGGTATTGTTGCCGTCCGTTTCAGGCTCACCGGGTAGAAGCTGGCCATTGATGACTCGGACAATGTCACAGATTGGCAGCCGTCGCCGGTTACCGTTGCGACTCAGCAGCAGGCGCTTCATTTTATTTGGCCAGGGTTTGTCGGATCGGTGTAGCCGTTTTTCAGGCTTTCGGGAGCGAGGGCATCGGATCATCTGTCTGCACTTGCGAACCTTCCAGCAAAGCGTGTTTGCCCGGTCGAACCGGTAACGGATCAGGTAGGGCTTCCGGAAACCATTGTATTGGATATCGACCTTCCCAACCTTCTCCAGTTCCTTGACTGCACGATAGACCGATTCCAAGGGCATGCGCTGACGCTGGGCGATCTCCTTGCCAGGGATCTCAAAGAATCCCTGTTTGGTGAGGGCATCAGGATTACGTTTCCATTCTTCGTATTTCTTCAGGGCCTCACCACGCAAACAGCGATCGACCCTCATCACCATCTGCGGAGCGCGTCCCTGGTGGCCGTTGGAACCTTTTTCGCCGTGCAACCTCCTGCCCTTGGCCATCTGGAACAAGTCAGCCTCACGTTGGGGCCAGGGCGCAATCGATTTATACTCCTGCGCATCGGCCAGGAAATTGCTGAGTCCGTAATGGTCACCCTCGCTCACAAAGCCACCTCCGACTTCTGCTGGGCGTTGCGGAGTTTCTGAAAATATGCGGCGGCGCTTTCGTAAACGACAAAACGCATTCCGCGATCTGACCCGGTTTTTCTGACGACTATCGATTCCACCTCCGGTTTGAAGCCATTGCGTTTAGTCCGCAGGACTCGTTGGAGCCAGAAGGTTCGCGTCCCTCCAAAAAACGGATCCACCTCGCGAGGTTTTGGGACGCGGAATGAGAATACAGGCGCGGCAATTGTCGCCACCACGACGGCAGCTTGACCAGGCATTATGACAGTTGGCGGTATTCCCATACCGCCCATTCTAAGCGGGCGCACGGATCGTTCATCCACTTTGTAGGCCGCCTAAACGCGATATCGAGCGCCCCTATCGGCAAGAATAGCAAGGCTATCCCTGTTACATTCGAATCGTGGGCAGCGGGGTAGTCGATAAACGATTATGCCGCATCCGAAGCACGGCTCCGACAGCAGCGCGAACGAGACGCACGATTCGATTATCGCGGGGTTCTGACAAAACCCAGGATACACGCCTTAACAGCCGACTTTATCCGGGCTCGTGTCGCGGCCGGTGTGCGTCTTTCAGACGAAAGGGACTTCCCGAGTTTGGCGAGGTCTGGATCTGTCTCCGGAGTGTTTTCGTATGCTTCGAGGATTACTTGCCACGCCAACGCCGCCCACTCATGAGCAGTTTCCCGTGAAAATGGCTTCAGACTCCTGGCTTTGTTTTTCCAATCCGAAGGCTGTTCTGTTCCCAGAAGCGAATCTGCCGAGGGTGGTGCCGCGTGAGCCGACATGACCACCTGCAATGCCTGAAACGCGAGTTTGTTTTTGACCAGATTGAGATCGGTCCCGCGTTTACGGTCTTTCCATGGGAAAAGGTCCAGATGGAAATTCTCGCCGACCTTCAACTTGTTGTGAAGATCCTCGATGTTGGTCGAGAAATGCGGGTGCGGCGAGTAAAGCACGGGCCACTCGATATGCTCGCGGGCGGCGGGCATAAACAGGCCCGGATTCGCCAACGCCTCCTGGTTCAGATTCTCGACCGCTTTGTTGACGGTTCGATAAAGCTCCTTCGCCGCCACGACATTTCCTTGGGCGGCGAGATGTTCCAAGGCACGCATGGCCCGGTGAGCAATCATGCAGATGATGGCAGCGTCAAGTGTAGTAGTCTTGGCCTTCTCAGCCCGAGCCACCAAGGAGGCTACTGGTTGCAGGCAGGCCGCGATGAGTAGTTTGACGTCCGCGTCCATTAGCCGCCGGTGGAGTTCTTCGTCTGTGATTTGCTTGAGGTTCTCCACCGGGATGGGTTGCTGCGGCTTCTCCAACGGTGGCGGCAGCTTCACGACGATTGGGAGCGCATTTGCTTTGGGGCGCGATTTCCTGCTCCGCGCATTGGTCGGCTTGGTGCGTTTTGACATAACTATTGAGCGGACTTTCTCGCTGCCTTCTTTCCGGATCGCTTTTTCTGATTGGCCTGCGTGGCTGGATTCTGAAGTGAGGGCACCCTCCCGACCGCCTCCCGAAGCGGGGCGAGTTCGTGATGCGTATAGCGGGTGTTCACGGCTGCGGTGCTATGGCCGGTCAGCTTCATGCGCAGTTCTTGCGAAACGCCGGCATTGGCCAGCGCACTGTTGAAGCTGTGCCGCAACGAGTGAAATGACTGGCGGCTGAATTTGCGCTTGCCCATCCCTGCGACCAGGCCAGTTTCTAACCCGGCCCGGCGCATGATGACCTTGAACGATTCGCTTAAACCGTGCTGTCCCCCGCTGCCTTTCGCTGCGAGTTCCGGGCACAGAAACACTTCCGGCTTGTCCGTGGACGCAATCGCCTCCAGGTGGGACTGAAGTTCCGGATGGATCGGGATCTCGATGAAGGGGGGCTTTTTCTTTGTCTGGCGCCGAGTCTTCTGCGGCATGAAGCGCATGACGCCTTTGGCCAGGTCCAAGTTTTCCCACTTCATTTTAACGCAATCGCCAAGCCGTGCGCCGGTAAAATACCCCAGCAAGATCAGCGTCTTCCAACTGGGGGTCTTTGCCGCATCAACCAGCAACTTCACTTGCGCCGGGGTGAAGACGTCGCGTTCGGAAGACTCGATCGCCGGCAATTCAATCGCCTCGACCGGGTTATTCGGGATCAGTCCCTGCCGCCGGGCCAGGTTGAAGACGTTGTTCAAGGTCTTCGCATCCACCACAACGGTCTTGGGGGCGCTGCCATCCTTCACGCGCTGGTTGACAAATCCTTGAATGTCGCTCGCAGTGATCGCGATGAGGGGACGGTTGGCGCGGTTGCCGAGGAATTTCAGAAACAGGTTTACGGTGTTCTCGTAGCGTTCCGCCGTTCCTGCGGCCTTGGCTGCCTTCTTTCCCTCCAGCCATGTATCCAGGTAGGTGCGCGTTGGGGTGTATCGGATACCGGCCCCCGTCGTCCTTTCCAGTATGCCGCTCAAAATCTCCCGGCACTTCGCTTCCGTCAGGACGCCCTGCCGGGCCTGGTCTGCGGTGTGCTCCAGTTCGAGGGCGATCTCCAGGGCCTTGTTCCGGTCGGTCTGCTTGGTGGTCTTCTTGACTTGGCGCCCCGATTCATCGGTGTAACATGCAGTCCAGTATTTTGAGTTTGGGTGTCGCCAGATCGAGGCCATGTTGATGTAAGAATAAAAGTAAGAATAGACACCGAAGTTTTAGCGGGACCTAGACGCTTAAATCAAAGAAAAACGCATGGTTTTGGGAATCAGATCGAGACGAGGGTTCGATTCCCTTCACCCGCTCCAACTTCTTCTTCTTAATTTCCAACAACTTACGCGAGCTTCTGGCATTTTCTGCATATCGCACAGAATCAACGTGCATGCTCATTGAGGCTGGAAGATTGGAGCGGGCGAAGGGAATCGAACCCGAGGACTCCGCTCTGTCAGCCCGACACCGGGCTGACGTAAATCTTCATCTTTCAAGAGGATAATGAAAGTGCCCCGGCGGAGCCAACTCGAAAGCGGGTCAAAAAAGCCCAAGAAAGTTGTCAGGACCTGTCAGGAACGCGCTTGGGTCTTTCGCGGTTCCGGCAACCATGCGCTTTTTGGAGCGAGGAAAACAGCATCCCCAACCGGCAAGGGATAGCCCTATCCTACGAGCGTCCCCTGCCTCCGATCCCGCCTTGCGCCAGCCGCGCCTGCAGGTTGGCGATGGCCACAGCTTCCGTCTGGTCGTTCATCTCGTAAGAGTCCTTGCCGGGATGGATCACGAACAACCGTTTCAGCTTCAAATCGTGCAACGCCGTGTGCATGGACTTGGTCATGGACGGCGCATCGCCATACTTGAACTCGAAGCCGTACCTCCGGCCCTGCCAGTTGACCATCAGGTCCAGTTCTGCCCCGCCGTGCGTGGCCCAGAAGTAGGCGTCCCGGTCGCCGGTGATTTGCAGCACCTGTTCGACCGCAAAGCCCTCCCACGACGCGCCCAGCTTCGGGTGCGCCTCCAGATCGGCAAACGCCGCCACTCGCATCAGGCAGTGCAACAACCCGGAATCCCGCAAGTAAATCTTCGGCGATTTCACCTGCCGCTTGCTCAGGTTCTCGTGCCACGGTGCAAGCTGCCGCACCATGAAGGTCGAACTGAGGATGTCCAGATACTTGCGCATCGTCGGTTCTGAGGCGCCTAGTGACCGAGCCAGTTCTGATCCCTTCCACACCTGCGCGTGGTAATGCGTCAGCATCAGCCAGAATCGCCGCAAGGCCGCCGCCGGGATGGTGATGCCCAGTTGCGGCATATCCCGCTCCAGCAGGGTGCCCACAAATTCCTCCTGCCACTCGCGGCTGGCCAGGTCCGTGTCCGCCAGATACGCCAGTGGAAATCCTCCCCGCCACCACAACTTTCGCCACTCACCCTCGCCCACTTCCGCCAGACTGAACCCGGACACATCCACCAACGCCACCCGCCCCGCCAACGATTCTGATACCCCGCGCACCAGTGCGGGAGACGCGCTGCCCGTCAGGAGAAACCGCGCCTTCACGGGCTTGCGATCAGCCAGCACCCGCAGCAACGCGAACAACTCCGGCTTCCGCTGCACTTCGTCCAGCACCACCAACCCGGTCAACCTCTCCAATGCCACCTTCGGTTCCGCCAGTCGCGCCTGCGCATCCACGTCTTCCAAGTCGAAGAAATGACTCGGCTGCCCTCCAGCGATTTGCTGCGCCAGCGTCGTCTTGCCGACCTGTCTCGGCCCAAGCACGGAAACCACCGGGAAGCGCTTCAGCCGCTCGCGGATTGTTTCCAGATAGTATGTTCGCTGAATCATGGCCAGAATGACTTCCTTGAAAAATAAAATGCTCCATTTGTATTTTCAAGCACGCAGGTTAGTCCATTGCATTTCAGTTTGTTACGTGTCCGAAGAAGTTCGGTTTTCAGACCAGATCGGGCTGCATGAAGACTTACGGGCCAGAGCTACGCCGATGTGGAAACTCAGGAAAGCGGACAGGCCAACCCCAAATACATGCGCGTTCAGTTCGGTGACGCGCCGGAGGTCGAGCGCCAGAAAGTGCGCGGGCGGCTTGAGAGGTACTGTGGGCAGGATAGGGGGGCATGGTCTTGATCACCGATGCCTTGAGGCCGTAGGCCGGTTGATGGAGGGGCAACCGCTGGGCGAGGGATCATCCTTGATCCCAAGCTCGTCCTTCATCCACTTCGCCAAGGCGCATGGGGAACGCCTCTGCCACATAAGGTTGGACGAGCCGGTCCTCTGTGGGCCACGCATCAGCACGAGCGCCGCCCTCGATCTTCACGCTGCGGCTGATGTAGGGCGCTTCGCCCGCCTCCGCAAACGCCGATGGATAACGGAAGATGAGGCTTTGTTCATCGCCTGGATCGGACTCAACCGTCCAGCCGCTGTCGCCCAGCGCGGCGGACATCCGGGCCGCGAGGGCTGGACGCAGTTCATCCCGCACCTTCGCCTCACACGCCGCCACGAGAGATTCCAACCGCTTCTTCCGTTGACTGGTGCTGGCTGCCTTCTCAGGGTCGTGCTTGCCGGTGAAGCCGAGCCACTCGCGGCTCAACGACACATCCACGTCCTCGGAAAAACGTCGAATAGCCCGCCAAACCTTCGACAGTGCTGTGCCGCCCTTGAAGATAAGGTGGTCCCGTGCTCCTGGCAGGGCGAACAGCTCGCGCAAGGTCCAGCATACCCAAAATCCTTCTCCACCACCGGCGCGTTAAAGCCCAACTCCTGCGCCGCCGCGTTGAATAGCTCGCGGCGTCGTGCCTGCGTCAATGAGATGACGCTGTTCATGGTTTGGCTTTCGCGGTGAGGCGTTGGACGATGGGACGCATCCAAGCAGGGAGCTTGGGCGTCAGAGCTGTCAGCTCAGATTTGGCATCCGCGTCCAGTCGTTTTCGGAGTAGCTCCAACTGCGCCGCTTCCAGCCCGCGCTCACGGAGATACCGGATTGCCTGGATGACCAACCCGACAGGACGGCCCGCACCCAGCAGGTTGCGCGGTGCGGCACGCCGGAAGACCAGTGTCAGTTTGCCAAGCGCCAGGCGGCGCGGCACGCCGTTGGTCAGGATGACGATCCTGCCAGGCACCTGCTCGGAAAGCCCCAGCAGGTTGGCCGCGTAAGCGCCGGACACCTGCCACTCGGCGCTGCTGCCCTCCATCAGTGCCCGCACCGCTGCCATCGGGTCGGGCGCGGTCTTGCCAATCACCGGATGTTCACGCGGCAGGTCGTAGAGTCCGTGGCGGATGCGACGAATCTTCCCCGTCTTCGCCAACCGGCTGAGCGCCTGGCGCACCGCTGCCGCGTTCCCAATCCCCTGAAAATGCTTCGGTGAATACGCGGCAGCAGCCTTCTTCGCCCTCATCGACCGAAGAATAGCTTTATCAATGGCATTAACGCTATTTGCCATAGCTCTTGCTGTCACAAACACTGACCAGTATTTGTGACAGATGCAAGCCTGTTTTGGGTGTGCAGCCCGGTCGTGTGGACGACCTTGTGCCGACAGGCGAAGCCCATCAGTTCCCAAAGGCTGACGGCCTGTCCGGCGTCTCGATCATCAGTTTGGACATTCTTACCGCCCGCAAGGTATCCGCGAGCGCCCCGAATTGCTCATCGCTGAGGTTCCCCTGGCACACCTGCTCCAGTTTGACGCCAGCGCGACGCAGGACGAGGGCAGCAAGGAGCGACTTGATGGAGGCAGACGTGGCCAGGAACACCGGTCGCTGGCTGCCTAAAGCGGCTTCCAGTGCGACCTCAGCCATTGCCAGCGACTCCGGGGGCGGCTCAACGCCGAACTCGGCAGCGGTAGCCTGGGCAGGCTGGCCGTAGGCGGCTTCCAACCAGCTCACAAACTGCCGCAAGATGGGCTTGGTCTCCGCCATAGCAACACGCGGCGCGGCACGAGGGCGTTCGGCGTCAAGAAACTGAGGAACACCTGGTCGCGGCTTGGTCCCAGGCCGAGATGGACCACCCGCAGCCGCGACTCCACTTCGGCACCCTGGAGCGCGAGCGTCGCGCAGTGCGCCCACGGGCTACTACTTCCGGCCCTGTGGTAGGGCGGCTCGTGAGCGACCCCGGCAACGTAAACAATTTCAGTCTGGAAGCGGAACCAGGTCTCCGCTGCGGGCACGGATTGGTCGATCACACGGGCGCTCATGCCGTGGGCAAACTGACGCCCCGGCAGTCGCTCATACATCTCCTGGACCTTCTCCAGGGACCAGCAGGGTGCGGTCACAACCAAGTTGGTGATGCCTTCGAGCCTGCTGACGAAGATCGTGAAGTCTAGCTCGGCTTCGGGCGGAGGGCCGATCAGCGGCAGGCACGCCAGGCCGAAGCCCTCCGTCCGCAGCAGCTCCAAGACGTGTTCGTCACGGTGTTCACTCCAGTCAAGATACTCGGCCTTCCAGTCGATCCCGGTATCGTCGATGGTTTCAGTGGCGATCATGATCCTGCGGTCTTCAAAATCAGCGATGACAAGGCATCGCCCTGGCAAATTCTCTTCGAGTTCCGGTCGCGGGTGACGTTGCCCTGCTTGTCGTAGTAGCCCAGGTTCCGACCAAATTTGTCCCGCGCAACGAGCTGGTGGCCGTTGTCCACGATCCAGCCGACGCGATTGCTGCTGCGGTCCCTGATGACGGTTTCCTTACTCATAGGCGTGATTGCGCTTCCGGGTGTGGCACATCGAACCACCCGGCTGATTTCGGCACGTCGGCGAGATGACCGAGGAAGCAAATACGGACCAGGTTTCCGGTGCGGGTGAGTGCGAGTTTGCCCTTGGCGAACTTCAGTCCAGCGGACTCAAGGGCCTCCGCGATTCGTCGGAACGCCTCAGCTTCATCCTGAATCGGTGCAGCGCCTGTGGGCTTCACGGTAAGATCGTAGGCGTGGTGCCCAGGCATTTTGTTAAACTTCCTGAGGGTGAAGTCGTGAACCGAAAGCCAAGGCCTCACCGCTCGACTCGTAGGTTCGGGCGTGTGATTTCCTGCAAGTCAACTTTCGCCGTCTTGGCAATCGCCTTGAACTGTCGGCTCAAACCTCGTTTCCCACCCGACTCGCCGCTCGCCAATTTTGGCATGACGTATCCGTCTGCGGGATTCCCACCAGCGCATTCCTTCAGGAACGGGAGCAGGTGTTCGTGGATCGCACAGAATCAACGTGCATTTACATCAATGCTTGATAAGCCCCACCTTAGTCCACCGAAGCGCAAGCTGGGCGTCGCATGAAGTGCGGACAGGCGGGCTCCGTCCCCGCGTCCGCGCTGTCTCGCCCACCCGGCCTGCCCTGAGCCACCCGGGTTGACGGGTGGTGGGCGCGGCGGCCAGACCGTGGATGCTTCCCAGGAACCCGAGTTGATCCACCTGCGCAAACTGTGTTCCGCACGGAACAAAGATTCTGCGCGCGGTTCGTGGCGGGAAGGCACCAGGCCGGGAGGGTGGCGGTTATCCGTGAACGGTCCGGGCTTGCGCCAGCGTCTTTACAAACCCGCTGACCTGCGGCACCAGACCGGGTGACTTCCCGTGCTGGGCGATCCGGCTGACCACCGCGCTGCCCACCACGATTGCGTCGGCGTGCCGCGCCACTTCCCGGGCCTGCTCGGCATTGGAGATGCCGAACCCGATGGCCACCGGCAGGTCCGTGTGTGCGCGGATCTTGGCGGTCATTTCCCCGATGGTATCCGCCACGCGGGCCTGCATGCCGGTGACGCCTTCCCGGGACACGTAATACACAAAACCGGCGGCGCGCTTGACGATGAGTTCGATCCGGTCCTCCGGCGTGGTCGGCGCCACGAGGTAGATGTTACACAAGCCGGCCTCGCGCATCAGCGACTCGTAATTCTCCGATTCCTCCGGCGGCAGATCGAGGACCAACAGGCCGTCCACACCCGCCCGGGCGGCGTCCGCAATGAACCGCCCGACCCCGACGCGATGCAGGAGGTTGAAATAGATGTAAAGCACGAGGGGGATCCGGCTCGAGGCGCGGATGCGGGCGACGGTGGCGAGCACTCCCGCCGGGGTGGTGCCGGATTCCAGCCCCCGCTGCGCGGCCAGTTGGTTGACCACGCCATCGGCCAGCGGATCACTGAACGGCACGCCCAGTTCAAGGACGTCCACGCCCACCTGGTCGAAAGCCAGGGCGAGCTGTTCGGTGGCCGCGAGGTCCGGATCCCCGGCCCCGATATAGATCACCAACCCCTTGCGCCCCTGGCGGCGCAGGTCCGCGAATCGTTCCACAATGCGATTCATGCGGCGAAGTGTCCCGTCGCCACCGCCGGGTTTCAAGCCTCAATGGGATCCCGTAGCCGCGAACGTCCAGTCCGCGCCATCTCTCTCCGTTCGGAAAGCTGCGGGAGGGGTGAAGGCCACGCTGGGTCCGGGATATTGGCGCCGACTCACGTCAGGCGGTCAGCGGGTGGGGGCGGCCCGGCTGGGCTTCGGCCTGGTGACTCATCCAGATCAGTCTCAGACCTTCGAGCGTGAGCGCAGGTTGGACGGACGCGATTTCGGGAAGACCCGCGGCGACCAGGGCGGCGTACCCCCCCGTGGCGATCACCGGGAGGCGGCGGGTGCGGAGTTTGTGTTTCAGCCGACCGATGAGTTCGCGCACCAACCCGCGATAACCGTGGAGGGCCCCGATCAACATGGCTTCTTCGGTGTTGCGACCGACGGCGGCGTTTGTGGGCTGAATGCGGATGCGGGGCAGCAGCGCGGTCTTCTCGTGCAGATAATCCGTCATGGCGGCCAGGCCGGGGGCGATGATGCCGCCGATGTAGTCGCCCGAGCGGTTCACCACGTCGAAGGTGACGGCGGTGCCGAAATCCACCACCACCACGGGGGCGCCGCATCGGGCGCGGGCAGCGACGGCATTGGCCAGGCGGTCGGGACCGATGGTGCCGGGCTTGGGATAGTCAATGCCGAGTCCCCGCACCGTGGCCGGGGAAAGGAGCAGCGGCTCGACCCCCGCCAGCGTCCGCACGGCGCGTCGGGCGGGCTGGACCGCGCGCGGCACCACACTGCAAATCGCGACCCCGTTCACGACCACCCGCTTCAACCGGGTCCGCAGCGAACGCCGGGCGCGGCCGTTGAACCAATCGGCGGTGGGCAGATCCCAGCGCCGGAGCACCCGGCGGGAATTGGCCAGGCCGACGTGCGTATGGGTATTACCGATGTCGAGGAGCAGGAGCATGGGGAAATGGGGCGTGGGCGGGATGGCGCAGTGGAGTGGTGGAGTGCCGGGGTGATGCGACTTCGTTCAGTGGCCATGGCATCGATACTTCAGTGCTCCGTTTCTCCATCCGGTCATTGCTTTTCAAGGGTCAGGTCTCCGCCGGTGATGCATTCGAGATGGCCGTGCTGGGTGCGCAACAACAGCGCGCCGTCGGGGTCCAGGGACTCGGCCCGGCCCACCAGCCGGCGGTCGCCGATCCGGATCTGCACCGTCCGACCCAGCGTGCTGCAGCCCGATTCCCATTCCTCGGCGATGGCCTGGAACTGTCCGTGGCAGACCCGGGCATAATCCCGGTCCAATTCACGCAGGACGGCAGTTGCCAGGGCGGGGCGGTCCACGCGCTGTCCCAAAGCCAGCCTCAGGGAACCGGCCACCTTCGACAACTCCCCGGGGAAATCGGAGGCCGTCTGGTTCACATCGATGCCGACCCCCAGGACCACGTAGCGCACGCGGTCGGTCTCGGCGCTCAGTTCCGTGAGGATGCCTGCCACCTTGCGTCCCTGGATCAGCAGGTCGTTGGGCCACTTGATTTCCGTCTCGATCCGCGTGACCGAGCGGATGGCGCGACGGAGGGCGGTGGCGGCGGCCACGGTCAACCGGGTGATTTCCTGGGGACGCCAGGCGGGGCGCAGCAGGACCGAGAACCAGAGTCCCTGGCCGGCCGGGGAAGACCACGAGCGCCCGAGGCGCCCGCGCCCGCGCGTCTGCGACTCGGCAAACACCACCGCTCCTTCGGCAGCGCCGTCGCGCGCCAGTTTCTCGACCATGTCATTGGTGGAGGCGGTTTCCTTGAAGACGCGGATGTCGCGTCCGATCACCCGATCCCCGGGCAGCCGCGCCATGAGATCGTCCGCGTGCAAGGCATCCGGCGTGGCGATCAGCCGGTAGCCCTGGTGCGGGCTGGCTTCTATCTCGTAGCCCATCGAGCGCAGATCCTCGATGCGGCCCCACACGGCGGCGCGCGTGACGCCGAGGGCGCGGGACAAGTCCGATCCCGACACCCAGCCGCCATCCGGCGCCCGCAAGGCTTTCAAGATTTCCAGGTCAAGGTTCATGGGGGAACGGGTGGAGGCGGAATCAAGTTTCGAAATCAAGCCCGATGTCCACCGCCGGGGCCGAGTGGGTCAGGGCGCCGACGGAGATGAAATCCACTCCAGTCTGGGCGATGGCGCGAACCGTCTCGAGCGTCACCCCGCCACTGGCCTCGATCCGGGCGCGGCCGGCCACCAAGCGGACGGCCTCCCGCAACTGGCTGGGGGTCATGTTGTCGAGGAGGATGACATCCGTCCCTGCGTCGGCCGCCTGGGCCACTTGCGCCAGGGTGTCGGCCTCGACTTCGATCTGGAGCGCCGGATAAGCGGCCCGGGCCTGCTGAATGGCGGCGGCGATGGGATTGGGTGTTGCGTCGCGGAGGGCCGCCAGGTGGTTGTCCTTGATCAGCACCCTGTCAAACAGGCCGAGGCGATGGTTCGTGCCGCCCCCGCAGGCCACGGCGTATTTCTCGAACCGACGCCAGCCCGGTGTGGTCTTGCGCGTATCCAGGATTTTCACATTCGTGCCTTGGACCTGCTGAACGAACCGGGCGGTGAGGGTGGCCACGCCGCTGAGACGCTGGACGAAGTTGAGGGCCACCCGTTCGGCGGAAAGGAGGGCGCGCGCGGGGCCGGAAATGTTAAGAAGCACATCCCCGGCGGCCAGACTGGCACCGTCCCGGGCAAGGCGGCGCACAGACACCGCATCTGACAACAGGCCGAAAGCCGCCTCGGCGAACTGCAGTCCGGCCACGACCAGGGCTTGGCGCGCTGTCAGGCGGGCCGAGGCGGTCGCGGTATCCGGCACGGTGGCGAGCGTGGTGACATCGCCCGCCCCGAGGTCCTCGGCGAGTGCGGCCTGGACGGCGGATTGGATTTCCTCGGTCCGTAAGGTGACCACGGGGCGAGCATGTCCCGGGGTGGGGCGGGGCGAAAGCAAATTTCGGGGGACACAATTAGCTTGAGCCCCTCCCCCCCCTGTCATAGTGAGAGGCCATGCAAGTGACACCGCGCAATGGACAGGGGGGCACCCCGCTCAGCCGCCGCAAGTTCATCACCTTGTCCGGCCTGGCCGCCGGTTGCTTGGCCCTGCCCGCCTGCGGGGCCCCTCGTCGGACCCGGAGCCTTGCGGACAAGCTCAACATCATCTGTGTGGGGGCGGCGGGAAAGGGCAGCGATGACATCGAGAACTGCGCGGGTGAAAACATCCTGGCCATCTGCGATGTGGACGAAGCCCTGGCGGCCCCGATCCTGGCCAGGTTTCCGAAGGCCAAGTTCTACAAGGATTGGCGGGTGATGCTGGAGCGGGAAAAGAAGGCGGAGGCTGTGGTGATATCGACCCCAGACCACACGCATGCGCCGATTGCCGCCGCAGCGATGCGCCTGAAGCGGGCGGTGTTTTGTCAGAAGCCGCTGACCCACTCGGTGTATGAGGCGCGCACCCTGCAAAAACTCGCGCGGGACAGCCGGGTGGTGACCCAGATGGGGAACCAAGGCAGCGCCGAGGATGGCCTGCGCCGCGCCATCGAGGTCGTCCAGTCGGGGCTGCTGGGGCAGGTGCGCAACGTTCATCTCTGGAGCAACCGCCCCATCTGGCCCCAAGGCATGGATCGTCCGCCGGGGGCCGACCCGATACCGCCGGGGCTGGACTGGGACATGTGGCTGGGGCCGGCGCCGGCGCGGCCGTTCAAGAAGGAGGTTTACCACCGGTTCAAGTGGCGCGGGTGGCAGGATTTTGGAACCGGCGCCTTGGGCGACATGGGTTGTCACACGGCCAACATGCCCTTCCGCGCGCTCAAGCTGGGCGCCCCGAAAACCGTGGAGGCCGAGTCCTCCGGCATGAACAGCGAGAGCTTTCCCGAGAGCTCCCGCATCCGCTATGTCTTCCCGGAGCGCGGCAACATGGCGGCGGTGGACCTGTGGTGGTATGATGGCGGACGCAAGCCCGACGCGTTCCTGCTGGAGCATGTCGAGAAGCTCCTGGAGAAGGTGCCTGACAGCGGCTGTCTGATGGTGGGGGACAAGGGTCTGCTGTTTTCGCCTGACGATTACGGTTCCCGTTTCTTCGTCAAGCTCTGGGACGAGGAGGAGCTGGTGCTGTCCGCGGAGCACGAGGGGGTGGGGCAGATTCCTTTCACCGTGGCCCGCAACCGGTTTCGGGGCGGCACCGGACAGCGCCACGCGCAGGAATGGATTGCCGCCTGCAAAGGACAGGGCACCTGTTTCTCGGATTTCGCCGCGGCCGCCCCCCTCACCGAGCTCATCCTTCTCGGCTGCATCGCGTTGCATGACACCCGGCGGCTGCGATGGAATGGGGAGAAGCTCCAGATGGACAATGCGCCGGAAACCGCCTCGCTGATCCGGCGGGAGTATCGCAAAGGGTGGACGCTCTAACAGCCCGCGTGTCAACCCCGGAACCCTTCGGTCGGGCGCGGTGGCCGGCCATTGCATTCGTGACATGATGGGTTCTGCTCCAGCGCCATTTCGAGTCCCGGACTGCTCCGCGGAGGAGAAGCAGTTGCTTCTCACCCTGGCGCGCGACGCGATCCGTCACGCCATTCAATGCCGTCCGCCCCCGGACGTGCCGGCTTGTTCACTCACGCCCACCCTGGTTGAACCGGCCGCCACCTTCATCACCCTGACCCTGGCCGGAGAGCTGCGGGGATGCGTCGGGAACCTCGTCGCCCGGGATCCGCTCCACCGGTCGGTGATGGACAACGCGGCGGGGGCGGCGCTGCGCGACCAACGGTTCTCCCCGGTGACCTTGGAGGAAAGTGGCCACCTGAAGGTCCACATCAGCATTCTCTCCGCCTTGGTTCCATTGCGGTTCAACGGCCCGGCGGAGTTGCTGGACCAGCTCACGGCAGGCATCGACGGGGTGGTGCTGAGGCACGCCGGCCGGACCTCGACCTATCTGCCCCAGGTGTGGAAGGCGTTTCCAGACAAGGAGACATTTCTTGCCTCGCTCTGTCGGAAGGCCGGGTTGGACGGGCCCGCCTGGAAGGAAGCGGGTGCGGAGTTATTGATTTACCGCGTGTCCGACTTCGGAGACGGGCTGGAAACCTGAAAGCGCTCTTGGGTCGGGGCTCAGATCAAGAGCAGGAAACACACAAAGCCCACGGCGGCCAGGAACAGTGTTCCGCCAATGGCGATCTCCGCCACCCCCAGGTGCGCCTCTTCGCTATGGTTCGTGGCCCCAAGACGAGCAGTCACGAGCGCCCCGTTCTTCTGTCGGACCTCGAATACCATCTTGCTCATGAAAACGTCCGGAAGCATCGGACGGGCCACGGGGGTGAAAACACGCAAATCCCGCGCTGCCAGCAACCTCCAGCCGCCGCCCCCTCCCCGCTGCTTGTGTCGCGCGCCCCGGACGGCTATCAAAGGTCATGCGTTGCGTCCCAATTCCGTACAAACCGCCGACCCGGCCAGCCGGGCCCTCAGCGCCGCACACGCGGACCTTGCACCGGGCCCGCCCAACCTCGCAGGCGTGCGCGAATCAAGCGGTCGGGACCGACGTGAGGAGGCCACCCGGGTTTCTGAGACTTTGGGCGCTGCCTGCCGTGGCTGGCTTGCTGCTGCTGACAGGGTTTGAGATCGGCGCAGCGCCCGGGCCGACGGGGGTGGAGGCCCCAGACCACTCGATTCACGCCGGTATTCTGCGCTATCCGGCGGTGTCGGAAACGCAGATTGCCTTCACCTACGCCGGGGACATCTGGGTGGTGCCCAAAGAAGGAGGGACGGCCACCCGCCTGAGTTCGCCTCCAGGCGAGGAGTCCTTTCCCCGCTTTTCTCCGGACGGTTCCCGGCTGGCGTTCAGCGGGCATTACGACGGGAACCTGGACATCTATGTGATGCCGGTCAGCGGCGGTTTGCCGACCCGGGTGACCCATCACGGCGCCAGCGACCGGGTCGTCTCATGGTATCCGGACGGCCAACACCTCCTGTTTGCCTCGGGCATGGCCAGTCCGCGCAACCGGTTCAATCAACTGTTCAAGGTGCCGGCCACCGGCGGGCTGCCCGAGCGACTCCCGATTCCTTACGGCGAGTTTGGTGACATCGCGCCGGACGGACGCACCCTGGCGTACATCCCGGTCAGCGTGGATTTCCGGACCTGGAAGCGGTATCGCGGGGGCATGAACCCGGACATCTGGTTGTTCGACTTGCAGACCTTCGCCGCCACCAACCTCACCCACGATGCAGCAGCCGACGCCGCCCCGATGTGGCATGACCGGCGCCTTTACTTCCTCTCGGACCGGGATGGGAACCACCGGGCCAACCTCTGGGTGTATGAAGACGGGCAAACCCGCCAGGTCACCCATTTCAAGGATTACGACGTCCACTTCCCCAGCATCGGCCCCTCGGACATTGTCTTTGAAAACGCCGGACGCCTGTACCGGCTCGAACTCCAGACGGAAGCCTGCCGCGAGGTCCCGGTGCGGGTGGTGACCGACCAGGCCACCCTCAAATCACGGGTGCAGAACGTGTCTGAATTCATCCATGCCAGCTCGGTCTCGCCCGCCGGCAAGCGGGCGCTGGTGCAGGCACGCGGCGAGATCTTTTCGCTCCCCGCGGAACATGGCCCGATCCGCAACCTCACCCGCAGTGCGGCGGTGGCGGAACGGTACCCGGCCTGGTCACCCGACGCCCGCTGGATCGCCTGCTTCAGCGATCGGTCCGGGGAGTATGAACTCGTCCGCCGGCCGGCCGAAGGAGAGGGCGAAGAGGAAACGCTGACGGCGCTGGGTCCGGGCTACCGTTACCGTCCGCAATGGTCGCCCGACAGCCGCAAGATTCTCTTCATTGATCAGGCGATGAAGATCTGGCTGCACGACCTGGAGGCCCGCACCACGACGCTGGTGGACCGGCAACTGTGGCGCTACCATCCGGAACTCGAACGGTTTCGCGTGAGCTGGTCCGCGGACAGCCGCTGGATCGCCTACTCCAAGGACCTGCCGAACCGCCAGACCGCCATCGCGCTGTATGACTGCGAGACAGGGGTGTCGCACCCCGTCACCTCCGGATTTTATGAGGACGATCAACCGGCGTTCGATCCCGGCGGCCAGTATCTGTTCTACCGCACCGGCCGCGACTTCAAACCCATCTACAGCGACCTGGACAACACCTGGATCTACGCCAACACCCACCGCCTCGCCGCCGTGCCCCTGCGGGTGGACGTCCCCTCCCCGCTGGCCCCACGCAATGACGCGGAAACCGTCGGCACTGATCAAGACCAGGAGCGCAAGAACGGGGTGAAGGAGGACAAGGACGGGGCCAAGGACGAGAAGGAGGAGGGGATAGATAAGGAGAAAGAGAAGGAGAAGGAGAAGGAAAAGCCCAAAGCGGTGAAGATCGATCTCGAGGGATTCGAGACGCGCGCGGTGTTGCTTCCGCCCAAGGCTGGGCAATACGACGATCTGCAGTCGGCCCCCGGCAAACTGGTTTATCGCCGGCTGCCGCGCACCGGGGAGGACAGCGAACAGAAAGCCGTCGAGTATTACGACCTCCAGGAGCGCGAAACCAAGCGCATCCTCGACGATGCCGACTCGATCGAACTCAGCGCCGATCGCAAGAAGCTGCTGGTCCGGCGGGAGAAGGAGTTTGCCATCGTGGAACTCAAGGCGGATCAGAAGATGGACAAGAAGCTGGCCACGGGCAGGCTGGAAACCACGGTGGATCCGCCCGCCGAATGGCGGCAGATCTTCACCGACGCCTGGCGCCTGCAACGGGATTATTTCTACGACCCGGGCCTGCACGGCGTGGATTGGCTGAGCATGCGGGAGCGCTACCAAGCCATGCTGGCCGACGCCGCCACCCGCTGGGACGTCAACTACGTGCTGGGCGAACTCATCGGCGAACTCAACGCCTCGCACACCTACCGCCAAGGGGGCGACGTCGAGAAGCCTCCCGAGCGCGGCGTGGGCTATCTGGGATGCGACTTTGCGCTGACGAACGGCGCCTACCAGATTCAGCGCATCTTGCGTGGAGCCGCCTGGGATGCCGAGGAACGGTCCCCGCTGCTCGAGCCCGGGTTGACCAATGTGCAGGAGGGCAGTTACCTGCTGGCGGTGAACGGCGAGCCCATCGACACCTCACGCGACCCTTGGGCGGCGTTCCAAGGCACCGAAGAGAGAACGATCACTCTGACGGTCAACAGCCAGCCCACCCTTGACGGCGCCCGTGAGGTGCTGGTCCAGACCCTGAAAAGCGAGGAACGGCTGCGTTATCTGGACTGGGTAGAGCAGAATCGCCGGCATGTGGATCAGGCCAGTGGCGGACGCATCGCCTACGTCTATGTCCCCGACACGGGCCCGGGCGGGCAGACCGAGCTGGTCCGGCAATACCGCGGGCAGACGGACCGCGAGGGGTTGATTGTGGACGAACGGTTCAACAGCGGGGGACAGATCCCCGACCGGTTTGTCGAGTTGCTTGATCGTCCAATCCGGAACTACTGGGGTGTGCGCGACGGAGCCGATTGGCCCTGGCCGCCTGCGTCGATCGACGGTCCCCGGGCGATGCTCATCAACGGCTGGAGCGGTTCGGGCGGGGACTGTTTCCCCTATTATTTCCAGCAGAGCCGCCTCGGCCCCCTCATTGGAACCCGCACCTGGGGCGGGCTCATCGGGATGACCGGCTCGCCGCCCCTGGTGGACAACGGCTATGTCACCGTGCCCGTCTTCGGCATCTTCAGCCGGGAGGGCGAGTGGATCATCGAGGGGTACGGCGTGGATCCGGACATCGAAGTGATTGATGACCCCGCCCGCATGGCCCGCGGCGAGGATCCCCAACTCGAACGGGCCATTGCCGAGGTGCTGAACCAGTTGGAATCCCACCCCAAACGTCCCGCGCGAAAGCCCGAGTACCCCAACCGCTCAGGCCATCCCTGAGCCTTCCGGCGGACGCCTTAAAGGTTCTACGCCTGCGGGAGGCTTTCGCGTTCGGTGCGACTGGGTTCCCGGAAGTCCCCCAGCTTGCCCTTTTTGAGCGAGCCATCGGGCAGCTTCAGGGTCAGTTGCGGCGGCCAGCCGTCGCGGGCCACGATCACATCTTGCACGATGCCCACGGCGCGGGTGAGGCGGTGCACCATGACGGCACCCACATAGCCTTCGCCGGTGCTCGGGTTCCTGGTTCTGCTCATGTGTCGAAGGATCCGACAGGCCGGCAGTGGATTCAACCTAGAAACCGCATTCCAACCACGGATTCACACGGATGGACACGGATGCCAACCACTTCCGGGAATCCATCGTTTCACCCGGCAGATGAACGGAAAATCGGGGCAGAAATCCGTGTTCATCTGTGTCCATCTGTGGTTTATGAATTCTTCGTCTCACTTCAACTGCGAAATCCAGGTTCAATCACACCCCCGTGAAGGCGTAACCCAGGCGCGTCCTTGACGTCTGTCATTCCGGTCCCAGGAGCTTGAGCAGCGCAGCACAGTTCAACACCGCCTTCGGCACGAAGGAATCCCGTTCCACATACTCCTGATCTTTTGCCCCATCGTGGCTGCGCTCCGAACAATGCGCGTGATCGCCGCAGGGCCCCAATCCATCGAGGGTGGGCACATGCGCCCAGAGGTGGTTGCCGTCGCTGAGGCCTCCGCGTTCCTGCCGGACGAGGGTCATTCCCAACTCGCGACCCGCCGTCTGCCAGGTCTGGAACAGGTTTTCGGTGGCCGGATTGCGCGGCCAGGGCGGGATCTCGGAACACTGCTCGATGGTCACCCGGCACGGCTGCCCGTCCTCGACGCTCCGCACCACCACATCCCGTTCGAGCGCGCGAAGAGCCTGCGCGCCCCCGGCATAGACCTGCGGATCAAACGCCCGCATCTCCACCTCGGCCACCGCCCGATGCGGCACGCGATTGACGACGGTCCCGCCGGACACCACGCCCACGTTGAAGGTGAGTCCGCGATCATGGTCGGTGAGGGCCTCGATGCGCTGGATCGTGTGGGCCAACTGGGCAATGGCATTCACACCGCGCCCATGCAGGTTGCCCGTGTGCGCGCTGCGTCCGAGCGCCTCCGCGCGGAACACCGCGCGGCCTTTGCGGGCGGTGACCAAGGCATGACTATCGCCCGCCCGTCCGCCCCCCTCCATCACCAGCGCCGCGCGCGCCGCAGGCGGAATGGTCTGGCGGCACAGGTGGCCGAAATCGGCCGACGGCATTTCCTCCGAGGAATTGAGCAGGAAGATCCAGCGCGTGGCCTCGAAGACCTCGGGAGCGACCTCGCGCAATGCGGACAACATGAGATGGGCCAGCGCGGTGCCTCCCTTGACATCCAGGGTGCCGGGGCCGTAAAGCCGGTGGCCCTCCTCACGCCACCGGAAATCATTCGCGGCCTCCTCCTCCGGGGTGAAGACGGTGTCCAGATGCGAGATCAGGGCGAGGGTGAGCGGGCCGGTGCCTGGCCGCTCCAGAACCAGGTGACTGTCGAACTCCGGCTGGGTGGAGGGCACGCTCCGCGCCTTGAACCCAAGCGAGGCAAAGGCCTCCGTGGTACACCGCGCCACGCTGGCCACGCCGGCGCGGTTCAGGGTGAAGCTGTTGATGTCCACCATCCGGCGCAGGAGCGAACAGGTGGACGCAAGCCGGGCCGCGCAAGCGTCCCGCAGACGGTCCGCAACGGAGGGGGGGATGGGTCCGGCAGTCACAGGACGGCAACCGCTGGTTTAGCGACGCTTCCTCCGTTTGGGCTCCGCGTTGCCGGCGGGCCGGACTACCCGCCCTCGTGGGGATGATTTTCCGATGGTCACCGCCACCTTGGACTGGCGGCGCAGTTCCAAGAGGCTGACCACCACCCGGGCAAGCAACTGCAGGGCGCGCTTCTGAAAGGCGGTGAGGGCGCGCGGCTTGCGGTCCAGCACGCAGAGTGTGCCCAGCGCATAACCATCCGCCGTGATCAAGGGCGAGCCGGCATAGAAGCGGATCCCCGGGGTGCCGCGCACCATGGGATTGTCTTTGAACCGTGGATCCTTCCGGGCGTCCGGAACCATGAACAAGCCGGTCTGGCAGATGGCGTGCGCGCAAAAGGAGATGTCGCGGCTGGTCTCGCGCTGGGTGAGGCCCTGGGCGGACTTGAACCACTGCCGGTTCTCGTCCACGAGCGACACCAACGCCATCGGCGCTGCGCAGATGGAGGCGGCGAGTTCGGTCAGGTCGTCAAACATCGCCTCCGGCACCGTGTCGAGCACTTCATATTGCCACAGCACCTTGAGGCGCTGGCGTTCGTTGGCGGGTTGGGGCAAGGCCATGGTGTGATTGGATCGCGCGGTCACTCTTACCCAAGGCCGCCGGCTTTGGAAAGCCGATTTGGGTTCCATCCTCCGGCGGGGTCATCTTGACGCTGTCCGCGAGGCCAAATCGGCAGGAGCTCGGCGTTTACGCCGCTTCACCGTCCGCCCGCCCACCGGCCAGTAGTTTCGTCTGGATGCGCTCGAACCCCGAAGCGGCCTGAAGGCCGCGCGCCGGGACAGTGTCAGGATGCGCCCCTCCGGAGCCGGCTCAGTCCAGCACTTCTTCCGTGAGGGCCGCGGCATGACGCCGTCCGCCGCCGTGCCGGATTTCCGGGATCAACACCAGCGTGCCAGCCCCGATCAACGCGCCGCTGATCAAAGCCAGGGCACTCACGGGCAGCAGGGTGACCAGTTGAAACGCGACCACCGGCGCAATCACCCCCCGCACACCGGTAAAAAAGGCGTGCACAGACATGTAGTCGGCGACACGGTCCGGTGGGGCGAACTTTGTCACCCACAGGCTCCAGGCCACATCACCCCCGGCGTGGGAGATGCCATAGAACACCGCGCCCACCACCAGACCGGTCAGGCTGCCGGACAGGAAGAAGGTCAGGATGCCGAGCAGGAACCCCGCGTTGAGCGCCATGCGGAGCACAAAGAAGTTCACGCGGTCAAACAGCCGCCCCCAGAGCGGATTGAGCAGCAACCGCGCGGCGTTGGGCACCACCCCGGTGAGCAGCGCAATCGTCGCCGCCGTCAGCGGCCGCCCGTTCAACGTCCAGCCATGCTCCGGGTTGGCCAGGTACTCCACGCGCAGCGGCACCATCATCAGGTTGCCGAACCCGAGGAGCATCCACGAGATCAGCGTCTGCCGGAACAGCCGGTCGTCCCGGGCGTGCCGGAGGGACCGGAACGGGTGCGTGCCCGCGGCGTGGGTCAGCGGCCGGGAGGGGCAGTGATACAAACACCAACTGGCCAGCGCAAAGGCCCCGGCAAACACCAGCAGCAACCACTGAAAGCGGGCCAGGTCCGGCGACAACATCCGCCCGGCCAGGTAACTGAACCCGGCGGTGGCCAGGATGCGGATCATGACCGTGCGCGAGAACAGCGTGCCGCGTTCGTGTTCGGGATAGTTCTCATGATACACCTGCGTCATCAGGGGAATCGTGAGGGCCGCGCAAGCCATGGCGGCGGTGGTGCCGACGACGAAGACCATCTCGAACGGCAGGGCGGCGGCCAGTCCGAACAAGCCGGCGCCCACCAGCGCGACGAGGGCGGCGGCCCGGCAGGCGGGCACTTGCGCCGCCTGGACGCGCGAGACCAACCAGGGACCAAACATCAGTCCCACACTGGTGCCCGCGCCAATCAACGCCTTGGCCAGCGCGCCGCTTTGGAAATGCCGGACGGCGATCAGGAGCAGGAAGGTCATCCCCGCGGCTTCGAGGATGCCGGACGCCGGCGCGCGCAGACGCTCGTAGCGATAGGTGAGCCGCCTGCGCTCGGAGGCGGTCATGCCGCGTGGTTTTCCAGCTTGAGTTCGGCGGGGAAGTAGAGGGTGAACACCGTGCCCTTGCCCGGCGCGGACTTCAGTTGCAGCAGGCCCCCCACTTGCTTGACCAGTCGCAGGACAATGCTCAGCCCCAGACCGGTGCCCTGGGAGGGATCTTTGCTGGTGAAATAGGGCTGGAAGATTTTCGTGAGATACTCCGAAGGAATGCCCGGCCCGTCATCCCGCACCGTGAGCATCAGCACCGGGGGTGTGTTGTCGAACGATTCCAGGTTCATCAGCCGCTCCTCCGGCGTATCCTTCAACAGGCCCAGGTCGAGGGGCTTGGTCAAGAGCTCGCCCGCCACCTCCACCCGGCAAGGGCGCTCCCCCGCCTGAAAGGCGTTGGTGGTCAGGTTGAGCAGGACCTGGATGAAGTCCGTGCCGTTCATGCGGGGAGAGCAGGCCACGGCCACCGGTTTCACCACCAGTTCGCTGTCCTGGCGGCTGGGGTGGACCCGGGCCAGATGCTCGAAGTCGGTCAACAGGGTGTTCACGCTCACCTTGGCAGTCTCGCCCGGCTGGCGTTGCAGAAAGCTGAGGTAACGACGGGAGATCTCCACGCAATTGCCGACCTGCCGCGCGATGGTGTGCAGCTTCTGCCGCACAAACTCGAGGTCCTCGTTCTCCAGCCGCTCCGCCCGGGCCACCCGATGCGTCAGCAACTGGACAAAACCGGAAATCACCGCCAGCGGATTGTTGATGTCGTGAATGATGCTCGCATAAATGTCGCCGCGCGTCCGGGCCATCTGCTGCTCGATCTTCTGGTCCTGCAACTCGGCCACCAGCGCGTCCACCTTCTCCGCGCTGCTGATCATCTCGCTCTCCAGCCGCCGCCGCCGCATGGCCTCGCCCACGAGAGCCCGGATGAACGGCAGATCGAACGGCTTGTTGATGTAGTCCAGCGCCCGCAGTTGGATCGCCTTGCGCAGCGTGTCGGTGGTCTCGAAGGCCGTCATCATGATCACCTCGACGCCCGGATCCCGGCGCTTGAGTTGCTCGAGCAGATCAATCCCCGACATCCGCCCCATCCGGATGTCCAGCAACGCCACATCCACCCGGTTCTGCCGCGCCAGCTCGATGGCGGTGGGACCGTCGCTGGCCACCAACAGGTCGTAGTCGGACTTGAACACCATCCGCAGGGACTCGCGCGGGCCTTCCTCGTCATCCGCGATCAGCAACGTTCCGCGCCGGGACACCGCCGCGGGCGGCTCGTTGGGCCGGGCTGGATTGGAAACAGTTTCTTCTGGCATGGCATTCATTCATGCGGCCTCACAGCCGTCGGGCCGGCGGAGCGCCGCGCCAGCCGCACCCTATCGGACCCGCGCGCGGCCCGAAAGCGCAAACCTGAGCGGTCTGGCCGGGGCTGCCCGAACGCCCGTCCCCTCCCCCTGAACCGCGTAGCCGTGGACGCCTGCCTGTGCGGGGCACGCAGACCGGTGAGTCCGCGCCATTCTCCTCCCCGAGCTCGGAAAGGTGGCTGGAGGGCTGAGGACGGCGTCCAATGCGGGATAATGGCGCCGACTGACGTGCGGCGGCTACCGTGCAGGGTTCAAAGCGCGAGACCGGGTTTCCGGGAATTCTCTCGCCGACGCGAGGCTACCGGCCCGGTTCCCGCACCCGGGCCCCGGCATGGGGTGCGGACCACAACGGGGGGGCCAGGGGATTGGTGGCGGCGTCCAGCATCCGCTCGCGGATGATCTGCAGGTAGCGCTCGCTCATTTCGTTATCCTCCCACTTCAGCCGCCGGGACCGTTCAAACCACGCCTCCGCCGCCGGATAATCCTGGACGTGGAGGAAATGCCACCCGATGTGCGCGGCGATATAATGGCCCCGGGGGTCGAGCGCATCGGCCCGGTTGTAATAAGCCTCGGCCTCCGCGGACCGCCCGAGCCAGTCCAGGCACATGCCATAGCGGAGCGGCGCGTAGGGATCGTGCGGATTGAGCTTCATGCTTCGATCCAACCATTCCATGGCCGTCTCAGCCTCCGACACGTAATCCCCCTCACCCGCCCAACTGCGACTGCGATACACCTCGCCGATGTTGTAGGCGTTGTCGGCATTCAGGGGATCGATCCGGAACGCCGCGAGCAGGGCCTCGAGTTGGGTGTCGGAATTCAACTCCGCGCGCCTGGCCCGTTCGAGCCAGACGTGCTCGCGCGCCCCGACCTGCCCCTGCCAGAGCAGATAACCGGCGCAAGCGAGCAGCCCCGCCGACCCCGCGCCCCGCACCAGCAGCGGGGATCTCACCCACGCGCGATGGGAGCCGTAGCGGAGCTGGCTGGTGAGCCCGGCGAGCCAGACCACCACCAGCATGGCGTTGGCGGGGATGTGCATGTTGTAGTCCGTCAGCGAATGCACCAGGATGGCCAGCAACGCGCACGAGGCCCCCAGCACGAAGGCGAGCCGGTCGCTCCCCCGGTTGCGCTGGTTTTCCTCGCGATCCAGGTGGCGCCAGCTCCGCACCGCGCCCAGCCCGGCCATGATCCACGCCGCCGCCACCAACCCCACACCCACCAGGCCCCAATCGGTCAGCGTGTTGACATAATCATTGTGCACACGGTCCGGCCGCGCCTGCACCGTCGCCGGCCGATACTGGCGGAACCGATAGTCGTAATGCGCGGGTCCCACCCCGAACCAGAGGTTCTCACGCCACATCGCCAGCGCCGGTTTGAGGAGTTCGGAACGCAGCTCCGTGTTCACCTCCCCGCGGGTGAAGATCCGCTCCAACCGGTACTTGGACATCAGGTTCTGTTTGATAAAGACCGTCCCGAGGATGAGCAGGAGCGTCAACACCGCCACCGCCGGCCAGCGGAAGCGGCGCTGGAACACCAGCACCCCGAAGAAGACCGTCAGCGCCAGGGTGGTGGAGATCCATCCGCCGCGCGAAAAACTGACCGCCAATCCCGCGAGCCCGACCAGCAGCGCGTAAGCCATGAAGATGGTCAGCACGGGCTTGCGTTCCCGGCCGGCCAGCACGTAGGCCAGGCCCGCCGGCAGGATCAGCTCGAGGAAGCCCGCCAGGTGATTCGGGTTGATGAAGGTGCCCGAGCCCCGGTTCTTGTAGGGATTGATGAAATGCCAGACCCGGTTGTAGCCGGCCAGGTACTGGTACAGGGCATAGGCGGCCACCGCCATGGCCACAAAGACCATGACCCGCACGATGAACTTCAGGGTTTCCGGGCGCTCGAGGTTGTTCAGGACCGCAAAGAACAGCGCGGCGTAAATCAAGACGCGCAACAGCTCCTGGCGCGCCACCCGCTCGATGTCCGCCGTCGCGTAGCGGCCCACCGCATAGAGTGTGAAGGCCAGCACCACCCAGCCAATCGGCGGCCAGAAGAACCGCGGTCGTGTCTCCAGCCAAAGCCGGGCCAGCCACAGCAGCAATACCCCCACCACCAGAGCCTGCACGACGAGAAACTCGAGGGTGCGAACCGCCCCCGTGGCCAGCGCCGAGAACACCAGCATGGCCACGACCAACCCGGCAATCCCGCGCTCACACCACTCGGAGGCCGCTTCGCGATTCATGGACGGCCCAAGCTATGAAAGTCGCCCCCGGCGGTCACGCCAATTTGCCGGGGCGATCGTCAAGCCCCCAGCTCGCGCGGATCGGTGATCTTTCCGGTCACGGCGCTGGCGGCCACCGTGGCGGGCGAGGCGAGGAAGACCTGCGACTCCTTGTCACCCATGCGCCCCGGGAAGTTCCGGTTGGTGGCGCTGATGCACTTGAGCCCCGGCTGGTTGATGCGGCCGAAGGTGTCCACCGGCCCGCCCAGGCAGGCGGCGCAACCGGCATTCTCAGTCAGGCGCACCCCGGCATTCACCAGGATTTCCCAGACCGTCTCCCGGCCCCAACGCGTGGTTTGCAGTTCATGCACGATGTCCGGCGTGGCGGGAACCCCAAAGGTATCGATGCTCACTTTGCGCCCGCGCAACACCCGCGCCACCTCGACGAAGTCACTGGCCTTGCCGCCGGTACACGACCCCACGTAGGCCCGGTCCAGCTTCACGTGCGCCAGTTCCCTGGCCGCCTTGCGCCGGCCCGGATCCGGATGGCACGCCACCGTGGGTTCGAGCTTGCCCAAGTCCACCACCAGCTCGTAGCAGAACTTCTGGTCTGCATCCAACTCCACCGGCTCATAGGCCTGGCGCGTCCCGTTCAATCGCGTGCGGGCCTCGACGTATTCCGCCGTGCGCCCGTCGAACGGGAAGATCCCGTTCTTGCCCCCCGCCTCGATGGCCATGTTGGCAATGGTCATCCGATCGTCCATGGACAAACTCCCGACCCCCGGCCCATCAAACTGCATGGCCCGGTAGGTGGCGCCATCGAACCCGATCTCGCCGATGCAATGCAGGATCACGTCCTTGGCCATCACGCCCGGCTGCAGCCGGCCCTCGAGCCGGAAGTGCATGGTCTCGGGCACCTTGATCAGCAGCTTGCCCGTCCCGAGCACAAATCCGGCGTCGGTGTTGCCAATCCCGGTGGCGAATTCGTTGAACGCACCGGCCATGCAGGTGTGCGAATCGGTCCCGAACAGCACCTCGCCCGGACGCGTGTGCCCCTTGGCCGGCAGGGCAGTGTGGCAGACGCCGGCATAGCGCGACCCGTACTGGCGCTTCAGGTCGCCCCTGGACGGGTCAAACTTCCAGTGCCCGTCCGGATCATCAATGACGTCGTAGAAGTAGGGGATCCCCTGCTCCTTCACGAACTCGCGCAGGATGTCCACGTTGCGGTTGGACCGGGAGTCCGCGGTGAAGATGTAGTGGTCGGGAATGATCACCACCCGCTCGCGATCCCAGACCCTGGCGTTCTGGCCAAACTCGCGTTTGAACACACCAATGGTCCCCGGCCCGCAGACGTCGTGAGTCATCAGCACGTCGGCCTTGACCCAGACATTGTCCCCGGCCTCGACCTTCGATTTGCCCGCCGCGCGGGCCATCAGCTTCTCCGTGAGTGTCATGGCAGCATCAACCGCGAATTCAGTAAACGTTCGCACACTAGCCGAGCCCCGCCGCAACATCAACCGCGCAATGCGGATCCCTGATCACGACTGGACAGGCGGGGCTTGCCCTTCCAAATTGGAGCCCATGGCACTGACTCCTTCGACCATGCTGGCGCTGGGCACCAGCGCGCCGGCATTCAGCCTTCCGGACACCCGCGGAAACACGGTTTCCCTGGCGGACTTCGCCCCGGCTCCCGCGCTGCTGGTGGCGTTCATCTGCAACCATTGTCCTTACGTGAAACACATCCGGGAAGCCCTGTCGGAATTCGGCAAGGAGATGCAGGCCCTGGAGGTCGCCCTGGTGGCGATCAACTCGAATGACGCAGCCCATTATCCGGCCGACAGCCCGGCCAGGATGGCGCAGGAAGTGAAGTCCGCGGACTACACCTTTCCCTATCTCTACGATGAGACGCAGGCTGTGGCGAAGGCTTACCGGGCGGCCTGCACCCCGGATTTCTTCTTATTCGATCGGAATCGTCGGCTGGTCTATCGCGGCCAGTTCGATGGCAGCCGCCCGGGCAATGGAATTCCGGTGACGGGCCGGGACCTGCGCAAGGCGGTGGAGGCGGTGCTGGCCGGGCGGGCGGTGGACACCGACCAGCAACCCAGCATGGGCTGCAACATCAAGTGGAAGCCGGGCAACGAGCCGGATTACTTTTGAGCCGTGGCGGCGGAAGGACAAGCCCGGCGGGTGGCGTTGGATTCTCCGGCTCAAAAAGACTGGCCGCCGCCCCGGGCGGCGCTACAATCCGCCCCGTGATGAACAAGCTCCTTTCCCCGCCGGTATTGTCCCTGCTGGTGGGCGCCAGCGCGATGGCCTCGGTGATCCTGTGCGTGATGCAGATTCATTACAGCCGCCAGATCCGCACCCTCCAGGGCACCCAGCAGCAGCTTGTCGCCGTCCAGCAGCGCCAGGCGATGATGCAACAACTGGCCCTGGATCTCTACGCCTACAGCAAGACCAACGCGGCCATCCGCCCCCTGCTCGACTCCGTCGGGATCAAACCCTCCAAGCCATGAGCCAGCAAGAATCCCTGTTCCAGGAACCCGGCGCCGCCGGCCAGCCAGCTTCGGCAGCCGACCGTCCCGCCGGCCCCTTCTCGGTCAAACCGTCGGCGGAACCGGATCCCGCGGCCTCCCTGCGGGCGGCGGAGCGTCAGGTGTCGAACCTCCTGATTCTGCTGCTGGTGATCAGCGGCACCCTGACGATCTACCTGTTGCAACAGGTACGCTACGCGCGGGCCGACATGGCGGCGATCCAACTGCAGGCGCAGCAGCTCGAAGAAGCCCGGCAGGTGATCAACGCCTACAACGAGAAGAATGTGCCCGTCATGAGGCAGTTCATCGAACAACTCGGGGAATACTCCAAGACGCATCCCGACGTGCTGCCCATTCTCGCCAAGTACGGCTTGGTCCAACGCGCTCCGTCCCCCGGCAGTCCCCCCGCGCAGAAACCGTAGTGGGCGCCTCCGAACCCGCGGTTTCGGGCAACCCACCGTGCAGTGCCCGTCCGCCGCTCCGCCGCAACGGGCCACTCCGGACCAACGGCGCACGGAAAGCGGCGCAGAAGGCGCGGTGGGTGCATATTGGCGCTGTCCTCGAACGCAACTCCGGCCGGGGCGCGGCATGGATGCCGCTTCAGCATTCGCAAGCCCGCGGAACCAGCGTTTCCTCGCATGCCCTGCGGACGTTGAAGCGGCCTGAAGGCCGCGCGCCGGGGGCAATGTCCAGAGGCGCCCGTCGGGGTGGGCTTGCGCTTGCGGACTTGTCGCCCCGCCCTGGGAGGATAGCCTCCCGTCCCCGGTTTCTCCGCGGTTGGGCCGCGGGGGTGCGGGGTTGAACAGCCATGCCCACCATCCTGAACGCCACCGAGGTCACCGTTCGCTACGGCGAACGCGCAATCCTCGACCAGGCCACCCTGGCGATCGAGGAGGGCGAGCGGATCGGGCTGGTCGGACGCAACGGCTGCGGCAAGACCACGTTCCTTCGGATCCTCGCCGGACTCCAAACCCCGGACGCGGGCGAAGTGACGCGGCGTCGCGGGTTGGTGGTCGGCTACCTGGCCCAGGACTTCGCGCTGGAGGAGGAACAGACCGTGAGGGAAAGCGTCCGGGCCGGGGCCCAGCACGTGCTCGACCTCATCGCCGAGTTCGAAGCGCTGCCGCAGGCCTCGAAGCGTCACGAGGAGTTGGAGCATCGCATCCACGCCCTCGAAGGCTGGACCCTCGACAACCGCCTCGAAGCCGCGCTGTCGCACCTGAACTGTCCGCCGGAGGATCGGAAGGTGGCCACGTTGTCCGGCGGCGAGAAGCGGCGCGTGGCGTTGTGCCGCGCCATCGTGTCGCGTCCGGACCTGTTGATTCTGGACGAGCCCACCAACCATCTGGACCCGGAATCCATCGAGTGGGTGGCCGAGTTCCTGGAGCATTTCGCGGGCACCTTTCTGGTCGTCACCCATGATCGTTACTTTCTGGACCGGGTGACGCGGCGCATGGTGGAGCTGTCGGACGGCCGGTTCTTTTCGCACGACGGCGGTTACACCGATTACCTGCTGGCGCGGGCGGAGCGCCAGGCGGCGGACGCGGTCCTCGAGCACAAGCGGGAGATGTTCTTGAAGAAAGAGCTGGCCTGGGTGCGGCAGGGGCCCCGGGCGCAACGCAGCAAGCAGAAGAACCGGTTCGAGCGCTACTACGACACCGCCGCCCAGGAAGGGCCCGTCATCGAGGAGGATGTCGAGCTGTGCATCCCCCCGCCGCCGCCCCTGGGCAACCGGGTTCTCGAAGTCACCCGTCTGGGCGTCACCCTGGCCGGACGGAGGTTGTTCCGGGACTTCCGTTTCAGCTTTGAGAAGGGGCAGCGGGTGGGGGTGGTCGGGCGCAACGGGGTGGGCAAAACCACGTTGCTGCGGGTGCTGATGGGCGGGCTGACGCCCACGGAAGGGACCCTCAAGGCCGGCGAGCTGACCTGTTTCAATTATGTCGATCAAGGCCGGTTGCAGTTGAACGACGAGCGCACGGTGCTCGAGGAAATCGCGGACGGGACCGAGTTTGTGCAATGGGGCGAAGCCAAGCTCTCCTTGCGCGCCTATCTCAAGCGGTTCCTGTTCACCGACGATCGGATCAGCACCCGGGTGAAGCATCTCAGCGGCGGCGAGCGCAGCCGCCTGTTGCTGGCGCGCATTCTCAAGCACGGCGGCAACTTCCTGATCCTGGACGAGCCGACCAACGACCTGGACCTGTCCACGTTGCGGGTGCTGGAGGAGGCGTTGATGGCGTTTCCCGGCGTGGTGCTGGTGGTCAGCCACGACCGTTACTTCCTCAACCGCGTCTGCACGGACATCCTCGCCTTCGAGGATTCCGGGCGCATCGTCCACAGCGTGGGCGACTACGACTACTACCTGGAAAAGAAGCGGCGGGCGGCGGAGGCATGGCTGCGTGGCGGCGCAACCGCGGCTTCCCCGCACCGGGCGGCGGCACCGCTGCCGGGTGCGGCGGACGTGAAGCCCGCCAAACCCCGCAAGCTGACCTGGAGCGAGGCGCGCGAGCTGGAGGGCATGGAGGGGCGGATCCTGGTCACCGAGGCGGAGATTGCGCGGGTCGAGGGCCTCTTCGCCACGCCGGATTTCCACCGCCAGCACGGCGCGCGGACGGAGCAACTCGCGGACGAACTGAAGGCCGCCAAGGCGAAGCTGGTGCAGCTTTACGCGCGCTGGGAGGAGTTGGAGGCGGTCCGGCTGGCTTCGGAGAAACCATCGGCTGGCTGACCCGATACGGCTTCAGCTCCCGGCAGATGGACTGAGCCAGGGCGGACTTCAGGAAACCGATCACCTTTGCGCCGCGCACCTTGAAGTGGGTTTCCAGGTCGGCCGAGGTGTAATGCTCGATCACGGGATACGGAGCGAAGTCCTTCAGGATCTGTGCCCGGCTCCCCGGGGAAAGGTCCGTCGTGATGAGGACAAAGTGCAGCCGGCCTTTCCGTCGCCAGAGGGCGTCCCGTCCGATCAGCAGGATACCCGAGCGGAGGACAAACGGGAACAAACGTTCCACAGGCGGGGTCGGTGCGGCGTCAGTCATGGAGGGAGGGTAGGCGAACGGCAGGCGGGAATGAAGCCTGAGCATTTCGGGGAGGGAATCTTCCCAGCATGGACGCGCGTTGGGCACACTCGCTCTGCGGGGCGGACCGGGGCGCATCGCTTCCTTGATGGGGTTCCGGCGCCGGAGTAACCTGTCCTCCCATGGCGCACGCTGACTTTGTCCATCTGCACCTGCACACCGAGTATTCACTGCTCGATGGCGCGTGCCGCCTGGACCGGCTGATGGACCGGGCGCACGAGCTGAAGTTCCCCGCCCTGGCCATCACGGATCACGGGGTGATGTTCGGGGCGATCGAGTTTTACCAGGCCGCCATGAACAAGGGCCTCAAGCCCATCATCGGCTCCGAGGTCTATGTGGCCCCCGCCAGCCGGCACGAGAAGAAAAGCGGGGCGGGCGGGCGGGACGTTTACCATCACCTGCTGCTGCTGGCCAAGGACGAGACGGGCTACAAGAACCTGATGCGCCTGTCCACCCTGGCCCACACCGAGGGTTACTATTACAAGCCGCGCATCGACAAGGCGCTGCTGGCCGAGTGCAAGCCGGGGTTGATCGCGCTCTCCGGCTGCCTGGCCAGCGAGATTCCCAGCCTGATCCTCGCCGATCAACTCGACCGGGCGCGGGATACGATCGATTGGTTCAAGCAGACGCTGGGACCGGAGAATTTCTATCTCGAACTGCAAAACCACGGCCTGCCTGAACAGGCCAAGGTCAACCGCCACTTGATTCCCTGGGCGAAGGAGTTCGGACTCAAACTGGTGGCGACCAACGATGTCCACTACGTGCGGAAGGAACACTCGCGGGCGCATGACTGCCTGATCTGCATCGGCACCCAGGCGCTGGTCTCCGACAGCAAGCGCATGCGCTATGCCGAGGAGCAGTTCTACCTGCGGTCGGCCGAGGAGATGAAAGCCCGGTTCACCGAGGTTCCGGAGGCCGTCATCAACACGCTCGAAGTCGCCGAGCAATGCAATGTCGAGATCGAGTTCGGCAAGTTGCATTACCCGGTGTTCCATCCACCGGAACATTTCACACGCGA
>JALOTZ010000081.1 GCA_025457615.1 Verrucomicrobiota bacterium
ATCTGCGCGGAGGATTTGGGCATGTTTCCGGTGGCGATGCTGAGCATGTTGCCGATGAAGGCAGCCGTGGCCGTCGCCTCGACCTGATGGTAAGTGGTCAGTGAACTCCTCACGTCGCCGCCCATGACGCTGAGACTTCCGGTGCCATTGACATCGAAGACGGGGTTGGCGGCCTGATCGATCCGGACGAGTTGGAATTCCAACCGCCCGCCGTTGACCACCGCGGATTTTTGCGGGCCGCCCCAGCAGGCGGTGTTGAACAGGCGGAACGTATCCGCGAAGGCGCTGTCCGTCTCAACAAACCGCCCGTTCGCCGGAGCCGTGCTGACCAACTGGGTGTTGATAAAATCAAAGCTGCCCGCGCCGACGCCGTTGATGCGCAGCGCGGTGGTGCAGGAATCAGCGCCCATGCCGGCACAATACCCCGACGGACCCACCCCGCCCTCCTTATAGAGCGTCACGCCGCGAAGTCCGCCAAAGGTGAAGTCGTGATGCAACACCTGGTTTGTGACATTGCCGAATACATACATCGAGGCGTTTTGCTCAAAGATGTCCGCCAGCGTCGCGGTGATGCTGGTCGAGGGAATACTTGGATACGCGCTCGAGGCGAACCGGTAGGCGGACGGCATGATGTGGCAACTCCGAATCTGTCCGTCGGCGGAGCCGCCGCCGACATCAAAGCCGGTCTTGAACGGCGCGGCGTAGATGCCATCCACATAATGGCGGTCGCAGCGGAAGGTTTTCAGATCCATCAGTTGATAGGTGATGGTCGAGCAACTGTTGATCACGTAAACATCCGCGCCCAGGCCCCGGATCAAAAACGGATACGGGACAAACCCGGCGTTGGTGGTATCGTTCGCATCATAAATCTGCTCCGGATAATGGAAGGTCAGACCGCGGATGCCGGCGTTGGTTTGAATCTGTATAAACGGGGTGCCGTTCGACTGATTCTGGCCGCTGTAAACATTCAGCACGCTGCCGCGATTGACGGTGGCGGGCGGCGTCTCAAAGACACCGCGCAGTTCCACGCCGCTGGGCACCGTGAGCGTGCCATCCAACCGGTAATCGCCGCCCGGAACAAACACCAGACCGCCGCCATTGCTGCCCGCCGCGTTCAGTGCCGCCTGGAAGGCGGTGGTGTCGTCGGTCACGCCGTCCGCCGCGGCGCTGTAGGGCGCCTCGGTCACGACGTAGAGATTGGTCTTGGCAGGTTTGTAGGCCGTGGTCGGCTGCCTGAACTCATAGACCGGCATCGGCGTGGCCACCACCGGCGCATGATCAATCGCCACCGTGCGGGTGGTGGTCTCGACGATCACCGGGCTCCGGGTGAACCGGTTGCCGAGAATCGAGCCGCCCAGGACCCCGCTGTCCATTTGGATGTGTGTGCCGGAGGGGCTGCTGAAGTCCGAATCCATCACCGTCAAGTAACCCTTCTTGGCATACAGTTTACCCTGCTGAAGGATGCAGCTCTCAAGCGATACCGGCGCGTTGCCCTCATTGAGCAGCGCGTTGGATGTCGCGTTGAGGGTGCAGGTATGCAGCGTGACGGAGTCTTCCGCGTTCGTGCCCAGATGAATCCCGGTGACCGCGCCTTGAATGTCAAACCGGCTCATCAGCGAACCATAGGCGCTGTAATCCACGAAAACCCCGGTCTGACAGTTGGTCAGGCTAAAATCGTAGTATTGCCCGTTCGGATCGCGCCCGTCGAAGGGGGAGCGCCGCAGGGAAAGCCCGACGTTGTAGCCCTCCACCGTCACGAAGGAGAAATAGGACCAGTCAATCCGGCCCACCAGCACGCCAGTGCCGTTGTTGTAGATCCAGGCTTCATGCTCGCCTGCCGTCGGCGCATTGGTCAGGCCGGAGCCCGCCCAGTAGTCCGGAGAAAAATTCACATTCTCCACGCGGCCCACATCGGCCAGGACATCCAAAATGATCCCCGTTTTGAGCGGGGTACCATAAATGTTCCGCGCCATCGGCCGGCTGCCGATGCCGTTGCGATAGGTGGTGAATCCGACGTAGGAATTCACAAAAGTAATGTTTTCAGCCGTGTGATTGGCCCCGTTATCCCCGCGTTGAATCGTGGGTGGATACGGCACGATCGCGCCCGGCAACTGGTCCGGATACCAGAACGCCAGGTCCTTGACGGCGGAACTGGCGGACAATCTGATGAACGGCGTGCCGTTCTCGTCATTTTGTCCGGCATAGACCTTGAGCACGGTGCCGGAAATCGGCTGACCGGCCACCGGTGCTTTCCATTCGCCGCGCAGTGTGACGCGGCTGGGAATCGTCAGGGTGCCCTCCAGACGATAAAAGCCGGCGGGCACAAACACCACGCCCCCGCCCGCCCCGGACACCACACTCAGCGCCTCCTGAAAGGTCGCTGTGCAATCCTGATTGGCCGGATCCGGCGGCAATGGATTGGAAAAACCCGAATCGGCCAATGACACCCCATACACCACCTCGTCCGTGGTCGGGAACGACGGATTCTGGGGCCGAACGCGCCAGTGAACTGCAACCGGCGGCACGTAATCCGCCCACTTCACGGCCATCGCCTCCCGCTCGGTCTGAAACTGAACGGCGCTCAGAACCGAATCGAACACCCTGACCTCACCGATCATGCCATTCAGCTGTTGACCAGGATTTTCCGTGGTGCCCAGATAGAGCGTCTGCACCGAGGAGAAGTTTCCATTGGCCGCGAGCGTGCCGGTGGCCGAGGAACTATTCTTGGAATCCCAAAATTCGTAGGCCCCGGTGGCCGCGTTATAGTTGAACGCCATGACCACCGTGTCCCCGGCCTGCACCGCTGTTCCGGCTCTGGGATACTGCGCACCCAGCGCGTAGAAACTCAGCTGGCCGCTCGTCAGAAAATTCAGGCCGAAGGAATTCGCGGTGAGAGGGGCACCATGGTTGGCAAACACCGGATCAAAGCCGCTGCCGTTAGTCACAATCCCATCGCATTTAAAGGCGACCAACACGGCAAAACCGCTCTTGCCGGAGGCCGCGCCGGTAAAATCAAGCCAAGCATCCTGTGCGGTGGTGGACCACAATCGGAAGCCATTGCGGTTGGTTCCCATGTCCACGCCACGCAGGCCCGTGGCCGAGAGGCTGGCGCTGGGCCATTTCGGCGTGCCTTGCACCGCCCCGCCGCACGTGGCGCAGTTGCCGCTGCCCGACAGGTCGTTCCACGCGGTGACGGTGCCGGAGGCATTGGTGGTGATGCTGGCCGCAACGGTGGCGTCGAGATATTGAATCAGCGCGGCGGGCAGGGTCAGCGGCCCCAAGCCGACGAGCAGGCACGCAATAACCAGGGACAACTGCCGCAACCGGGAGCGTCCCGCCACGGAGCCATCTACCACCGGGCGCAAGCGGCGCGGGTTTGCTTGTCGCGACGGCGCGCCCGGAGTGACGCGCCCGGTCTGGGTGTTATTTGTCATTGCAAATTGGTATTCCATGGAACTGCGCTGGCACTGGTGTTGCATTGGCTGCTTTAGGTTTTCCTTAACAGACATGCTTCAGGCGCCGTGGCAAAAAAGGGCGGCCCGAAGGCCGCCCTTGGTGAATCACTTCAACATCGTACTGCGCCTTACGGATAGATCAACCGGAAGTAGCGTTGCGGATCGCTACCAAGGCTGTTTGTGTAAGGACTGGTCGCCCCCGGAATGATGTTCGTGATGGCCGTCACATTCGTCCCCGTGGCCAGCTTCCAACTCGGGTCGATCCAGCTCAGGATCAGGTTTCCGCCAGAGACCGCCGTGGTGATGCTCTCCGCCGCGGGTCCGCCCGCAGCCCGCGTGACGGTGACCGTATAGGTCTGGGTGAACGCCTGGTTTTCCGCCGTCACCAGAACATCCACCGTGTTGGCACCTTCATTCAAGTCGAGCAGTCCGCTGGGCGAACCGGAGGCGACGTTGGCGTAGCCGCCGCCGTTGACCTGCACCGAGATGACGGAATTGGCGGAGGCCGCTGTCGGCGTCACGGTGAGGTTCGATACAGAGTTGTCCACGCTTGCAGCGTAGCTCAACACGTTCGAACTGAAGGCCGGGCTGAGTGTGCCGGAGGATGGCACCAGATCCACCAGATAGAAGTCATTGGTGGTGGCGACCACGGCTCCCCACTTGGTGGCGAGGGATTGGCCCTCGGCAATCATGGCGGCGGAGCTGAGCTTGCCCTTGTAGATTTTCACTTCGCCCACCATGCCGTCAAACTGCTGCTGGTTGTTGTCACTCGTGCCCAGTCTCATGATCTGCGACGACGCGAAGTTGCCATACGCAATGTTGGTGGCGATCAGGGAGGAATTGTTCTTAGAATCCCAGAACTCGATCTGGCCGGACCTTTCGTCGTAGTTGAAGCCATAGACGATGGTGTCACCGTCCTTGACCGGGGCATTGTTGGTTTTTTGATAGACGGTTCCGCCGGCAAACGCCTCCATCCAACCTTGACCGGTGAATCGGAGACCGAAGGTGTTGCCGAGGGCGGGATTCCCGTGATTGACGAGCACCGGGTTGCGCGATTGGTCGTTGACGTTGGTGGTGATCACCGTGTCGGCCTTGAAGGCAACCAGCGCGGAGAAGCCGCCGTTGGTCAAGGCTGCGCCGGTAAAGTCCAGGAAGCTGGATTGCTTGGGCTGCGAGAACAAATCCAAGCCGCTCCGGACGTTTGGAAGAGAACCAATCCATGAATTAGTGCCCAAGTCCACACCCGCAAATCCGGAGCCGGACAGGCTGGCGCTGGGATACAGGGGAGTCCCAACGTTGGGGCCGGTGGTCGGAGTGGCGTCATTGACATTGCCCGACTGATCGAACCAACTCAGCACCTGACTGCCAAAGACAATAAGGGAACTGGAATTGGTGGCATCCAGATGTTGAATCAAGACCGAATTGGTGCCGAAGGCCACCGGGGTGACTGCCTTTTCGAAGCTATAGGCCGATTCTGTGCCGTTGGTGCCCACTGCGGACATCACATAGTAGTAGGTGGTTCCGTTGGCCAGCCCTTGGTCAATATATTGTGTGCTGGCTGGCGAGTTGGTGGCGACCCGGGTGTAACCTGATCCGCTGGTCAAGGAGCGATAAATGTAGAAGTTCGAATTAACGTTCAAGACGTTGTTGTCCTGCCATTGCAATAAAGCCGCTTCGTCGAGACCCAGAGCTAAATTAAAGAACGGCGGCAACGGTGTGGTGGTGGGGGCCACCCAAAGATTTTCCATTTCCTGACGGGCCGTCGCCAGGTCATTGGAACTTAGCACATTGTCATAAACCCGAACTTCAAAGATATCGCCATTAATGTATTGGCCACTGTTGTCCGAGGTGCCAATCCACATGGTCTGGGTGGAGGAAAAGTCGCCCGCCGCAGTCGTGTTGGTCATCCGGCCTCCGCTCTTGGAGTCCCACAACTCCCAGAAGCCGGTGGTTTTGTCGTAATTGAACGCAAACACCACGGTGTCGCGCACCGCCAGCGCCGCGCTGGAATTGGTGTTGATATGTTGCGTGGGGGTCGAGCCATTGTTGAGGTAAAGACCGGGATAACCGGTCTCATACTTGAGCACGAAGGATTTGGCCCCCGCCGGATTACCATGATTGGCGATTAAGGTGTTGCGTGCTGCGCTGCTCGGGCTGCCGTCCACCTTGAAGGCCACCAAGACGGCAAAGCCGCTCTTGCCCGCGGCAGCTCCCGTGAAATCCAGCCAGGAATTCTGCGCGGTGGCAGTCCACGAGCGGAACCCATTTCGGAGCGCGCCCAGATCCACGCCGGCCTTGCCAGAGGCGGCCACGCTGCCGCTGGGCCATTTGGGTTGGCCTTGAATGGCACCCGCATTGGCGGTGTTGTTGCCGCTGCCGGAGGAGTCCTGCCAGTCGGTCACGGTGCCGGAG
>JALOTZ010000003.1 GCA_025457615.1 Verrucomicrobiota bacterium
ACCCCACGGTCAAGCAACACGTTCGCATCCGTCATCCGGTGCGCTTCTGAGGACCGGACGCCAGCGAAATAACGGATGGCCAAGTGTCGGCAAACGTCGGGATCCGACTTGTAAGCCGTGTTCATCACGTGGGAGACTTCGGCCGGGGTGTGAATCTTCGGAGGGTCGGAGGCCTCCGGGCAAGGCAACTCCACTCCCAAAGCCGGGTTCCTTTCCAACAGACCGCGCTTCAGAGCGAAGTTGAACAACACCCGCACGTCCCCGAGGTATCCCTTTTGAGTCACCGGAGACCAATCAGTGGATTGAAGCCAGCCTTCGACGTCATGGCAGGAAATCGACGCAATAGCTTTGCGTGCCCGGCCGGCGGCAAAGTGAGAAAGGGAAACACGCAACTGGCGCAAATAGCGGTCGGACCGTCCGGTTCTGGCCTTGCACAGAAGAAACTCATTCACCAACTCCATGAGGGTGGCAGAATCCTGCCAGAGCGGACTGGATGAAATGCGAGAAGAACCCCCATCGCCTAGCAACTCCCTTCCGGCCCGCTCCAAAGCCTTGGCCGCATCCAGCAAAGCCCGCCCGAGCGCGGGGTTGAAAGCCCGCCTTTCAGGCGACAGATGAGGCGACAGGCTGAACATATTTGATTCGCCGTTTCCCTTTGAAAGAATGGTCGGAGCGACAGGATTTGAACCTGCGACGTCCTGCTCCCAAAGCAGGTGCTCTAGCCAGGCTGAGCTACGCTCCGACGGTCCCCCATCATCCGGATTTCCAGCCGGCATGCAATGCTGAAGTGGATTTGGACTGGAAATCAGCGGCTGCCGTCCTAGCCTGCCGGGCATGACTCCCGGTTCATACACGGTTCGCCGTGCGGTGGTGGACGATCGCGACGCCCTGGTGGCCCTCTGGCAGAGCATGCACCTGCCGGCCGACGGACTGGAGAAGCGGCTGACGGAATTTCAGGTGGCGTTGGACGGGGCGGATCAAATTCAGGGCGCCATCGGAATCCGGCTGGCCGGCAAGCAGGGGCTGATTCACAGCGAAGCCTATGCGGATTTCGCCCTGGCTGACACGCTGCGGTCCACGCTCTGGGACCGCCTCCAGTCCGTGGCCGCCAACCACGGTCTGGTCCGGCTCTGGACCTCTGAAAACGCCCCGTTCTGGACGCGCGCCGGGCTGACCTCGCCGGACACTGCAACGCTCCAGAAGCTGCCGCCCGAGTGGGCGGGGGAAGGCGGCCGCTGGCTGACACTCAAACTGCGTGAAGATGTCGAAGAGGTCATCAATCTCGACCGCGAGTTCGCCGTGTTCATGCAGGCCGAGAAGGAACGGTCGCGTCAGATGATGGACCAGGCCAAGCTGCTCAAGTTCGTCGCCACCCTCCTGGCCCTGGCCCTGTTCCTGGGCGTCATCGCCATCGGGATCTGGATGGCCATGAAGAATCCCGGGCTCCTACGCCGGTAAGGACGGCTGAAAATCGTCGGCGTGGTAGGAGCTGCGCACCAGGGGACCGCTGGCGACGTGTCGGAAACCCATCGCCCGGGCCTCCCCCTCGAGTTCCCGGAATACCGCCGGCGCAATGAACTCCACGACGGGCAGGTGCTTCAGGGTCGGCTGAAGATACTGGCCGAGGGTGAGCAACTCGACGCCCGCCTCCCGCAGATCCCGCATCGCCTCCCGCACCTCGTCGCGCCGCTCCCCCAACCCCAACATCATCCCCGACTTGCTGTAAACCGCCGTCCCACCGCGCCCCTTCACCTTGCGCAGCACGCTCAGGGACCGGTCATAGGTCGCACGATGCCGCACGGAAGGCGTGAGGCGCCGGACGGTCTCGAGGTTGTGATTGAAGATCTGCGGCCGGGCGGCCAGAACCAGGTCGATACTGGCGTCCTTGTCGAGGAAATCGGGCGTCAACACCTCGACCACGATGCCGGGGTTCAACTGCCGGACGGCCTCCACGGTGGCGCGGAAGTGCGCCGCTCCGCCATCCGCCACATCGTCCCGGGCGACGGCAGTGATCACCACATGACGCAGGCCCATGCGCCGGGTGGCCTCGGCCACGCGCCGGGGCTCATCCGGATCCAGAGCCAACGGCTTAAGCGTGCTGACCGCGCAAAACCCGCAGGCGCGGGTGCAGCGGTCGCCGCCGATCATGAAGGTGGCCGTGGCCCGCTGCCAGCATTCCCAATGGTTCGGGCACTTGGCACTCTCGCAGACGGTGTGCAGATTCAACTCGTCCAGCAGCGACCGCGTGCGGGCAAAGGTGGCCGACGTGGGCAACTGGAGGCGCAGCCAATCGGGAAGTCGGGGACGGACAGGAGGTTCAGCGGGCGGAGCGCTCGGCATGCTTCCTTTCCAGGTTTTTCCAGAACACTGCCAGCTCCTCCGGACCGAAATCAGCCAGGATCATTCCATCCACGTCGATCACCGGCGCGAGTTCCTGTCCGCTCAACCGGATCATCTCCTCGAACGCCACCTCGTCGGCCGTCACATCAATCTCCTCGAAATCAATCCCGCGCGCCTCCAACCAGTGAATGGCCCGATGACACCAACCGCAGTAGGGTTTGATGAAGAGACGAACGCGTTTGAGGTTCACGGCTTGACCTTGCACCACAATGTCCTCGAGCGCAACTGGCGCCCGGACGCTAAGGCCCACCAATCTGGGCGGTGTAATCTTCGCTGGAAAGCAGGCCTTTGATTTCATCCGCATTCGAGAGCTTGATCTGGTAGAACCAGCCTACACCGTAAGGCTCGGAATTCACCAGGGCCGGATTGTCCACCACCCCTTGGTTCACCCCCACCACCTCTCCGCTCAGGGGGGAATAAATGTCGCTGGCCGTCTTGACCGACTCCACCACGGCCACCACTTCCCCGGCCTTCACCTGCCGTCCGGGAACCGGCAACTCCACGAACACCACGTCGGTCAATTCCGCCTGCGCGTGGTCGGTGATGCCCACCGTGGCCGTGCCCTCGCTCACCCGCACCCACTCGTGGGACTTGGTGTATTTCAGTTCGTCAGGAACCGTTGCCATAAAGTCGTGTGCTCAAAAACCGGACCCGCACATTGAGGCAGCCGGGAGCGGGCGCGTCAAATGGCTTTTGCGGCCTCCTTGGAAGCCCGGACCGCCGCTTCATAGACCCTCCTCACCGGCACCCCGGCGGCGGCCGCCGCGCGGCGACAGGATTCATATTCGGGCGCCGCCTGCACCACCTGCCCGCCCAGCCAGCCCAGCTTAACGTCCACCCGGCCAAAGGGGGTTTTCACCGGCTGGATCGCGCGCCGGAGCTTGCGCCGTTCGGCCAGATGCCGCCGCACCCCGAAGGCCGTCGTCTCACGCAGGATCAGTTCGCTGAACCGATCCGCGTCGGCTTCGGCGCACAAGACCGTCAACAGCACTCCCGGCCGGTTCTTCTTCATCACCACCGGCACCTGAAACACATCCAGCGCCCCCGCCGCCATGGCCGTGTCCAGAAAATGCCCGAGCAGTTCTCCCGTGCAGTCGTCGAGGTTGGTCTCCAACACCGCCACCGTGTCCCGCTCCCAATCCAACCCCGATCCCTCGTCGCCGGCCTGCGATTTCCCACCCCGGGTCTTCGATCTCCCCAACACCGCCCGCAACACGTTGGGCCGCGTCTGGTTATCGCGCGTGCCGAGTCCGAACCCGATGCGTTCAGCCGCCAGGCTTTCCATCGGCCCGAAGGACTCGGCGAACTCGGCGACCAGCGCCGCCCCGGTGGGCGTGACCAGTTCGTGAGGCTCGTCGCATTGGGTCAGTCCCACCCCCCGGGCTCCGAGAATGGCCAGCGTGGCGGGAGCCGGCACGGGCATCCGGCCATGCTCGCAATCCACCCAGCCCATGCCCTCGACCACCGGACTGGCCAGCACCCGGGGTTTGCCCAGCCACTCGAGCGCAATGCAGGCACCCACAATGTCCACAATGGAATCCACCGCGCCGACTTCGTGGAAATGCACCCGGTCCGGGGGCAGCCCATGGATCTTGCCTTCCGCCTCGGCGATGCGCTGGAACACGGCCACGGACTTCCGTTTCACCCACGGCGACAGCTTGCTCCTGGTGATGAGTTTCTTGATGTCGGCGAAGTTGCGCCCGTGCGCATGCTCATGCGCGGGGTGAGGGTGATCATGCGGGTGGTCGTGCTCGTGAGTGTGGGAATGATCGTGGTGGTGACCGTGACTTCGGACTTCGGACTTCGGACTTCGAACCTCCTCCACATGCACATCAAACTTCGTCCCCGCGATGCCCGCTTTGGTCTGGCGGCCGACGTGCAGATGGTAGCCCTGCAGGTTGAGCTTCCGGAGTTCGCGCTCCAGGCGCTTCGGATCCACGCCCAGGTCAACCAATGCGCCGACGAACATGTCACCGGCAATGCCGCTGAACAGATCGAGATAAAGAACTTTCATGGTTCGTTCCGTGCCGCGTGGATCACCCGGCGAATGATGACCGTGTCGCGTTCGAACGTATAGAACACGAGATGGTTGAACCGACGCAGGACAGCCATGCGCACATCACGCCATTCCGGACGAGTGCTTCGGCGCTGTCGAGGAAACAGTTCGGGAAAGCAGGCAATGGTGTCCACAAGACGCTCAAGATCATTGACAAAACCCATGGCCGCTTGGGGATTGCGTTCAGCAAGGTAGGTGATCGCCCCGGCAATATCCGCCTCGGCGCGGGACGTCTTATGAACGGTTGCCGCCACGTGCCAACCCCCGGTAGTGCTCGAAATCTGCGCCCGTCAGCGGTGTGCCCTTGTCGTGGATGGACTCGCACACGGACTCTTCGATCTCAGCCCATTGACCGGGAGAAATCGCGCCGATCAATTCGTCCTCCGCATCCAGTGTCACCTGCAAGCAGGCGATCGCTTCATCTTCCAGGCTGCGCTGATTGGCAGCCGCCCGCGCTTCCAGCTTGCGAAGCAGGTGGTCACCCACGTGATGCAGCGTGATCGTCTTCATGATGTGCGGATCATCGCCTGCGCCGGTCGGAATTGCAATGCGCGCCAAACATGCGGGTTTCGCTGAAACATGTCATCGGTTTACCGCGAAACGAGGCCGTTTATCTGGCTCGCCGCGTAACCCGCTCCGAATCCGTTGTCAATGTTCACCACTGTCACCCCGCTGGCGCAACTGTTGAGCATGCCCAGCAGGGCCGCAATGCCCCCAAAGCTGGCCCCGTAACCGACGCTGGTCGGCACCGCAATGACCGGCTTGTCCACCAACCCGCCCACCACGCTGGGCAACGCCCCTTCCATGCCCGCCACCACCACCAGCACGCGGCACCGTTGCAGCAGGTCCATCCGGCTCAGGATCCGATGCAGGCCCGCCACGCCCACGTCGAACAGCCGCTCGACCCGGTTGCCCATGACCTCCGCCGTCACCGCCGCTTCCTCGGCCACCGGCAGGTCGCTGGTGCCGGCACAAATGATCCCGATCAGGCCCGGGCGTTTGGCCAGGGGCTTCTTCTCGAGGGTGACGCACCGGGCAATCTCGTGATGAACCGCCTTGCGGAACTGCCGCTTCAACGCCCGCGCCTGTTCCACGTTGACCCGGGTCACCAGGACGGGCTGGCCGTGCCTGGCCAACCGCGCCGCAATCTTGACCACCTGCGATGCGGTCTTGCCCGCGCCGAAGATCACTTCCGGAAAACCCTTGCGCAGGGCCCGATGCGTATCCACCTGGGCAAACCCCAGATGCGCCACCGGTTCGGATTGAAACGCGCGCAACACCTTGTCCTGGGAAACCTTCCCGGACCGGAACTGATCCAGCAATCGCACGGCTTCGGCGCTTGTCATGGGATCAGGATGGCGGCGCGATCCGCCGTGTCACGGGAAAACTGCGCGAGGCCCTGCTGCATTCCCTCTGGCAAGGGGCGTTGATCGCCGCCAGCCTGGCCCTGGCCCTGCAGCGCGTCACCCGCCCGACGATCCGGCATCGCCTCGCCCTGGCGGCGCTGGGACTCATGGCGGCTTCGGTGATCGCCAGCTGGGGAGCGTTCGCGGCGCCGAAGCTCTCGAGCAATGTGGCCGATGCGAGTGGGGAACCGCTCGCGGTCCGCAAGCGCCGTCGTCGCTTTGCTACCGCGTTCGCCGAGAGGCTTAGGCGGGCGGGCGACGGTCACAGACCGCTGCTACAGGTCGCGAAACGCCTGCACGCTGCGCACGAAGTCGTCCGGAACCCCGAAGTCGAACCGCTGTGCGCCGGTCATCTCCAGTGCCAGATACCCCTGGCGCTGGCGCTGAATCTCCTGGGCACGCGTGAGCTGGAACTCGCCGTGATCGCGCGCGTCGTCCCGGATCATTTCCTCGAGCACATCAAAAATGCTCGGTGCGAGGAGGTGCATCCCGAACCAGCCCAGCCATGTTTCCGGTGGCAGGCCATCCACGTGCAACTGTTCCCGGGCAACATCGACCGCCGGCTTCTCGATGATCCGGGACACATCAATCAAGCGGGGATTGTCCGACCGCCGCCGCCCGGCAATGGTCCCATACCCCTTCAATTCGGCGGCGGCGATGCGATTCACCGCGGACACCGATCGTCCACCCGACACGGCCGCCATACCCGCCAACTCGCCGTAAGGCGAGTCGGGTGTGCCGCGGAAGAGGTGATCCCCGAGGCACAGCAGGACCGGTTCGCCGCCGGCGAACGCCTTGGTCTGGTAAACGGCGTGACCGTAGCCCTCCTGGACCTGCTGGACGGCGTAACTGACGCGCCGGGAGAACCCGCGCATCTGCTCGGCCTCGCGCAGGAGCGCCGGATACCTTGTAAGCCGCTTCAGGTATGCATCACCCGGGCCATCCAGGTAGGACCGCACCAGCACATCCTCGCCGGGCTGCACAATGATGCAGACCTCCTCGATGCCGGCCGCTTCCATCTCCAGCAGATGGTAATGGAACAGCGCCCGGGCGATGCCGTCCGGTCCCACCACCGGAAACAACTCCTTTTTCACTGCGTGCGAGGCGGGAAAGTGGCGTGTGCCAAGCCCGGCGATGGGAACGACTGCTTTACGCACTGCGGTGCTCATAAAAGATGGGGCACGAGTTCGCAGATCGACACCGGTCTGACTCCATTCGCGGAAATCCGTCCAATTCGCGTCACACCTCGTGCCGCTGCCAGCCGGTCGCACCAAAGGTGTAGCGTCGCGCGCCGAACTCGACGGCCCCCGGAGAGGTGCCTTCAAAGATGTCGGGCACGGCCCCGACGCGCCGCGAATACTCCACGGCGATCTTCGGGATCTCGCGCTGCAGAGCATCCAGCTTTCCGAAAACCGCCACCGTGCCGCCCGTGCCACCCCCGGTTATCTTGGCCCCGAACAAGCCGGACTTCACGCCGCGCTGCCGGACGGCCTCGACAAGAAAATTGACCTCATCGGTTGAAAGCCGGCAGTTGTCGCGGTAGCTGGCGTGCGCGCCATACATGCAGTCCCCGGCCGTCACCAAGGCCTGCCCGTCACCGCCCTTCGCCGCCCGCAGCGCGCTGATGAACCGCAGCACCCGCTCGTTCTCCTCCACCGGATGCCGCGTGGGGCCGGCCACGCGATACGTGGCATCCGGCTGGATCTTGGTGACCGGGTCGTCGTGGGTCTTGTGCCGGTTGAGAAACTCGGTGCCGACCAACGTCTCCGGCAATGCGGACACGTAACTGCGGTCGAATTCATCCACCGAGAGCTCGGTGAGGTAATCCAGCGCCCCACGACCGGTCCGGGCGCGCTGGTCATTGATGATCTTGCGCCCCATGAATGCGCCGATGCGCGTATCGCTGTAGGGAGTGCCGGCCACGCTGTGCCGCACCATGGAGTTGATCCCCACAAAGCCGGTGCCGGACGGGATCTCCACCTCGCCCTTCACCTGCCCGGGGCGGCAGAGGATGTGGGTCAGGCAACCCTGCCGTCCGCTCACAATGGCGGTCTGGTCCATGATGCCGCACGGGGCACCGACCACATGGTTCTCCGCCATCTGACCCAGCCGGGCGATGCGCGCCGGGTCCAGGTTGAGCCCCAGGTAGGCGTTGAGGCAGGTGAGCGTGCCGATCTCGACCGCGGCGGAACTGCCGATGCCCACGTTCATGGGCACCGCGCTCAGGAGAAGCATGTTGAAGCCGTAAGGCATGTCCACCGCTTCCTCGCGCAACAGCGTGAAAATGCTGCCCCCGATGTAGGCGGTCCAGTTGGCCAGGGGATGCGCCTGGCACACCGCGCGCACTTCGTGATATTCGGCGAGTCCGTCGCCGGACTTGAAGTACTCCAGCGGGATGCGGGTCTCGACCGGCAGCGCCTTGAGGCCGGCCTGCATGGTGCGGATGCGCAGGGTGCGGTCGGTGCGCGGTTGCAGGGCGAGCAGCACACCCCGTCCCAGGACCGCTTCGCAGACGTTGGCGCCCGAGTAATCGGCGATGCCGCCCATGACATCCAGGCGGGCCGGCACGCGGGTGACCCAGAGCTCACCGCCACCAAACAGGCTGGCAAATCCGGTGGGATCGCTGTTGGGTTTGTTCAACAGCCGCTCAAATTCCTGGATCTCGTAGGGTAACGCAGTGGCACTCATGATACGTTCGGGCTTGCCCGGTCATTCCGGCGAGCAGTCACTATGGCCATGACCCGCTGGCCGGTCACGCCGGAAAAGTCTGCTTCACAAGAATCAGCCCCTGATGCGTCTTGATAAAGAAACCATGCCTTCCCGAACGGGAAGTGGAACGGCTTTGCGACGGGGGCACGGTGGTCAAGAAGAAGGGCCACGACGATCCGGGAGGGGAAGACTGGGGCTGGCTGCTGCCGGACCCGAGGTTGCAGCCCTATTGAGCGTTTCCATAGATCAGCCGCCGCCTGCGGACGGTGCGGGGGGCGGGTGCGGTGTGGCCACCGCCTCCTCAAGGAGTTTCCTTCGAGAGGCCTCCACCTTGATGTAATGGAGCACCACCGGGGCGAGGATCATGCCGGGGATGCCCATAAGCTTCTCGCCCAGCACGATGCCCACCAGCGTCAGCCACATGGGACTCTTGATGCGATCCCCGATGATCTTGCTGTTGAGGAAGTACTCGAGCTTGTGGATGAGCACCAGGTAGAGCAATGCGATCAGAGCCATCTTCGGCGAGAGGGTGAAGCCCACTCCCATGATGAGCGTGTTGCTCATGAGGTTGCCAACGATGGGCAGCAGGCCGCAAAGGAAGGTCAGAAAGACGATCACCGGGAGATAGGGAAAATCGTTCCAGACCAGGAACACGGCGGTGAGGGCGGTGTTGATGACCGAGATGATGATCTGCGCGCCGATGACGCGCGTGAAGCTGCCAAAGAAGGTGGCAAAGCGCGTGGCCAGTTCGCGCACCACGGTGGCATAGAGACTGTCCCGGGCGGTCTGGAGATCCTCCTCCTCCCCCCACTTCACGTTCAGGAACAGGCTCGCCGCCACCACCAACCCGATCACCAGCAGGGCGAGCTCGAAAATCCCCGCCCACGCATAGCGCCCCACGTTGAACACCCTCTCCGCGCCGTGCGTCAGCAACAGGGCCTTCAGGCTCGCGTAATCCGTAAACGGCAGCTCGATCCCCTGCCTCTGCGTGTAGGCCACCACCGCCGGAATCGTCTGGTCGGCGATCACCGGCAGTTGCAACGCCGCCTGCCGCGAGAAGGTGTACACACCGTAGCCGATGACGGTGACCGCAATGGTGTAAAGGATCACCCCCAACAGGCGGCTCCGCCGGAAACTCAACGCCAGGAGCGCAAAGTAGCCGAACAACGACGCGAGCAGGAGCGTGCCCAACCCGAGCCAGGCAATCAGCACCATCAACAACGCCATGATCCCGTACGAAATGCGCGTGGCCTTGTTCACAGGGCGTGCCGAGGTGGGTGGCTCGGGTTCATTCAGCGAATCCTGGCTTGCAACCAGTCCAGCAGACCGCCAATCGGCAGCCGCTCCTGCCGACCATCGTCGCGATACCGCAAGGTCACGGTGTCCTTCTGCCCGGCCAGCGCGCCCTCCTTCATCCCTTCGAGAGTCTCGAAATCAACGGTCACACAAAACGGCGTCCCCGCCTCGTCCTGCCGGGCATAGCGCCGGCCGATCGAACCGCCATCGTCGTAGAAAGTGTTCATCTCGGCGCGCAGCGTGTTGAAGACCTCCTGGGCCTTGGCCACCAACTCGGGCTTGTTCTTGAGCAACGGCAGCACCGCCACCTTGATCGGCGCCACGCGCGGATGAAACTTCAGAATCACCCGCGTCTCGCTCTTGCCCTTGGCATCCGTCTCCGTGACCTCGCTGTAGGCATCGGCAATCAGCGCCAGAATCAGGCGGTCCACCCCGGCGGACGGCTCGATCACGTGCGGAATGTATTGCCCCTTGGCCAGCCCATCCGCGTCCTCGGCGGCGTCCTTGGACGCCTGTTCCGGGGCGACACCGCTGCGTTCGAGGTAGCCTTTGCGTGTTTCGTAGTAGCGCTTCCACAACTCGTCCTGTCTGGCCTTGTCCAGCTTGGCCCACGCCGCGCGCAGTTCCTCGTCGAACACCCCCATCGGCTTGCCGGAGAACCGTTCGTGCTGGCTCAGGTCGAAGTCGCTCCGGGCAGCAATGCCCTCGAGTTCCTCGCCCTTCAACTCGCCCTTCTCGTCGCGTTTGCTGAAGGGGAATTTGTAGAGGATGTCCACCGTCGCCCGGGCGTAATGGGCCAGTTCGGCCGGGGTTTGCCAGTACTCGACCAATGTATGGCGGGGCAGGCCGACGGCCTCGTAGAAGCGGAGGCGTTCCTCGACCCAATACTTATGCCAGAGTTCCCAGCCCCAGTTGGGTTGCGGCTCGCCGGGATGCCCGTTCCCCGACGGCTTGGCCACGCGGCCGCAGATGGCCTCCACCACCTCGTCCGGTCGGATGAAATACTCGAGTTCCATCTGCTCGAACTCGCGCGAGCGGAAGGTGTAGTTGCGGGGCGTGACCTCGTTCCGGAACGCCTTGCCGATCTGCGCGATGCCGAAGGGCACCTTCTGGCGGGAGGTTTCCAGCACGTTCTTGAACTGGGCGAAGATGGCCTGGGCGGTCTCCGGCCGCAGATAGGCCACGGCCGAGTCGTCCTGCACGGGCCCCACGTAGGTCTGGAACATCAGGTTGAACGCCCGCGGCTCGGTCTTCTCGCCCTGACACTGGCTGACCATCTTGCTGGGCCGCTGCGGACACGGGATCTCGTCGGTCTGATCGGCGCGGAACCGGCCCTTGCAGGTCTTGCAGTCGATCATGGGATCGCTGAAGGTATCCACGTGCCCCGAGGCCTGCCAGATCTTGGGCGACATGATGATGGTCGCCTCCAGGCCCGCCACGTCATCGCGCAGCCGCACCATGTCCTTCCACCAGGCATCCTTCACGTGCCGCTTCAACTCGGCCCCCAGCGGACCGTAATCCCAGAACCCGTTGATGCCGCCGTAGATTTCGGAGGACGGGTAGATGAACCCGCGGCGTTTGCAGAGGGAAACGATCTTCTCCATCAACTCGTTGGACTTCGGCTCAACCATAGCTGTGCAGTCTCAAAGAAGCCCTCCGCACTGTCAAGGAAGCCGCTGACCACTGCAGCCATTCTCATTTTGGCCCGAGCGCGGCTCCCTGAGCCGCACCACCCCCGCCACGGAAGGCCGCTCTCCATCTTCCAGTGGCTTTGTTCCAGGCGAAGCGGCTGCGGGTCGCGGACCCGCGCTCCAACATGAGAATGGCTGGCTCATAGGATGGACGACTTGCTCTAATGCCAGGCTTGCCGGACAATGCATCCTGTGCGTCGTCGTGCGTCCAAGTTGCCCTCGCTGTCCGAACCGGACGGAGGCACCCGTGTCCAACCCCTGGAGGCGGTGGTCTGGGCGGCGGTGGGACAGGGGTGGCGGCCCTTGTTCGGCCGGTTCATCGACCTGGGCCTCAGCTTCGAGTGGCATGACTTCGAATCGGACCGGGCGATGGATTGGTCGCGCAGTTTCCATCCGGGCAGCCTGGAAGTGTGCCTGAACCTGGAGGGCCAGGGAACGGTGTGCTGGGGCGGCGAGGAAGCCGCCTTCGCCCCCCGGACAGCCGGGTTCTACTGCCAGGGCCACAACGCGGGCCTGCGAGCGGAACGCCGGGGCGGAATGCGACACCGGTTCATCACCGTGGAAATCTCGCATCGCTTCCTCGCCAGCCATCTCGCGTCCCACGCGCCCGCCTTGCACCCGCTGGCACGAGGCGCGGTGGAAGCGGACGGGACAGTGGACGGGGTGGGACCGGTGGAACCGCTGACCGCAGCGCAGGCGGAGTTGGTGCGCAGCTTCCGGCTTCCCCCCGTGTCGGCAGCCGCCCAGCGCCTGTGGTATGAATCCAAGGCCCTCGAATTGATGGCGCAGGTGTTGTTCCGTCCGGAGGTCGGGGGGTTCTTTTGCACGCGCCAGCACCACCTGGCGCGGGAACGGGTGGACCGCGTCATCGCCATCCTCAATGAAGACCTGTCCGAACCGCCGACGCTCGAGGACCTCGGCCGACGCGTGGGCTGCAGCCCGTTTCATTTGAGCCGCACCTTCTCCTCGGAGACCGGCATGACGATCCCGCAGTACATGAGACAGCGGCGGATGGAGCGGGCGGCGGAGTTGCTGCGGTCCGGCCGGTGCAATGTAACGGAGGCGGCCCTCGAGGTGGGGTATTCGAGCCTCAGTCACTTCAGCGCGGCATTCCACGAGACCTTCGGGTGTTGTCCCGGCCTCTATCCGCTGGAGACGCCGCCGCAACGCGACCGGCGCCAGGCGCTGCCTGGCTGAGGCTGGCGCCCCGGTGCGGGGCGACAGCCCTGCCGATCGCCCGTAGGACGCTGGTACCCGGAGGCGGATCGCAAGGCACCGCCAACCTTCCGCAATCCGCCGACAGCGGACCCGCCTGCAACTGTCCACACTGCCTCGCGTCTGGCGGACACACCAACCCCGCCGCACCACACGATCATGCACACAACCAAACTGAATCCTTGCATTAAGCCAACCCCGCTGGGGTTGGCGCTGTTGGCAGCCTGGACGACTCTATCCCCCCTGCCCGTGCCGGCCACGGAACGGCTGTTCACCTACACCTACGAGCCGGAAACCATGATCCAGGGCGCAACCGAGATCGAGCAATGGGTCACGTTGCGCGCCGGGAAAAACAGCGCGGTGGGCAAGGACAACTACGCCCGCTGGGACCTGCGCACCGAACTGGAGCACGGCGTCACCGACCGTTACACCCTGGGGCTCTACCTGCTGCAATTCAAGGCCGAGAGCTTCGAGGATCCCGCGACCAGCCCGCCCACCGACGTGTCGGAGTTCGAGTGGAAAGGCGTGGCGCTGGAGAACCGTTACATGCTGTTGAACCCGGCGGAGCACGCGATCGGGCTGACCGCCTATCTCGAGGGCGGCTACTCGGGCACAGAGGCGTTCCTCGAGCCCAAGCTCATCCTCGGCCAGCGGCACGGCGACTGGAAATGGGCGGCGAACTTCATCTACGAAAACGAGTGGGAGGACAACCTGAGCGAGGTGGTGGGCATCGTCGAGGGCACCGCCGGGCTCTCGCGGGACCTGGGCGGCAACTGGTCCCTGGGCCTGGAGGTGCGCAGCCGCAACAAGTGGCCGGACTACTCCGGGTTCAGCAGCAGCGCGCTGTTCGTCGGACCCGCCGTCAACTACCGCAAGGAACGGTTCTGGGCCACCCTGACCGTCATGCCCCAGGTCTGGGGTTACAATTACCACGGCAATCCCGACGACAACACCGCGCTGGACCTCAAGGACAACGAGCGGGTGCTGATCCGGTTCATCGTCGCCTTTGATTTGTGACACGGATTCTGCTCCTGGGAATGCTCTGGACGACCGGCGCGATCACGGCCGGGGAAGCCCCGCTCTCCCCGGCCGAACTCAAGCGCGCGGTGAAGCTCGACCGGCAGAAATGCTGGCGCTGTCACAAACCCCACGACCCGCGCTCCTACGCGCGCGACGAGTGGAACGAGTGGATGACCAAGATGTCGCGCAAAGCCCGGCTCAAGCCGTCCGAGGACACCCTGCTCCGGCGCTACTTTGAACAGACCCGCGGGGAACCGGAGCCAGTGAAGTAATCGCTGCGGCTCGCGGAGCCGCGCTTCGAAGGTTGCGTCCGGCAGATGGGGGCTGGGCAACTCCAAACGCACATCTGTGCGGGGCGGGTAGCGGACTGAAGTCGGCGTTCCGCAAATGACGCGCGGATGCGTTCCAGGCACAGGACCGTGGTTGGGCGCATCTGAACACTGCCCCCGGTGCGCGGACTTCAGGCCGCTTCAACGTCCAAAGGGTACGCGATGAAACGCTGGTTCTGCGGGCTTGCGAATGCTGAAGCGGCATGAATGCCGCGCCCCGGCCGGAATTGCGTTCGAGGACAGTGTCCAGATGCACCCCCGCGGTTCAACGCGCTTCAACGAACTTGATGTTGGAGCCGGCTGGAGGTATTCCGAAGCCCACGCACGCGCATCCCCCATCATGAAGAACCCGCTTCCAGATGATCTGTTCAGTGCCGCGGGCTGGCTGGCCTTCGCCTCGGGCCAGGCGGAACTCAAACTCACCCGTGAGCCCGGGAAGCAGGGCCCGGCCCTGCGCCTGGATTTTGACTTCAAGGGGGGCGGCGGTTTCGTCGGCGTCCGCAAGGAATTTAACCTGCCCCTGCCGGAAGCGTATGCGGTGTCCTTCCAGGTTCGCGGGGCTGCACCCAGGAACAAGCTCGAATTCAAGCTCGCCGACCCGGGGGGCAAGAATGTCTGGCGCTGGCAGGAGGAGTCTTTTGCTTTTCGACGCGAGCCGCGGACGGTCTTTCTCAAGAGCAGCGCGATGGAGTTCGCCTGGGGGCCGGCGGGGGGCGGCACCTTGCGCAAGCTGGGAGCGATGGAATTCGTCATCAGCGCCGGGCCGGGTGGCCGAGGCCGGATCTGGCTCGATGACTTTCGCTTCGTGAACCGCACCAGCTGCAAAGCGCCCGTCCTCACCAGTTCGAGCATCGCCAAGGGATGGGCGGCGGACTCCCTGCTCCGAAAGACCGCGTCCAAGGGCTGGCGCAGCGCCCCGGGCGAGGCGAACCCCTGGCTGCAACTGGACTTCCACCAGCCACGCGAATATGGCGGGCTGGTGATCGAGTGGGAACCCCGCCCGGCGCGGCGCCGGTTTGCGGTGCTGGCTTCGGACGACGCGCGCGCCTGGCGCGTGATGCATCGCGCCCGGGGCGCGGAGGGGGCCCGCAGTTTCATCTCCCTGCCCAAGGGCGAGTCGCGTTTTCTCCGCCTTGCCTTCCAGGGTTCAGCCGCCATCCGCCGCCTCGAGGTCCAGCCCTTCGATTTCTCGCGTTCATTGAATGAGTTCGCCCACGCGGTGGCCGCGCGGAGTCCGCGCGGCCGGTTTCCGCGCTATCTGTCCCGCGAGCAAAGTTATTGGACCTGTGCCGGCGTGCCCGATGGCCAGACCTGCGCGATCATCAATGAGGAAGGACTCGTCGAGCCGGACAAGGGAACCTTCTCGGTGGAACCGTTCCTGTATGCGGACGGAAAGCTCATCACCTGGGCGGACGCCCGGCGTTCCGTGCGTTTGGAAGCGGACGGACTGGCCATTCCCACCGCGCAATGGAAGCGGCCCGGCCTCACGCTCGAGACCACGGCGTTTGCCACGGGTCATGGCGCGCACGCGGCGCTCTTTGTGCGTTACCGGGTTCGCAACACCGGCCAACGGTCACGGCGCGCCAGGCTGTTCGTGGCGCAGCGCCCGTATCAAGTAAACCCCCCTTGGCAGGCGTGGCAAGGTCTGGGCGGGGTGAGCGTCATCCAGGAGATCCAGTGGCGCCACGGTGCGGTCCGCGTGAACCGCCACCGCTGGGTCGTCCCGCTGTCCAAACCGGTCGCGTTTGGGGCGGCCAGGTTCGAACAGGGGGCCATTTCCGATCATCTGGCCGGAGGCCGTGTGCCGAACCAAGCCAGCGCCAGGGATGACCTGGGGTTGGCTTCCGGCGCCCTGCGGTTTGATCTCGCCCTCTCCGCCGGTGCGAGCCGGGAAGTATTCGTCGCTGTACCGTTTGGGGCAAAACCCCGGATGACCGCGAGGCAACTGCGCCGGCTGGCCGGGACCGATGGCGCGGCGCGATTTGCTGAAGCCTTGGAGACGATGCGCGACTGGACGGGCAAGGTTTCCTTCAAGCTTCCGTCCGGCGTGGCGCGCGAGGCCGCCCGGACCTTTCGCACGGCGGCGGGACAGATCCTCATCAACCGCGACGGCGCCGCGATCCAGCCGGGTCCGCGCCGTTACACGCGCTCGTGGATTCGCGACGGCGTGATCATGGGTGCGGCCCTGCTGCGCATCGGCAACCGGCGCGCCCTGCCCGAGTTCATCCGCTGGTTTGCGCCGTTCCAGCGGAAGGACGGCTTTGTGCCGTGCTGCGTGGATCGTTCCGGGCCGGACTGGCTGGTGGAGCATGACAGCCACGGCCAGTTGATTTACGGCGTGATGGAATCGTTCCGCTTCACCGGCGACCGCGATTTTCTGAAGGCGATGTGGCCTTACGCGCGCCAGGCGGCGCGCTTCATTGAAAGACTCCGCGCCAGACGGCTGACGCCGGACTACCGCACGCCGGAAACCATCGCGCGCTACGGTTTGCTGCCCGAGTCGGCCAGTCACGAGGGTTATCTGGCGCATCCGGTTCATTCGTATTGGGATGATGCCTGGGCACTGCGCGGCCTGCGGGACGCCGCCGCCGCCGCCCGCGAACTGGGCCGCGACCGGGACGCGGACCACTTCGCCGAACAGGCGGAGTCCTTTCGCGAGAACTTCAGCGCCTCGGTTCGGGCGGTGATCGCGAAGAAGAAGCTGGATTACGTTCCCGGGTCGGTGGAATGGGCCGACTTTGACCCGACCGCCACGTCCAACGCCGTCACGTTGCTGCAGGACACCACGGTTCTGCCGGCCCGGCAGCTGGAGGGGATGTTCGAGCGTTTCGTGAGCGACTTCCGCCGGAAGCACTTCACCGGCGAACTCCCCTGGAACAATTACACCGCCTACGAGATCCGGATCGTCGGCGCGCTGGTGCAACTGGGCCGACGTGCGCAGGCCCTGGAACTGCTGGAGTTCTTCCTCTCCGACCGCCGGCCCCGCCGCTGGAACCAATGGCCGGAGATTTCCTGGAAAGACCCTCGCAGTCCCGGCCATCTTGGCGACGTGCCGCACACCTGGATCGCGGCGGAGTACATGCTCGCCTTTGCCAGCCTCTTCGCCTACGAACGCCAGGACGACGATGCACTTGTCCTCGGCGCGGGCCTGGACGAACAGTGGATCGCCGCGCGGGGCGGTGTTTCCGTGCGCGGCCTGCCAACCTGGCATGGCGCGCTGGACCTGACCATGAGACGCCAACGGAACGGGGCGCTGTTCGTGGAAGTGGGCGGATCCGTGCGGTTGCCGCGCGGCGGATTCGTGCTGCGTCCTCCCACCCGGCGCGCCATCCGCGCCATGACCATCGGGGGCCGGGCCGCCTCCACGTTCAACGATCGCGAGGCGGTGATCCACGAACAGCCCGCGCGCGTGGTGCTCTCGTTCGGCAAGCCGCTCGCCTGAACCAACGGCGTATCCCGCCCCATGAAGACTCCACACCGCATCGCCAGCCCCTCGGGGATCCGTTTCGAACTCAACACCAACGGCTCCATCCGGCGGATGGATCACGACGACATCCTGCTGAACCTGTTCCTCGGAAACGAAATGGATGGCGGACCGGTGAACCTCCACCTGCGGCGCCTCGGCACCCGGGTCGAGTCCATCCCGCTGCTCGGGCCGGCCAGTCCGGCTTCGTATCAAGCCGATGACCGGGGTCTGTGGGCCGGGGGCCGCTGGGGCGACATCGCTTTCCGTCTGCGCCTGGTGCTGGCGGATTCGGCGGCCGCGTGGTTCTGGCATGTGGAACTGGAGAACACCGGTTCCGCCGAGATCCACTGTGATTTGATTCACACGCAGGACCTCGGCCTGGCGCATTACGGCGCGATCCGGCTCAACGAATTCTATGTGAGCCAGTATGTGGATCACACCCCGCTGAATCATCCGCAGCGCGGCTGGGCAGTGGCGTCGCGGCAGAATCAGGGCATGGGCGGACGCCACCCGTGGACGGTGATCGGCGCGCTGGGGCGCGGGGTGGGGTATGCCACCGACGCCCTCCAGTTTCATGGCCTGGCGACGCGCGCCGGTGAACGGCCGGCCAGCCTCACCGCGGGGCTGCCCGGCACGCGGCTGCAGCACGAACATTCGATGGCGGCCATTCAGGACGCGCCCATCACGCTGCCGCCCGGCGGGAAGGGGCGCAGCGGGTTTTTCGGGTGGCTGGTCGCGGATCACCCGGCGGCGACGGTTCCGGAGGACGCCAGGCAGATTGATGCCGCGCTGGCCTTGCCGGAGGCGGTTGCGCCGGCCTGGCCGGCTGCGATGGAAGGCTCTTCGCCAGCCGCGAGCCTGTTCGGGCGCTCGCCGTTGTTGAAATCGCTGCCCCTCGAGGAGGCCGAACTCACGACCCATTTCGGCGGCCACCGTCGTCACGTGGAGCGCCAGGGCGCCGAGATCCTCTCGTTCTTCCGCCGTGAGCGGAGCCATGTGGTGCTCCAGGCAAAGGAACTTCAGGTTCTGCGGCCGCACGGGCACTTGCTGCGCTCCGGCGGAGGGCTGACGCCGGATGAATCCGCGCTCACATCCACCGCGTGGATGGGGGGCGTGTTCCATTCGATGATCACGCAGGGGCATGTGAGCATCAACCGCTTCCTCTCCACCTGTCACACCTATCTCGGACTGTTTCGCAGCCATGGCCAGCGCGTGTTTGTCGAACTCGACGGCCAATGGCATCTGCTGGATGTGCCGTCGGCCTTTGAAATGTCGCCGGATCAATGCCGCTGGATTTACAAACACCGGGCCGGCGTGCTCGAGGTGACGTCCGCCGCGCCCGAGGACCGACATGAACTCCGGCTGTTGCTTGCGGTGCGGGAAGGCCCGCCGGTGAGATTCCTGATTTCGCATCATGTCGCCCTCAACGGCGACGATGGCGGCGACGCGGTCCCGGCGCGGTGGGAACGGAAGGGGGATGAACTGTTTGTGCGAGCCGTTCCCGATGGCGATGTGGGACGCCGCTTTCCTGAAGGCGGGTTCCTCATCCGCCCGCTGGGTGAAACCCGAGCCGAGGCCGTGGGCGGTGATGAGTGGCTGTTTGCCGACGGGGTTTCCCGGAACCAGCCCTTTCTCTGCCTGGTCACCGCGCCGGCGCGCACCGCCGGGCTGGTGATCGAGGGTCGCCTGGTGGCTTCCGCCCCACCAACGAAAGGGCTTTGGGAATCCCTGGGGAGCGGGCCGCATCTCGAAACCCCGCCAGCCAGTCCGTTGGCGGAGGCCGCCCATCGCACCGCGGAAATCCTGCCGTGGTTCATCCACAATGCGCTGGTGCATTACCTGTCGCCGCGCGGCCTGGAGCAATACTCCGGCGGCGGCTGGGGCACGCGCGACGTCTGCCAGGGTCCGGTGGAACTGCTGCTGGCGCTGGGGCGCTTTGAGCCGATCCGCGATCTGTTGTGCCGCGTCTTCCGGCAGCAGAATGCCGGGGGCGACTGGCCGCAATGGTTCATGTTCTTCGAACGCGAGCGCCACATCCGGCCGGGGGATTCGCACGGGGACATCGTCTATTGGCCGGTTCTGGCCCTGGCCCAATACCTCTCGGCCACCGGCGACGCGGGGTTTCTGGACGAAACCCTGCCGTTCTTCCACGCCCAGGGCGAGGCGGTGGCGGAAAAGGCCACCCTGTGGCAGCACGTTGAACGTGCGCTGGACCTGATCCGCCGGCGGGTCATCACGGGAACCCACCTGGCGGCCTACGGCCACGGGGATTGGAACGATTCCCTGCAACCGGCCCGGCCCGACATGCGCGAGCGGCTGTGCAGTTCGTGGACGGTCACCCTCAGTTACCAGACGCTGGTCGCACTGGCTGGCGCGCTTCGAGGTCTTGGACGGTCGGAACGCGCCGGACAGTTGCAGGCCGATGCGGCCGTCATTCTGGAGGAATTCCACCGCCTCCTGGTTGTCGATGAGGTCATTGCCGGCCTGGCCTATTTCCACGAAGGTGGGAAGACCGATTGGCTGCTGCATCCGCGCGACAGCATCACGGGCTTGTCTTACAGCGCGCTGCCGATGATCCACGCGATCCTCAACGACATGCTCAGCCCGCCACAAGCGCGGGCGCACCTCGACCTGATCCGGGAACATCTCTTGGGGCCGGACGGCGCGCGGTTGTTCGACCGGCCCATGGCCTATCATGGCGGGGTCCAGAACCACTTCCAGCGGGCGGAGAGCGCCAGCTTCTTCGGGCGGGAAATCGGTCTCCTGTACACCCACGCCCATCTGCGCTACTGCGAGGCGCTGGCGCGGTTTGGCGATGCGGATGGATTCTTCCGCGCGCTCTGCCAGGCCAACCCGATTGCCATTGGTGAACTCGTGCCGTCGGCCACCCGGCGCCAAGCCAACTGCTATTTTTCCAGTTCGGACGCGGCCTTTGCCGACCGCTACGCGGCCGCTGCGGACTACGACCAGGTGAAGCGCGGCGCGGTGGCGCTCGAAGGTGGCTGGCGGGTCTATTCCAGCGGCGCGGGCATCGGCGTGCGGCTGATCCTGCAAGGCTTCCTCGGCTTGCGCCAGGAAAAGGCCTCGCTGGTGGTGGATCCGGTGATTCCGGCGGCTCTGGACGGCCTGAAGGTGAACACCCACCTCGCCGGGCGTCCGGTTGAAGTGACCTATCGCATCCACCGCCAGGGCCGCGGCCCGGTGACGGTGAAGCTGAAGGGTGTGCAGCTCCATTTCATCCGCGAGACCAATCCTTATCGATCCGGTGGCGCCCGCATCTCGATGGCTGACCTCGTCGCGGGGCTCACGGGCGAGGATGACCGGCTCGAGGTCTGGCTGGAGTAAGCCCGGTCCAGACCGGGGCAGGTCTGTCCCCTTCCAGGATGCATCGTCATGGAGTTCCCGCGCGACGCTGGACAGCGATGGCCGCTGGGCGAATGAAAGGACGGCATGACACCCGTGGGGGTGGCGCAATTCGGCGGTCGAGTCCTCCCCAAATTAGCATTGTTTCCAGAGGGTCCCGCGGCCATCCTGTCCAACCCTTATGCAGATCTTCAATCTCGGCATGATCGGTGGCGGAACGGTGGGCAGCGGCGTGGTTCACGCGCTCCAGGTTAACGGCGATCTCCTGGCCTCGCGCATCGGCGTGAAGGTCCAAGTGCGCCGGGTGGCCGTGAAAGCCTTGGACGAACCCCGCCCCTACGAAATCCCCGCCCCCCTGCTCTCCACGGACTGGAAATCCGTGGTCAACGATCCCGAGGTGCACCTGGTCACCGAGCTGGTCGGCGGAACCGGGCTGGCGAAGGAGATCATCCTCACCGCGCTCAAGCTGGGCAAACCCGTGGTGACAGCCAACAAGGCGCTGTTGTCCGCCCACGGCGAGGAACTCTTTGCCGCCGCGCAGCAACACCACGCCACGCTGTATTACGAGGCCAGCGTCTGCGGTGGAATTCCCATCATCAAGGCGCTGCGCGAGGGCTTGGTGGGCAACCAGATCCATCGCATCTACGGCATCCTCAACGGCACCTGCAATTACATCCTCACCCGCATGAAGCGCGAGGGGGGCGAATTCGAAGCGGTGTTGCAGGATGCGCAGAAGCTGGGTTACGCCGAGACCCCCCCGGACCTCGACATTGACGGCATCGACGCCGAGCACAAGGCGGGCATCCTGGGTTCGCTGGCCCACGGATTTTGGATCAACCCCAGCGAGATCCACGTGGAAGGCATTCGCACGATCACCCCGCTCGACATCCGGTTCGCCGAACAACTGGGCTACGCCATCAAGCTGCTGGGCATCATCAAACGGAGCGCCACAGCCACCACCGCCGGGGCGCCGCGCATCGAGGTTTCCGTCGGCCCCACCCTGATTCCCAAGTCCCATCCGCTGGCCAGCGTCGAGGATGTGTTCAACGCGGTGTTTGTGAACGGCGATATCGTGGGCGACACCTTGTTCTACGGGCGGGGCGCCGGGAAGGACGCCACGGCCAGCGCGGTCCTGAGCGACCTGGCCGATGCGGCGCTGGACCTCAAGATGGGCACCAAGCATCGGCTGCCCCCGTTTGCGCCCCACGCCTTGAAGGGCGCGGTGATTCCGCACCCGGAGGTTTGTTCGGGCCATTACGTCCGGCTGAGCGTGGCAGACCGGCCCGGCACGCTGGCGGGCATCGCGACGATCTTCGGCGAGTTGAACATCGGGATAAGCTCGGTCATCCAGCCCGAGGGGCACGAAGGCTCGAGCGTGCCGCTGATCTTCATGCTGCATGATTCCCCGCACGGCGCGGTGCAACGGGCGCTGGATCGCATTGCGAAGCTGGCGTCTGTCAAGGCGCCGCCAGTGCGCATGCGGGTGGAGAGCCTGGAATGACCCCCGTCCTCTTCCATTCCACCAACCGCCAATCCCCCCCGGTCAACCTGCGTGAAGCGCTGCTGGAGGGGCAGGCCCCGGACCTGGGCCTGTATTTCCCCCAGGCGTTTCCCCGCCTGACACCGGACGAGATCGCGGCGTTCCAGAAGCTGGCCTACCCGGAGATCGCCACCCGGGTGCTGACCCCTTACCTGGACGGCATCCTCAGCGAAGAGGTGCTGTCGGGGCTTTGTCGCGACGCCTACACCTTCGACGTGCCGATCGAGAAGGCCTACGACCGCGTGTATCTGATGCGGCTGGACCGCGGACCGACGGCGTCGTTCAAGGACTTTGCCGCCCAGATGATGGCGCGCCTGATCGGCCGGTTCATCCAGGAGGACGGAAGGCAACTGACGATCCTGACGGCCACCAGCGGCGACACGGGGTCGGCGGTGGCCCATGCATTTCACAATCTGCCCGGCATCCGCGTCGTCGTGCTGTTTCCCGAGGCGGAGATCAGCCTGCGCCAGCGCAAGCTGATGACGGTGCTCACCGGCAACGTGACCTCGGTGGCCATCGACGGAAAGTTCGACGACTGCCAGGCGATGGTGAAGCGCGCCTTTGCCGATCCTGACCTCGATCACATCCCGCTGTCGTCGGCCAACTCGATCAACATCGGTCGCCTGCTGCCGCAGAGCGTGTATTACTTCTACGCCGCCTCGCGCCTGGCCCAGCCGGGCGAGTCGATCGTGTTCTCCATCCCCAGCGGCAACTTTGGCGACATGATGGGCGCGGTGGTGGCCCGCGAGATGGGGTTGCCGGTGAAGAAGATCATCGCCTCGGTCAACGACAACGACGAATTCCCCCGTTTCCTGGCCACCGGGGTTTACCAGAAGGTTGTCCCCTCCCGGAACTCGATCTCCAACGCCATGAACGTCGGGCATCCCAGCAACCTGGCGCGGTTGGTGGCCCTGTATGGTGGGCACATGGATGAAGCCGGGCGGATCCACGCGCCGCCCGATCTGCGAGCCATGCGCCGGGATCTATTTTCCAGTTCCGTATCCGATGAACGCACCCGCCTGGCGTTCCTGGAATTCTGGGAGAAGTATCAGTTGCTGCTCGAGCCGCACGGTGCCGTGGCCTGGCAGGGATTCAAGGACTGGCTGGAGACCGAATCCCTCGCAGGCCGGCCCGCGGTGTTGATCGAGACGGCGGACCCGGCCAAGTTTCCGGAATTGATCGAACAGGCGTTCGGTTGGTCGCCAGATGCGCCCCCGGCCATGTCGGCCATGGACACGATGCCTGAACGTTACGACCGGATGGGAACGGACTACGAAGCCTTCAAACGCTTCCTGCTCGCCCACCACGCCTGAGATCCAGGAAGATCGTCCCTGGACTGTTGCGGAATGACCTGACGCGTCCGGTAGAAGTTCGCCGGCACCGACTGACGTGGGGCGGCTACGGTGCAGGGGTTCACGGGCGATCTGGGACACGTTCCCAGACCGCATAATCGCTTCCTTATCGTTGACGAACTGGTCAGTGCGAACCGGCCACAGGTTGCTCATCAGAGTCCTTTTCGCTCTTGGAATCCTTCACGAACATCATCAAGGCGGCGGAAAGGATCATCGACACCCCCCCCAGCACGATGGCGTAGATGGCCTGGCCGTGAAACACGGTCCGCACCAGGAGACCCAGGATGGCGGAGGCCAGAATCTGGGGGATGACCACGAACAGATTGAACATGCCCATGTAAACGCCCATTTTCCGGTGCGGCACCGCGCTGCTCAAGATGGCATACGGCATGGTCAGCAAGCTGGCCCAGGCCACACCCGAGGCAATCATCGAGATGAGCAACAGCTTGGGTTCCTTGAAGAGCACCATCGAAATCAAACTGAGGCCGCCGATGAACAGGCAGACGACATGCGTGGACACCCGGCCGATCTTCCGCGCCAGCACCGGCAGCAGGAACGCCACCACTGCCGCGGTCGCGTTCCACACCGCCCAGAGCACGCCCACGTAATTGGCGCCCTGGTTGTAAAGCTCGGATTGCACATCCGTGGTGCCGAAGTGGAAGCTGGTCACGGCGGAGGTGGTATAGATGAACATGGCGAACAGGGCGAACCAGGTGAACAACGTCACCAAGGCCAGTTGTTTCATCGTCTTGGGCATGTTCTGAAGGTCGTAAATGATCTCGACCATGCCGCCGATCTTGCCGGCCGAATACCGCAGGGCGGCCGCGATCTGCAGCGCGCCGTAAAAGGCGATGCCGAAGGACAGGATGTAAAGCCCCTGATACCAGGCCAGACTCCTGACCAGATAGGTGAGCACCACGCCGACCGCCACCAGCACCCCGCCCTCGAGGTAATAGGTTCTGGGGATCAGCTTGATTTCCGAGCCTTCCTTGGCGGCGGCATCCGTTTCATGCACATTGAATTCTTCCTGCTCCTCGGGTGAATACTCCCGCACGGAAAAGATGGTCCACAGAACCGCCGCGAGGAACACCACGCCGCCGATGTAGAAGGACCACTTGACCGAGGGCGGGATCTGGCCCTCGGGCGCGGTGTTGGCAATGTTGAACCACTCGGTGAAGATGTAGGGCAGCAGCGAGGCGATGACGGAACTGGCCCCGATGAAAAACGTTTGCACCGCAAAGCCCTGGGTCCTTTGTTCATCCGGCAACATGTCGCCGATGAACGCCCGGAAGGGTTGCATCGTGATGTTGATCGATCCGTCCATCAACCACAGCGTCCCCGCCGCCACCCACAGGGCGGGCGAGTTGGGCATGATCAGCAAGGCCAGGGAGGACAGGATGGCCCCCACCAGAAAGTAGGGCTTCCGGCGGCCCAGCCGGTTCCAGGTCTTGTCGCTCATGTGGCCGATGATCGGCTGGACGATCAATCCGGACACCGGCGCGGCGATCCAGAGGATGGGGATATCCTCGACCTTGGCACCGAGCGTTTCAAAGATCCGGCTGACGTTGGCGTTCTGGAGGGCGAAACCGAACTGGATGCCCACGTAGCCGAAGCTCATGTTCCAGAGCTGCCAGAAACTCAATTGGGGTTTTGTTCTCATGGATGTGTTGTTTGCGGGTTAGTCGGCCAACGGCTTGGATTCCTTCCGCGTTGCGGCGACCCACTGGTCCAGCGTTTCCACCGTGACTTCTGAGAGATCCGTGACTACGCAGTCGGCGCCGTTGGCTTTCAGTTCGTGCGCATTATTCTCCCGGGCGACGCCGACAACCAAGCCAAAATTTCCCTTGGCCCAGCCTCCACTCCCGAAACCGCGTCCTCGACCACGATGGCCCGGGCATACTGGACCCCGAGATGATCGGTGGCCGTGGTGAAAATGTCGGGCTCGGGTTAGCCCTTAAGTTCGAGCGCCGCGGACACCACGCCGTCCCCAGGCGTTTCGAACAGATGGGTGATGCCGGCCCGTTGCAGGATGGGCAGGCAGTTCTGGCTCGAATTCGCCACCCCCAGCTTCACTCCACGCGCCAGCAGGTGCTTCAAGTGAACTGTGGATTCAAAGGTGCCGACCCCGTCTTCTTCCAGAACCTGATTGAACAACTCGTTCTTTCGATTCCCCAACCCGCACACCGTCTCCTTTCGTGGATCAGCCATCGTCCGGATCCCCGAATGGTAATCTCGATCCCCCGGGACTCGATAAGCGCTTCCACCCCCTTGTAGCGGGGACGACCGTCCACGCACGACAAGTAGTCCCACGCATGCGTGGAGTCGTGAAAGGGTTCGTGGCACTGGCGCTCGCGACGCCGAAGGTACTCATCGAACATCCGTTTCCACGCCAAGGAGTGGACGGCGGCGGTCTTCGTGATTACGCCGTCCATGTCAAAAATGACGGCGTCAAAGTTCTGCGCAGCCTGAGGAATCGGCATGGAGCGGTTCTTCTGTGGATCAGGGCAATCCGTTTCGTATCCCACCGACAGGGGCATTCCGGGGGTGAATGAATTGCGCACGAGGTCCAACCGGCCTGGCTGGATTCTTACCCGAACCGCAAGCAACGAGCCCCCCGGGGCGTAGTCGCATAGAATGGGGACAACGGCCAGTCCCGGCCCGGCCCCTCAAGGAGTGGAGATCAGCTGGATCCAGCGGGTTTCCGTGCGGTAGCGCCCCCCCGCATCTGTTTCAACCTCCGCCCAAACCGGGTGCCGTCCCACCCCCAACGCCGCGCCCGCCAAGGCGAAGCCAGCTGAGGATTGGCCGGTGGAACGGGCGAGTTCCCCGCCCGTGCTGAACAATCGGATGACCGCAATGCCACCCTGGCTGGCGGTCACTTCGACCGGATAGGTCCCGCCAGCCGGTGCCGGCTCCGGAAAACCAGGCAGCGCCAGGGTGGCGGTCAACGAGGTGTTTTGGACGCGCACCGGGATGGAGACTCGCGCCTGGGTCCGCACATGAGACCCTTCATACGCCACGGCGGTCAACTCGTGCCAGCCATCCTCCAGTCGTGTGGTATCGAGGGGGAAGGTGATCGGGAGGTTGGTTAAGCCAGCCCGGACATAGATATGGTTGCGCGGGAGCAAGTCGGCCAGATTCTCGCGCAAATCGTTCGCCGCCACGGTGACGGTCAGCCCCGTGGACGCCGTCAGGCTGAACCGCAGGCCGGCTGCGGCATAGCCCGGGGCGCGCGACTTCAGGTTGAACGTCGAGACGGTGCTGGCCGACGCCTTGAGATCCTCGATCCGCAGACCCTCCGTTCCCTGGAGTCCGGCCGTGGCATTGGCCAGGGAGACGAGCTGTCCCGTGAAATCCAGCAGGCTGACGCCGGCGGATTGATTGGTCGCCGCCACCGTGACTGTGGCGCCATTGGTCTTGGTGACGCTGAGTTGAAGCCAACTGCCCGCCTGCGGGGTTCCGGCCACGATGCAGGCCCGCGACCCCAAGGCGGTGGATTCGAGCGAGGATTCCCGCGCTGCGGAAAGGACGGTGGTGAGCAGCGGCGCGGATCCCGCGGTGGTCTCCGCCAACGTGGACGGATTGGGCGACGGCGGCGGACCGGCAGGCGGCGAACCCGAGACCACCAAAGCCCGCGGCGCTTGTGGGCGATTCCCGGAAACCGAGCGCACTTCGATGCGGTCTCCCTTCGTGGTGGCCGTGAGGTGGGTGGAGAGCGGACCGTTCGTGCCAATGGCCACCACCAGGCCGCCCGCCAGCGAGGACAGCGTCGCGTTGGCCGGCACGGTGTAACGGACGGTCCCACCGGCGAAGTTCAGTGTCAGTTGATTGCCGGCCCCCGGCGCCAGATTGGTCAGGGTCTGAAAATACCGTCCGTCCACGAACAGATCCACCTGCTGCAGCGGTCGTGCCGGGTCTGCGGCGCTGAAGCGGACGGTGAGCGGGGCGGTCCCGCTAAGCATGGCATTGGAAACGACGCCGACCCACTGCCCGGCACCCGGTTGGCAGAAGGGTGCGGCCAGCGGTTCCCCCACGATCAATCCTTGATGGGGAAACGGCACCGCCTGGTAATAGCACTCGGCCAGACTGAATCCCCGCGCCTGGTAGAAATACACCAGCGGATCGGGAAACTTGCTCGCCACAGCTCCCGGCTCGGTGACTGTCCCGTAGCTGCCCGCCGCGCCGGCATGAATGAACGCCAGCAAGCTGGTCTGGCTGTTCGGCCCAAAGATCACGCCTGCATAGGAGGTCATGCTGTCCGCGATGGCTCCCGGCACGAACGTGTCCGGTGAGATGCTGAAACTGGCCAGGCCGGTCTGGAATCCCAGCAGGTTGGAACGCCCGGAAACCACGTCCGTATCCAGCCGCTGCAGCCCGCCAAAGCCGGCCAGGCGGGCCTGGAAGATGGCGTTGTCGAAGAGCGGATGCCGGATGTTGCGCGCCGAATCGGAACTCTTGGCCAGGATCACCGTTTGGGTGGGAAAGGTGGCATCGCTGTTGACCCCCTGATCCACCAACGCCTTCGCCTGCGCCAACGTTCCCGCTGTGATCATCGTGGCCAGGTACGAATAGCCCGGTGCGGTCAGCGGGACCACCGGCCCGAACATCGCCTCGCTGCGCGCGTAACTGTTCTCGTTGCTCTTGGTGCTGTCCTTGAAACCGTAGAACAGCGACGACGTCGTGCTGTTGACCTGCCCATTCCCGGAAACCGCAAAGGGGATGTCCATGGACAGCACCACGTAGCGGACCTGGTTGGTCAACTGACGCTGGGCCAGCGCGGCTTGGAGTGAATCCAGCAGCACGGTCTGAAACTCGGACTGCGTCCAGGTCGTGTTGCCTCCGGACCAGGAGATGCGCACCAGGTTCTCCGCGGGAACCTGCCGGCGTTCACAGTAGTAGTTGCCCAACTCGATCGACTGCAGGCTCGCCTGATTGACCACCACCGCCACGTTCAGGCCGCTGCCGGCCGCTTGCAGATCCGCAGCCAGCCCCCCCAGGCCCAGGACCGCCGCAACCAACCCGGCGTGTCGGGGCCAGAATCGGATTCCGAGGGGAACCCTACGGAGCGCCAAGGCCATGCGCCGGCGCCCCGCCGAAGCAGACATCGCTCGCGAAAACCGGTTCCACCCTTTCGTATGCACGTCGCGAAACTAGCAACTCCAATACCGGATGGCTACCCCAACCAGAAGACGCAAACACTCTATTGTTAAGCCGATGTAAATGTGGCGGATTTTTTCCGCGCCCCACACTATGCTCCAGCCCAGACGACACCATGAGCACCCAGGGGACGCCATCAGCCGCGTCAGCCGGACGGCCGAAACTGCTCGTCATCGACGACGACCAGAAGCTTTGCCGGCTGATCAAGGATTACCTCGAACCGATGGGTTACGCCGTCGAACTGGCACACACGGGACCGGACGGGGTGGACCGCGCCCTCGGCGAACCGTGGGCCGCCGTGGTGCTGGATGTCATGCTGCCGGGGCTGGACGGGTTCGAGGTGCTGAAACGGATCCGCGCCCATTGCGACGTGCCGGTGCTCATGCTGACGGCGCGCGGCGAGGAACCGGATCGCATTGTCGGTCTCGAGCTGGGGGCGGACGACTACCTGCCCAAGACTTTCTCGCCGCGCGAACTGCTGGCGCGGCTGCGCGCGGTAATGCGGCGTTCCCAGCGGGCCGCAACGCAGACACCCGGGGCGCCCGAGGCTGAACTGCTGATTGGCGATCTGCGAATCAACCCGGGCGCCCGGGTGGCGGTCCTGGCGGACACGCCCCTGGACCTGACCCCGGTTGAGTTCGATCTGCTGCACTCGCTGGCCCGGGCACGCGGACGGGTGAAAAGCCGGGAGCAGTTGCTGGACGAGATTCGCGAGCGGGATTACGACGTGTTCGACCGCTCGATCGACGTGCATATTTCCGCCCTGCGCAAGAAGCTGGGGGATGACGCCAAGGAACCGCGCTTCATCAAGACCGTGCGCAGCGCCGGTTACCTGTTCCTCAAACCTGACGCGCCGTTGTGAAGCTGCGACTTCCACTCTACCTGCGGATCCTCGGAATGTTCGGCTTGAACATCCTCGTCCTCGCCGCGGCGTTCCTGGTCGTGTTCCGGATGCAGTTCCATCTGGGCCTGGACTCGTTTCTGGCCGGACAAGCCAGCCGGCGGGTGGAGGCGCTGAGCCAGGTCGTCATCCGCGAACTGCAGCAGACCCCCATCAACGGCTTCGCACCTGTGCTCGACCGCTTCGAGGAGGCCTTCCAATTGGACCTGTATGTCTTCCGATCCGATGGCCAGCAGGTCGCGGGCGAATCGATCCTGCTGCCCCCACAAGTCGAACGCGCGCTGCGCCCCCTCGGTGGAGGGCGTGGACGCGGCGCGCCCGGCGGCCCGCGGATGGGACCTCGCTTCGAACAATTTCCCCCCGAGGACGCCGCCCCCGGTCCCGTGCTCAACCCGCCCCCGCGCGAAGGGGTTGAACCCCTGCCTGCACTGCCACCCGAGGGGAGTCCGGGGCTGGAATCCATGGAGCCTTCGCCAGGACCGGAGGGCGGGCGGGGACCGGGTCCCCGCTGGCAAGGCGGCGCGGGACGCCTGATCCTTCCACAAGGTTTCTTCATCAAATCCACGGAACCCACGCGCTACTGGGCCGGCACCTTTTTCTTCTCGCGACCCCCGATGCCGGCGGTCCAACCTCATGTCCTGCTGATCGTCTCCGACTCGATCACCGGCGGCGGATTGTTCTTCGATTTCACCCCCTGGCTCGTGGCCGGGTGCGGGGCACTGATCTTGTCGGCGTTGCTCTGGCTGCCCTTCGTCCGCGGCCTCACACGATCCCTGGGACAGATGACGCGCGCCACGGGGGAGATCAGCCAGGGACGGTTCACCGCCCGGGTGACCTCCCAACGCGGCGACGAACTGGGCCGATTGGCCCAAGCCATCAACGAGATGGGGGGACGATTGGAAGGGTTCGTGAACGGACAGCGACGTTTCCTGGGCGACATCGCCCATGAACTCTGCTCACCCCTGGCCAGGATTCAAACGGCGCTCGCCATCCTTGAACAGCGCGGCGAGGCCAAGGATCAGCCCTACATCCGCGACTTGCAGGAGGAAGCCGAACACATGGCGGAGTTGGTCAGTGAACTCTTGTCCTTCTCCAAGGCCTCCATCGATCAGTCGAAGGTTGTCCTGTCACCGACATCCCTCGCCGAAGTGGCTGCCAACGCCGTCCGGCGCGAACAACAGGAGGGCCTCGAGATCCGACAGTCCGTTCCCTCGGACCTCCGTGTTATGGCCAACGCCGAACTGCTGCAGCGCGCCCTGGCCAATCTCTTGCGCAACGGCATCCGTTACGCCGGCTCCTCCGGACCCATCTCGGTCACCGGCTGGCCGGATGGTGAGCACGTGGTCCTCGAGGTGGCCGATCAAGGCCCCGGAGTGCCGGAAGAAAGCCTGGCTCGTCTCTTCGACCCGTTCTATCGCGTGGACGAATCCCGCACGCGCCACACCGGCGGGGTGGGCCTGGGCCTGACCATTGTGAAGACCTGCGTGGAGGCCTGCGGCGGCACCGTCACCGCTGCCAACCGGCCCGAAGGCGGACTAAGCGTCCAAATCCGCCTGACGGCCACACAGGCAGTGATAAGCTGATTCTATCTTATCCCTCGTGTCGCCGAGGTAATCGGTTGGGGTGTATGGACCGGCGCAGGATTTGTGCTCAGGAAAGGCTGCTAACACCCTAAACCAAGCCTTATTCCTGTGCATCCTACTCGCCGCACGCCACTTACCTTGGCGACACGAGAACAGACAGCCGTTTCCAGTCGAAACCAGATTTGCAGAAGGAGACAGCAGCCCTTGCCTACCGGGCAGCGCGGCGGCGCCACTGCAGCACGCCCGCGATAAAGCCGAGCGAAGCCAGAGACAGGCTGGTGGGTTCGGGAATGTATTGCACCGCGAGCAGTTTGTCCTTGCTGATCAGGTAGGAACCGCCGGCGCTGATGTTGACATCCCATTGAAGTGCCCAAGCCACATCCCCCGAGGCGTTGAGCTGGGAATCGTTGAGGATGGTGGGGGCCGCGTCGTTGAGCTTGACCAGCGTGGTCGGCACGAGCCCGGCCTCGCCATGGTGGGCGTTGGGGCTGTTGACCACCTCGACCAGGTTCGCACCTTCGAACTGATCGGCCTGATTGATCCTGTGGGTGAACGCGTTCGTGGAGAGGACAATCGTATCCGCCCCGGCCGTCCCGCTGACATCGAAGTCTGAATACTGAAAGAAGTGAAAGTCGAGAGCGCTGCCCGAGGTGTTGTTGATTTCAATCTGTTCGGCAATGTCGGCGGTGCCGCTGGTGGAGGAGCCACCCATCAGCGTGTAGGTGACGCCGATGTTAAATCGATTGAGGCTGTCGTAGTAAGTCGTGGTCAGGGTGCTGGGGGTCAGTCCGCTGATCACAGGAGCCGAGATGGTGTCGATCGAGCGTTCCGGATCCGAACCGACGCGATACCAGAACCACTGTTGATGGAGCTGGTTCTGATAGAGGCCGGGCTGGCTGAGCACCGCCCAATAGAACATGCCTTGTGGGCTGCCGACATCGATCTGGGCAATCGAGTTGTTGTCCGTCAACGTGACGATCTGCGCATCACTTTGGGAGACAAACCCCGCGGGGAGGAACGCACAAACTGCGGCAAATCCGAAAGACACCCTCAAGTTCCAAAAACTGGCCAAGGCCTTCATAACACACTTCCTTCCAGGTTACTCAACGTTCACGTCTCAACGTAACTGGGCACAGAGAAACTCAGTTACTACTGGGTTGATACGAATTACGCCCACTTCAATATCGGATTTCCCGGAAAAGGTAAGCTATACTTTGGCATAGAACGACCGTGGCGCCCACGGTGGACAATGTTATTGCCAACCTGGAATTGATGCCGATGCGGCTGAACGCCTTCAGGCGGTCTGACCGCGGCTCGTGCTAGGAAGGGTGGCGCGGACTCACGTCCACGGCTACGGGTCGTAGATCGCCGACGTCAGTCGGCGCAAATATCCCCAATCGGCTCCCCACGATTTCACGAGAATCATTTGTTGCAGCGGAAGTTCACCACGTCGCAGTCCTGCATCACGTAGGTCTTGGGTTCGAGGCGCTGCTTGCCCGCCCGCTTGGCGCCGGTCTCGCCACCGTTCGCCGCGAAGTCGTCCCAGCCGATGACTTCGGCCCGGATGAATCCCTTCTGGAGATCGGTATGGATGGCGGCGGCGGCTTCCCAGGCGGTGATCCCCTGGCGGATGAGCCAGGACCGGTTCTCCTTGCCGCCCACGGTGAGGAAGACCATGTAGCCCGCTTCCCGCACACAGCGCAGCAGGAGCGCGTCAATCTGGGCGAGATCCTCGTCAGAGGCGACCGTGACGGGCTTGGCGGTAACCAGCGCGTGCGCCGTGATGGCCTTTCGCTCGGGTTCGGTCAGCGGGACGCTGGACGCCAGGTGGTCGCTCTCGAGCGCCGCCTGGAACTTCTCCAGGACCGCGCGCTCGGCCTCGCCCGGGTTGCGCCCGAGCCGGGTCTGGACGAAATCGAGATCCATCAGGATCAGTTCAAGCCGTCCTTCGGTGGAAGCCAGGATGGCATCCGCATCCACCAATTGGGACTGATCCACCACGTCCGCCTGCGCGTAAACCAGCTTGTCCGCCTTCTCCAACCGATGGGCCTCCTCGAGGCGGGGTTCCTTGAGGTTGTGTTTGCCGACTTTGAGGCCCGGGATGCCAACCAGCGCGATCTTCATGTGGTCACGGAGGGTGGAAAGGGGGCGGGGCAATGGAAAGCCAAAACCAGGACTCTCGCCCAACGGGTGGTGCGCGCTTTGAACCCCCTGAACGACAGTCGCCGATGTAATTCGACGCTGACCGCTGAGTCTGGAATAGTGCGCGGACTCAGGTCCGCGGCTACGCGGTTTATGGGTAGGGATGGGTCCCCGTCCCTTGTCCCCAGGATTGGTGACTGGAGGGAAAGCGGGGGTGGAGTAAGCTGTGGCCAGTTCTCATTGTTATGGGGCCGGTCTGAGTGGACCGGCCCCTGTGCTGTACAGACCCTCCTCTGGCTTCAACAACTCCAACACCTTGACGACGGCCTGTTCCACTCCGGCCTGGGCCAGGGGCGAGAGGTGCTCGCCGATGCCCATCTCCGCCACGGGAATCTCGACCACCCAGGCGGGTGGACAGGCGTTGAAGACGGAACGTGCCAGGTGCAACAATCCGCCCGGACTGGCCGTGTGAACCATGACCTGGTGCGCAGCCTCCGGGAACACCCGGGAGACCCGCACCACCGGGTCGGCCAGATCCGTGGAGGCATCGATGAAAACAACCAGGCGCGCTCTGGAAATGGGATCGGCCAGCTCCGGCGTGAGCTGGTGACAAGCGATGGTCTGAACGCCGGTGAGTCGCCGGGCCTCGAGGCATTCCGCAGCCGCCGGTCCGACTCCATCATCCCCACGGAGGGTGCTGCCGTAGCCGATGACCAGGGCCGGGGCGGCCGCGGGGTCCGTTCGCTCATGTTCCGCAGACATCGTCAGATGGTGTGGGGTGTGGACGGAGGTCGCACGCTGAAAAGGACTCGGGGTTGAAGGTGGGGGCCCCAAAAAAGCAGGCCGGGGGAACCACCCCCGGCCTGCACGCAACCAACCACAACCCAACTCAACCAATTGGTTAGCAGCCGCGCGTGACTTCATCCAGCACGCGGCCATCGGGCGCCACCAGCGCAACGGCCATGGGCATCTGGCCCAGGGCATGGGTGGAGCAGCTCAAACACGGATCGTAACAGCGGATGCCGGCCTCGACGCGATTCAACATCGGTTCCTGGATCTTCTCGCCCTTCACGTAGTGCTTGGCAATCTGGGCCACGGTGCGGTTCATGGCCAGGTTGTTCTGCCCGGTGGCGACGATCAGGTTGACCTTCTGGATGAGACCGTTGCGGTCCACGGTGTAATCGTGGAACAGCGTCCCGCGCGGCGCTTCGCTCACGCCGACGCCCCGCAGCTTGTTGATGCCCGCCTCGGCCCGCAGATGATCGGTGGTCAGATCCGGATCCTGCATGTATTGCTCGACAAACTCGATGGAGGCCAGAATCTCGATCAAGCGCGCGTAATGATAAAGGAACGAGGAGGTCACGGCGCCGCGTCCGAGCTTCTTGAAATACTTCAGCTCTGCGTCGGCCTGGGGCACGCCCATGCGTTCGCAGACATTCAACCGCGCCAGCGGCCCCACGCGATACATGCCGTCCGGGAACCCCATGGGTTTGTAGTAGGGCGACTTGAGGTAGGAGCTGGGCTGGACGGATTCGCCGATGTAGTCGAAGAAGTTCTGCGGATCCAACTGGTCGGCGATGACACTGCCACTGCTGTCCGTGAAGCGCAGCAGCCCGCCATGATGTTCCCAGGAGCCGTCTGCGGTCACCAGGCCCATGAACAGGGATTGGAAATTGCCGAACACCTGCACCTCGCGACCGTGGGTCTTGAGCGTGGACTTGAAGAGGTCGAGCGCCACCCGGGTGGTCTTGTAGGCCTCGGGAATCCACTGCCGGATGCGCTGGCGGCCTTCCTCGGACAGGGGGGTACGCACGCCGCCGGGGACCGCCCAGGCGGGATGAATTTTTCGCCCGCCCAGGATCTCGATGACTTCCTGGCCGAACTGACGCAGACGGATGCCCGCGCGGGCCAGCTCGGGATTGGCGCTGATGATGCCGAAGACGTTGCGCTTGGCCACCGCGGTGTCCCATCCCAGCAGAAAATCGGGCGAGCTCAGGTGGAAGAAGCTCAACGCGTGCGACTGGATGAACTGGCCGAGGTTCATCAGGCGCCGGAGCTTGTCGGCCCCGACCGGGATGTCCACGGCCATGAGGGCGTCGCCGGCCTTGGCCGAGGCCAGCAGGTGGCTGACCGGGCAGATGCCGCAGATGCGCGGGGTGATCCCGGGCATTTCGGCGTAGGACCGCCCTTCACAGAACTTTTCGAACCCGCGGAATTCCACCACGTGAAACTCGGCGTCGGACACGTTGCCTTCATCATCCAGGAACACGCTGATCTTGGCGTGGCCCTCGATGCGGGTCACCGGGTCAATGACAATGCGTTTGGCCATAAATCCATTCTCGGTTCAGCCGAACTTGAGATCCGCCCCTTCCAGCACCGGCGATTTGCCTTCGAGCACCTGCACGAGCAGGGACTTGATGCGGTCGGCGGGCGGGGGGCAGCCGGGCAGGAACAGATCCACATGCACCGCCTCTTGAATGGGCACCACACGCTTGAGCAGCGTGGGCACAATCCCCGCCTCGTTGGGAATGCCCGCGTTATGGTCGGCGCACTCGCGGTAGGCGCGGTCCAGCACGTTGACGTCGTTGTTCAGGCCCAGCGCGTTGCGCATGGTGGGCACGTTGCCGGTCACGGCGCAGTCGCCAAAGGCCACGATGGCCTTGGTCCGCTTGCGGATCTTGTGCAGCCACTCGAGATTCTCCTCGTTGCAGAGGGCGCCCTCGATCAGGCACACGTCCACATTCTCCGGGTATTCCTTGGCGTCCACAACCGGGCTGAAGACGATCTCGATCTTGTCGGCCAGATCGATGAGGAATTCGTCCAGGTCGAGGAACGACATGTGGCAGCCGGAGCAACCGCCGAACCAGATGGTGGCAACTTTCAAGCGATCCATTGTTTCTTCTCCCGTGCGGTGACGATGAATTCGAGTTTGGTGCGGTCCCGCTGCATTTCCGCGGTGGTGGATCCGCGTTCGAACAGCGCGCCGGTGGGACAGGCCATGACGCACTTGCCGCAACTGGTGCAGGATTCGGCCGTGCCCCAGGGCTGGAACATGTCGGTGATGATGTGCGAGCGCGCCCCGCGTCCGGCGACGTTCTTGGTGCCGGCCCCCTCGATGTGCCAGCAGACCCGGACGCAGCGCGTGCAGAGGATGCAGCGGTTGTGGTCCATGCCAAACCGCTCGTGCGTGAGGTCCATGTCCCACTTGGGGAAGCAGTAATCGTAGCGCACGTGGTCCATGCCCTGGTTGCAAGCCATGGTCTGGAGCTCGCAATTGCCGTTGGCGACGCAGATGGCGCACACGTGGTTGCGCTCGGCGAAGAGCAGTTCCAGCGTCATCCGGCGATACTTCCGGAGCCGCTCGCTTTCGGTCCGCACGACCATGCCTTCGGCGGCCTTGGTGGTGCAGGCGGGCAACAGTTTGTTGACGCCGGCCACCTCCACGAGGCAGAGCCGGCAGGCGCCGACGTCATAGACGCCCTCCAGATGGCAGAGGGTGGGGATGGGGATCCCCTGCTCCTGCGCAACGTTCAGCACCGTCTGGCTATCCTCGGCGCTGACCTGCTTGTCGTTGATGGTAAGTGTGATGGCTGCCATAGGTCAAAGTCAGGGTCAGGCCGAAGGCGTCGCCCGGGCCGGTTTGCCGTTGCCGCGCGGGCCGAAGGTGTCGGGTTGGAGCCGTTGCTCGTATTCGTGGCGGAAGAACCGCAGCGTGCTGAGCGTGGGATTGGGCGCCGTCTGGCCCAGGCCGCACAAGCTGGTGCTCCGGACCATGTCGCAGAGCTCCTCGAGCTTCTGAAGATCCCGCGCCGTGCCCTTGCCCTCCATGATCTTGGTGAGCAGATGATGCATCTGCACGGTCCCGGCGCGGCAGGGGATGCACTTGCCGCAGGATTCGTCCATGCAGAATTCCATGAAGAACCGGGCCACATCCACCATGTTGGTGGTCTGGTCCATGACAATCATGCCGCCAGACCCCATGATCGACCCCAGCTTGCCGAGCGACTCGTAGTCCACCGGCGTGTCGAGGGAATCCGCCGGGATGCAACCGCCCGAGGGGCCGCCGGTCTGCACCGCCTTGATCCGCCCGCCGTCGGGGGCGCCGCCGCCCATTTCCTCGACGATGGTGCGCAGCGGGGTGCCCATGGGCACCTCGATGAGGCCGGTGTTCTGGATCTTGCCGGCCAGGGCGAAGACCTTGGTGCCCTTGCTCTTTTCGGTGCCGATGCCGGCGAACCACTGGGCGCCGTTGCGGATGATGGGCGCGACGTTGGCGAAGGTTTCCACGTTGTTGATCAGGGTCGGGCAACCCCACAAGCCGCTCTCGGCGGGGAACGGCGGGCGCGGACGCGGGGTGCCGCGGCGGCCCTCGATGGACATCATCAGGGCGGTTTCCTCGCCGCACACAAACGCGCCGGCGCCGATGCGGATGTCCACGGTGAAGTTGAAGGGGGATTCAAAGATGCCCGCGCCGAGCAAGCCCTTGGCCTTGGCCTGCTTGATGGCGTTCTTCAACCGCTCGATGGCCAGGGGGTACTCGGCCCGCACGTAGATGAAGCCCTGCTCGGCGCCGACCGCGTAGGCGGCGATGGCCATGCCTTCGAGCACCGAGTGCGGATCGCTCTCCAGAACGCTGCGGTCCATGAAGGCGCCGGGGTCGCCTTCGTCCGCGTTGCACACCACGAATTTCCGGGAACCGGCGGACTTGGCCACCGTGCCCCACTTCAATCCGGTGGGGAACCCCGCCCCGCCCCGGCCGCGCAAGCCGCTGGCGACGATCTCCTCCACCACTTCGCTCCGCTCCATCTCCCGGAGCACATGGTAAAGGGCGTGGTAGCCGTCGGCGGCGATGTAACTCTCGATCCGCTCCGGATCCACGATGCCGCTGTTGGCGAGCACGATGGATTTCTGCTTCTTGAAAAACGGGGCGTTGGCGTCGCCGACCCGGGCCTTGGCCTTTCCGCCCTTGAGCGTCTGGATGATGGACTTGGCAGCCTCGGGATCCACCTGTTCAAAGAGCATGCCGCTGGGATCGGCCTGCACGAGCGGCCCCTCGCAGCAAAGGCGCATGCAACCCACGCCGCGCACCTCGACCTGGTCCTGCAGTCCGGCCTCGACGACGGCCTTTTCCAGTTCCTGCTTGACCGCCTCCGAGTTGGAGGACACGCAACCGGCGGCCATGCAGCAGCGCAGGGTGTACTTCTTGCGTGCCGCCAGCTCCCTCTCCTTGATCTGGGTCAGTTCGCTAAGATCCATGGCTCATCCATTCCTTGATTTGCTTGCGCGCGTCCGCCACGCCCTGCCGGGGGGTCACGGTGCCGTCGTACACCACCGCCGGCGCGATGCCGCAGGCGCCGATGCAGCGGGCGGTGAGCACGGACACCTGGTTATCCGGCGTGGTTTCGCCGGACTTGATCCCGGCCTGCTCCTCGACGCCGGCCAGTACTTTGTCCGCCCCCTTCACATAACAGGCCGTGCCCATGCAGACCACGCAGGAGTGCTTGCCCTTGGGCTTGAGCTGGAAGAAGTGATAGAAGGTGGCCACGCCATAGACCCGGCTCGGGGGAATGCGCAGCCCTTGCGCCACGAACCTCAACTGTGGCGTGTCGAGGTAGCCGAACAGTTCCTGCGCCTTGTGCAGCACCTCGATCAACGCATCAGACTGGTTTTGATGCCGCTTCATGGTGGTCTGCAAGATCTTGTAGCGCTTGTCACCGGCCACCAACTGTGCCGATGCCAGGGCCGCCTTCTGCCGTTTGTCCGCTATCGCCGTAACCATGTTTCAGTGTGAATGGCACGTGGAACAACTCCCAGTGCGCGTGCAGCATCGCGCCTGCACCGGCAAATCACTGTACGGGAATTGTTAAACAATCACCGTTTCTTGTCTCCCAGAATAAGGACAAAGGATGGGGGGGACGGCCGGAAAACATGCGAAAAGCCCGCAAATCCGCCAGCGGACGCCGGAATCCGGCGGGACGCCGCAGGGCTCAGTTCGATGCGGCCACGTCGAAGTGGACCGTGGTGCGGGATCCGGTCCGCGCATCGTCGATGCGCATCTCCTTCAACTGCCACTGCCCTTCCATTTTCCTGAAGGACTTGGGGGCGAATTCTTTCATGCGCACGCGGTCGGCGTCCCAGGCCTCGGCGAGGACGATGCCGCCGGTGTCGATGTCCAGCCACGACACAACGCGGGCATAGCCGCCGGTCGGCGGCTCGGGCAGGATGCTTTCGAGCACGTGGCAGGCCTGGCCGCGCTTGAGTTCCTTTTTCAACAGCCGCTGGACCGGCCACCGCAGAAACTCAAGGCCGAGATCCCCCGCCCAAAAATCGGATCCGGCAAATTTCAACGTCGCCACCTCCGCTCTGCTCAAGGGTGTGGCCCGGTCCAGGTCGTCGGGGGAGCCCTGAAAATAGCGGTCGGGCTGGCCAGGCTCGTGGAGAATCGTCAGGGTGCAAAGCCCACCGCCCGAATCGGGACCCAGCGCCTCGTACCGACTGATCCAGCGGGACCCGCACACTTGAACGGTGAAGCGAACCGGGATCACCACAGCCGCCTGCCGTCCCGGGGGCCGGATCTCCAGGGTGCCGAGGTTGGTGGAGTTGCCGGCGGGGATCTGCGAGAGCAGGCCGGCGGTCAAATCGCGTCCCTCGCGTTCCGCCCGCTGAGGGTCGAAGTCTTCGGGCAATCGTTGCCCGTGCAGGCCCGTCGCGGCAACCAGCCACAGGATCAGACACCGGAGCCGCCTCATTTCTTTTCCAAGGCGAGGGGCAGCAGTTGGGAGATATGCCGGATGAAATGCACCTTGAGCCGGTTGCGGACCTCGCCGGGAACCTCCTGCCAGTCCGACTTGTTGGTGTCCGGCAGGATGACTTCCTTGAGTCCGAACCGCTCGGCGGCGAGCACCTTCTCCTTGATCCCGCCCACCCGCAGCACGCGGCCCCGGAGACTGACCTCGCCGCTCATGGCCAGATCGGAGCGGACCCGGCGTTTGCTGAGCAGGGAGGCCAGGGCGGCGGTGATGGTCACACCCGCGCTCGGGCCGTCCTTGGGCACCGCGCCCGCCGGCACATGGATATGGATGTCGAACCGCGAGTGGTCCGAAACATCCAACCCGAGCAACTCCGCCTGGCTGCGCAGGTAACTCAGCGCGGTCTGCGCGCTTTCCTTCATGACATCCCCCAGCAGCCCGGTGAGCAACAAGTTGCCCTTGCCGGGCATCCGGGTGGCTTCGATGAAAACCACCTCGCCGCCCACCGGCGTCCAGACCAGCCCGGTGGCAATGCCGATCTCCTTGATGCTCTCGGCCGTCTCCGCATGGAACCGGGGCGGGCCGAGCAGCTCGGTGATCTTGTTGGGGGCGACGTGGAGTGGACGGCGCAGGTTGCCGTTGCTGACGAGTTTGCGGGTGACTTTGCGCGTGAGCGCGGCCACCTCCCGTTCGAGCTGGCGCACCCCGGCCTCGCGCGTGTAACCGGTGATGAGCCGGCGCAGCGTGGGATCCGGCAACCGGACATCCCGGCGCGTCAGCCCGTGTTCCTCCAGTTGACGGGGAATCAGGTGGCGCTTGGCAATCTCGAGCTTCTCGGACTCGGTGTAGCTGGGCAGCTCGATCACCTCCAGCCGATCGCGCAACGCCGGGTGCACCGGCTCCAGCCAGTTGGCCGTGGTGATGAAAAGCACGCGGGAAAGGTCGAACGGAATGTCCAGATAATGATCCGTGAATGTGTTGTTCTGCTCGGGATCGAGCACCTCGAGCAGCGCCGAGGCCGGATCGCCCCGGAAGTCGGCGCCCACCTTGTCCAGTTCGTCCAGGAGAATGACCGGGTTGCGGCTTTCCAGACGCCTGAGGGTCTGGATTATGCGCCCCGGCAACGCGCCCACATAGGTCCGGCGGTGGCCCCGGATTTCGGCTTCATCACGCATGCCGCCCAGCGAAATGCGGCCGAATTTCCTTCCCAAAGCATCGGCCACGCTGCGGCCGAGCGAAGTCTTGCCCACACCGGGCGGGCCGACCAGGCAGAGGATGGGACCTTTGATCTGCTTGCGCCGCTTGATGACGGCCAGGAACTCCAGCAGGCGATCCTTGACCTTCGAAAGCCCGAAATGCTGCTCGTTGAGAATCCGCTCCGCCTCGGCCAGGTCGAGCTTGTCCTCGGTCTCCCCCTTCCAGGGCAGGGCCAGAATCCAGTCGATGTAATTGCGGGTGAGCGCAAACTCGGGGACGCTCGGCTGGATCTGCGCCAGCCGCTCGACTTCATGGAGGGCGACCTTGCGGGCTTCCTCGCTGAGCGGCGCCTGCTCGATCCTTTCGCGCAGGGCGCGGATTTCGCCGCCGGCATGATCGCCTTCGCCCAGCTCGCGCTGGATGGCCCGCATCTGCTCGCGCAGGAAAAAGTCCCGCTGCGTCTTGGAGATGTTGGTGGCCACCTCGGACTGGATCTTGGAGCTGAGCATCAGCACCTGGTTTTCCCGGTTCAGCAGGGGGAGCAGGCGTTGGAGCCGTTCCCGGATGCTTATGGTTTCGAGCAGCGCCTGGCGATCCTCGAGCCCGAAATTCAGGTTGATGGCCGCCAGGTCAGCGAAAAGGCCGGGGTCCTCGGTGTTCAGGGCCGAGGCCTTGATCTGTTCGGACAGCGCCGGGGACAGATTGACGATCTCCTGGAACAAAGCCTGGGCATTACGAAGCAAGGCGGCCTCCTCGACCGAATCCCCGGAGGTGTCCCGGAGCAGCTCGAACTTCGCGCGCAAATAGGGTTTGGAGTCGGTGTATTCCTGGATCCGGATGCGCCAGAGCCCCTCGACCAGAACGCGCACGGTGTTGTCAGGGAACTTGAGCATCTTCAACACCCGCGCCGCGCAGCCGACTGAATGCATTTCCTCGGGCTTGGGGTCTTCGGCATGCGGATTACGCTGCAGCGCCACGCCGATCAGGCGGTCCCCCGCGACCACATCGTCGATCATCTTGATGCTGCCCGCCGCCTCCACGAGCAACGGAGCCACCATCGAGGGGAAGAACACGATGTCCGAAAGGCCGAGGATGGGAAGGGTGTCAGGCAGGGCCCGCGCGGAGAAGCGCGTGGACGCCCCCTCCCGTTCAGACGGCCCGAGGATGCTGATGAATTCGGTATCCGGTGCAGACATCATTGGCGGTCACCCATAAAGTGGCACGATCCGCAGCCCAAGGTCGAGGGTGCGTTAGACGGCCTCCTTGACTGGCACCTTGGTGCGTTTGGCCTTGGAGGGCGCGGAAACGGGGACGTCAATTCGCAGGAACCCGTTCAGATAGGAGGCTTTGGCCTTGCTCAAATCATAGCCGGGCGGCAACTCCAGCACCGTCTCGAACGCCCCGTAACTGATCTCCATCACGAGGAAGTTGCAGGTGGGCGCGCGACATCCATCCGGGCGCGTGCCATTGATGCGCAAGCGGTTGCCCTCGACATTGATCTCGAGGTTCTCGCTGCGCATGCCCGCCAGCTCGACCTTCACCACCAACCCGCCGTCGGTGGCGTAAACGTCCGTGTTGGGCTGCCACCGCGCCTCGGCCCCAAGCTCACGCTTATGGTTGGCGGCGGGGCGCAGCGTGAAGTGAAACCCTGAGCTCAATTTGCACATGGCCATGCGTGGCAGCACACTATCCCACGCCCCGGAGACGCGCAAGCATCCGGTCGGGAGTGCCGCGCTCGGGGTGCATCTAAACACTGCCCCCGGAGCGCGGCCTTCAGGCCTTGTCTTGGAGTCAGGGCACCGTCCGACCCCTGCCCCCGCTCCACAGGCGGCTGATGCCGAACCACGCGAGCAGGGCGGCGCCCAGCGGCGTGCCGAGCAGGGAGGTGGGCACGGCGGCGATCACCGCCAGCAGCAACGCGTATCCCAAGGCGGTCCAAGTCCGTTGCTTCTTCACGAGCTTCTGGATCAGCAGCGTGGGGATGAACACGGTGATGAAACACAGGGGAATCGTGATCACCCAGTCGATCACTACGAACTCGGGCAGCAGCCACAGGTTGTCCACCGCCAGCAGCAACAGCGCGGCCAGCGGATGAATCGGCGGCCCGCCCGAGCCCGGGCCGGGCGCAGCGGCCAACCGACGGCTCACGCGCGGCGGTTCCCGCACCACTTCCACGTCCACAATCTTGGGCTCCGGGGACATGGGTTCACGCCACCGCCGCCTGGAGCCGGCGCAGCAGACCGTCGGGCTCGGCCACTCCGAGACGGGCGATGGTTTCGGCGCGCTCGTGGGAATCCGCCACGGCATAGACGCGCAGTTCGTCCGCGTTGCCCGACGGACGCACATGGGCCACGTCGCCGTTGCGGAAGGTCACGCGCACGCCGTCCACGTAATTGAGTCTCTGGATCGGCCCGAAGCCTTCCCGCGCCGTGAAGATCTTCTCCAGGTCGGTTCGGATGCCGCACAACGCGGCGCGTTCCTCGCTGGAAAGGGCGATCGGATGGCCGGCTTCGTCCAGGGCCATCGCGCCGGCCTCCTCGAAGGTCACGTCCTTGATGCGGGGAAACACCGGGGAGAACCGCTCCACGATGCGCAGGGAAACGGGCCGGGGGAAGTGCTGGAGCAGGGCCGCCTTGCTGAACCGGCGCGGCAACCGGCCGAACAGCTCGGTCACCGACACGCCCTGCTCGCGGGCGGCGAACAGCACGCCGAGGATGGGCAGAAACGCGTCGCGAGTGGGCAAGGCCGGGAGCCGGTGTCCGCCGCGTTCAATGGTCGAACCGGTCAGGAAGCCGCCGTTGGCCTCCCAACCGCACACGCACCGTTTGCCGCGCGCCAGGGCGGCGTCCATGCCCGCGATGACAAACGGCGAGCCGATCCGCGTCTTGGGCTCCAGCTTGTCCCGGAGCGGGCTGCGGTCCAGCGCATCGTTGCAACTGATGGGCACCACCACGGCGTCCGCGCCCAGATACCCGGCCACGACCATGCCCACCAGGTCGCCAGCGAAGAACCGGACCTTCCCGGAAGGCGGTTCCACGCCGAGGATCAGCGGGCGATCGCTGTCGCCGTCGGTGGACACCACGGCGTCGAGCGGACCGTGGGCGTTCGAGGCGGTGTCGGCCAGGTTTTGCACCCCGGCCAGGAGATCGTCGTTGATGTTTTCGGTGTCAATCGGCACGAACGTGTCGCTGCGCCCGGCGGCGATCACCTGGGCGCCCAATCGTTCGAGCAACTGCGCCAACAGGTCGCGTCCCACGGCGGAATGTTGATACACCAGCAGGCGCAACCCCTTCAGGTCGTGACCGGCAAAGAACTCGGTGTAGCGCCGAAGGTAGGCCTCGCGTGCCGCCGGATCCGGCGTCGGCAGCCGGGTCGAACCGCCCTTGAACGCGCCGCTGGGTCCAAACGCGGACTCATTGGCGGGCTGGTTGTAGATGGCAGCCCGCACCTGCTCGACCCGTTCCTGGATGGGAGATTCATCCTGCTTGAGCAATTCGCCCCGGGCCGAGTTGGTCTTGTAGCCGTTGCGATCGAAGGGGATGTGACTGCCGGTGACCATGATGCTGCCCCTGCCCTGCCGCAGCGCGTGGTTGGTCAGCGCCGGGGTCGGGATCTGGCCCAGATAGACAGGCGTCAAGCCGGAGTCCTGGATCGCGCGCTGGATGGCCTGGGCGATTTCACCACGTCCGCCCTGCTCCGCCACGAAGTGGGTGGAACTCGGGCGCAGATCCGCGGCGAAGTAAAAGGGGTCACCCTTGTGGAGGCCGCCGCCGGTGGCGGGGCGCGATTGCAGGTATTCCAGTTCAGCCCGCGCGTTGATGTAGATTTCGAGCTGGCTCAGATGGATCACCTCGCCGCGCCGTCCGCTGGTGCCGAAGCGCAGGGGCTGGGGCGTGTGATTCAAGGACTCTCGCAAGGTCGCCATGGACGAGCAGTCTGCGTGGCTGGAAGACAGACGCAAGCAATTCAGGCACCCCGGCAGCCATTCTCATTGTTTTGACACTGTCCCGGCGCGCGGCCTTCAGGCCGCTTCAACGTCCGAAGGGCACGCGATGAAACGCTTGTTCTGCAGGCTTGCGAATGCTGAAGCGGCATGAATGCCGCGCCCCGGCCAGAATTGCGTTCGAGGACAGTGTCAAATTGCACCCGTCTCCTTCTCCGCCCCAAAACGCGCGAGGCCAAACCCGACAGGGGCGGAGACGCTTGAGGAGCGACGGTCATCACCATAAGCAGCGACGGTCACGCACCGCCGCTGCAGCCTTTCCGCCGAGGTTGGCTCAGGGCGTCACCACCCGGTAGTAGCGGTGCGGCAGGCGCCCGGTGTCCGGATCCTCGAACTGGAACTGTCCGTTGCCTCTGGCCTTGGCTACGCCGATGCGCTGCCAATGCACCAGGTCGTCCGAGGCTTCAATGACGTGGACCTTCGCCGAAGAGCCCTTGAATTCGAGTCTCAGCTTGCCGCCCGCCTTCTCCGCCACGGCGCTCACCGGTTGGGCCCCGGAGGGTCCCTCCGCCAGGTGATCGATGATGTCCTGAGCCTGTTGAATGAAGTCGGCCGCCAGCGCGGGATCCCCGGGCGCCACCTGGGCGCGCACCTTGTTCTGGAACGCCTCCAACTGGTTAATGGCCGCGGTCGGGTTGCCGCGGTCCATGGAACCGATCGCCGCCGACAACGAAACCACGAGGCTCTGCGGGTGGCGCAGGTCCGCAGCGTAGATGTCCGCCATCAGATGCTCCGTCGCTTGCGCCGGGGTAAGGACCTCGACCAGGACCGCGTTGGTGGCGCTCAGCAAACCGTCGTCCACGACCAGCTCAAAGGCGTGGATGCCCAATGGCAGCGTGACGATGGCCACCATGCCGGTGGCGAGGAGAGTCGAAGGTTGACCGTCGAGGGTGGCGATCCAGGCATAGGTCAACGGATCGGCATCGGGATCCGAGGAGAGCGAGCCGTCCAGCACCACCACGGCGTTGCTGTAGTTGGCGGAAATCACCCTCGGCGGGGTGTTGCTGGCATTGGCCACCGGCGGGTAGTTCACCAGCAGCAGCGCGTTCGAGCTGACGGCGGTGCCGAAGGCATTGGTCACGCGGACCCAATACGTGCGTTCATCCCGGGTCTGGACGTTGGTGAGCAGGAGGGTGCTGTTGGTGGCGCCCGGCAGGAATTGCGCCTGCTGCGGGAAATAGCGTCCGACGCCCCAGGCAAAGCGCAGCAGTGGGTTGCCGGCCGCTTCGACACTGAGCAGCACGTCGGTGCCGGCATTCACGCGCCGGCTTTCGGGATGCCGGACGATGACCGGCGGGTCCATGCATCGGCCACTGGCCGAGCGGCAGAGGGCGGCGATTTCGAACGAGTTCAGCGCCCGCCCATGAATGGCCAACTCGTCCAAGGCGCCCTGGAAATCGCCTCCAGCTCCAGAGCCGACGACCACGGTTCCACTCGTTTCGGGCGTGAGGATGCCCATGTTTGTTGCAGCCACCGGTGCACCGTCAAGGAACAAGGACGCCCAGCCGGACGCATGATCATAGGTGCAGGCCACGTGTTGCCACCGACCTGTCTTCACAATCCCCGAGGGCGAGGTCAAGTAGTGCGAGACGCCGAGGGTGTCCCGCAGATCGATGCGAAGCGCGCCTTCTCCCGGGGTTCCGTGGTCCAGAGAGACACCGAAGGGCGACCTCCAGCCCAAGAGAGTACCGCTTTGTGCCCGGCTGGGATTGACCCATCCCTCCACGGTCAGACCCGTGCCCTTGCCCACATCCAGGCCCTGCGGCGAGTTCACAATCGCGTACCGCCGGACACCCGTCACCATCGCCAGTCCCACGTTTCCGTTGGTGGAGTAGATGAGCCCGTAAGCCGACGCGTGATTGTCGGCCACACTGTCCCACACGTTGGACTCACCCCGCCACCAGGTGACGATGCCGGGAGCGGGCGCCACGCAGTCGGTCAGCGGCGGATACTTGCCCGCCTCACCCTGGCTGACCAGACACCGCAGCTCGGCGGGGCTGAGTGCCCGGCGGTACAAGGTCACTTCGTCCAGGTAGCCGTTGAGCCGGAAGCCCGAACCCGGGTATTGACCGGGTGGACGGTAACCCAGATACAGGTTGCCGGTGGTTCGGGGGGTGAACGAGCCCAGGTTGGTTTGCGTCACCGCCGTGCCGTCCACGAAAAGCGAGGCCGTTCCGGACGCCTTGTCGTAGGTCAGCGCCAGATGTCGCCATTGATTGTAGATGGTAGGGAGGTACGGAGACAGGACCCCATGCGAAGCTCCCTGGTCATCCACGAGATTCGCTTCCAGATAGTTCGGTCCCCGGGTCACGCTGTAAGCGAGATAGACGCCCTGGGTCCCCGTGCCGCTGTTCCATTCCACGATGGGAAACGCCGTACTGAAAGGGTTGGCCCAGGCTTCGATCGTAAGCCCCGGGCCGGTACCCAGGTTCAGCGATGGCGAGGCGGGCACGGTCACGTAATTGCCTTGGCGCAGCGAGAACGCCGCTCCGTATCGGCCCGCCGAGTAACTGGACGTCAGTGGAAGGGTGGGCGGCTGCATGAGGCCGTGATTGACGGTCACGCTGTCCAGCGTGTTGGATTCGCCACGCCACCACGCGGCAATGTCCCATTCCAGCACGTTGCAGTTGCGAGGCGGCAGCGGACACTTGCCGCGCCCGGCGGCCTTGTAGATGGCGCGGATTTCATCCCCGGCCAGCGCGCGCGAGTAAAGGGCCGGTTCGTCCAGGAGACCGGAGAAGCGCGGGCTGCCGAAGGCCAAGGCCGTTCCCAGCCCGAAGGGTCCGGAGGTCCGGAGCGCGGTTGGTCCGAGGTTGGTTCTCGCGACCATGTTGCCGTTGAGATAGAGCGCCATGTCCCCGTTGGTGGTGTTGCAACTCAACGCGACGTGTTGCCATTGCCTTGCGACCACGGACCCCTGGGGACTCTGGAGAACAACAAACTGACCGTTGGTCCTCACCAGATAAGCCTGCGCCAGGCCCGGGCTGTTCACGAGCAGGCGGACCCCGGGCAGTGCGGGAGGCCCGGATTGTCCCGGCACCGCCCCGCCCCAACCGAAGATGCCGTAGCTCGTGGAGACTGAGTCGGGGTTCATCCAGGATTCGAAGGTGAATCCGTCGCCCAGGCCCAGGTCCAGCTCCGGTGCCGCTGCGACGGTGAGTGGCGAGGTGTTCTGGAACCTGAACGCCGTACCGACGACACCGTTGGCATAGGCCAGCGAAGCCGGTGGTGGCTGCTGCCAGTAACTGGCGTTGAACCCGCCCGCCACATCCCACGTGTTGCTCTCGCCCGGCCACCAGGCGACGATGCCCGGCGCTGGCGGCGTGCAGGTCGGTGGATTGGGCGGCGGACACTTGCCCGCGGCGCCAGCAAGGTGAATGGACTGGATCTCGGCTTGCGAGAGGGCTCGTCCGTAGAGGGCGGGTTCGTCCAGCGAGCCCTGCAAGTATCCGCGTCCGTCGGCGCTGCCGATGTACAACGCTCCGGTCGTCAGGAGCTTCACCGGCCCGAGGTTCGTCTGTGCCACCGGTGCACCGTGCACGTAGAGCACCACGTCGCCGTTGGCGTTGTTACAGCTCAGAGCGATGTGCTGCCACACTCCGGCTTGGACGGTGGCTGGCGGGGTCCGCAGCGCAATCCCCTGGCCGTTGGTCTTGACCAAGTAGGCCACGAACTCGCCGTACCCGCCGATTTGCAGTCCAACTTGAGCGAGTCCCCAGCCGAAGATTCCTCCAGAATAATTCCTCTCCGGATTCACCCAGGTCTCGAAGGTGAAACCGTCCCCCTTGCCGACATCCAGCGCTGCAGTAGCCGGCACGGTCATGAAGACACCCTGCGTGAACCGGAAGGCGCGGCCGACCAGCCCGTTGGTATAGCCCGAGTAACCGGTCGGCAACCTCGGTCCAAGGGTCCCATCAAACCCGCTTACAGCATCCCACGTGTTGCTCTCGCCCGGCCACCAGGCCACCACCCCTTCGGGCGGCGGCACGCACGCGGATGGGAGCGCAGCCTGACTCACGCCCAGACAGCCAAGACTGACCACGAGGACCGATGGCCACAGCACGGCTCGACGGGCTGAGCAATGCGTTTGCGGGACCGAAGAGCAGGTCTGAATGTTCATGGTGTGGTCCTCCGCTGGTTCATGTTGAAGTCCCGCCTTCCCTTGGACGCCCTGCGCAGGGCCGGGCTCTTTTGGAAGGCATTTTCTCTGTACCACCGATCCAACCCCGGATCAATCCCGCTCTGGCTCTTCCCCTTCTCCTTATTCCCCCCCAAGCCGGTCTGCGGCCGCGAAGGTGGGTCCGCGCGCCCTTGAATCAGCGCCGACTGACGTCCGCGGCTACGAAATCGGTGGGTCGTCCGGAAGGCAGGACTACAGACGTGCCGGTGCGCGGCAACCCAAGACCGCCTTTTCGCTGGCCAGCCGGATTTCGCGGGAGCATTGTTCCCCGGACTCCGTCCAACGCTGAGGAATGCTATGAACAACTGGATTTTACCCCTTTGTATCGCAGGACTGATGTCCCCCCTCACCGCCCGGCCGGCAGACGATTACGCCGCGCTCCGGGAGCAGGCCGAAGCGTTGGTGGCCGACGGCTCCTACGCCAAGGCCCACGCGCTGTATCGTTCAGTCCAAACCAATCATCTCGCGCCCGGTGACCAGCGCTGGGTGAGGTTTCGGATCGCCGACACCCAATGGCGCTCGGCAGCCGCCACGCAACGCGCCAACGACACGGATCTCGAATCCGCCCGGACCACCCTCGAACAGATGGTGCGGGACGTGGAGCGGGACGAGGACAAGGACCGGGTGTGGGTCGAGGTGCAGGAGTCGCTGGGGGATTACGGGTGGACGCGGCGCGACTCGCGCCACTGGGGTCAGGCCTGGCCGTGTTACGAGCAGGCCCTCGAGTGGTGGGCCGGACAGAGCGAGCTGGACCTGGCCCGGACGCGTTACCTGTCCATCGTCTGGCGTTGCGCGCGTCCGCCCCAGGCCGAACCCTACTACCGCTACGGCTGGCACGGGAACTACCTCCCCCTGCCCGTGCTCCAGAACGCGGCTCGCATCGCGCCATCCGACGAGGACCGGGCCCACGCCCATTATCTGATCGCCTCGACCCTCCAGCAGCAGGGCGGCGGTTGGGACCCGCCATCACGGGTGGCCGAAGAGTATGAAGCCGCGCTGGCGTTGGGGCGCGGGACCGACTGGTATGACGACGCGCTGTTCAACTACGCGCAGTGGATGGAGCAGCGCGGACGCCTCGTGCCCTTGGACGGTGGCGGTTACCGCAGCGAACCGGACTACGTGAAGGCGGTGGAACTCTACCGCCGGCTGCTCAAGGAATTCCGGAAGGGCGAATCGCGCTACGTCGAGCAAGCCACCCAGCAGATTCGCGGGATCACGGGCGAACAACTGGCGGTGCTGGCGCAGCACATTTTCCTGCCCGGCTCGGAGATCCAGTTCCAGCTCGACTGGCGCAACGTCAGGCGGGTAGACTTCGCGTTGTACCCGGTGGACCTGGCGGACGATGTGCGCTGGGGCGACCCGGAGGATCGCAAGCGCGGCGATTGGCTGCACTCGATCGATCTGGCCGGACGCGAGCGGGTGAGGGAATGGTCGTGGGACACCGGGGACAAGGGCGACCACCAACCGGGGAGCCAACCGCAACGCCTCGACAAACCGCTCCCGCCGGGGGCCTATGTGCTCACGGCCACCGGCGGCGGCGAGCAGGCGCGTGACCTGGTGCTCGTCACCGACGCCGCGCTGGTGCTCAAGATCTCCGGCCAACAGGTGCTGGCCTACGTGTGCGACGCGTTGTCCGGCGCGCCACTGGCCGACAGCACGATCCAGGTGTGGGCGCGCTGGCGGGAACGGGATGCCTGGCGGCAGCACAGCGAACGGCGGACCGCGGACAAGGACGGGTTGGTGGTGTTCGACCTGCCCGGCGAAGCGCGCGCGATGCAGTTGTTTGTCGGGGCGCGGAGCGGGGAGCGGCAGGCGTTCAGCACGGGCAACAGTTGGTGGAATCCGACCGGGCGCGAGCCCTGGAAGATCTACGCCTTCACCGATCGCCCGGCGTACCGCCCCAAGGAGACCGTTCATTGGAAGTTCACGGCGCGACGCCACAACGGCTCCGTGTACTCGACGCCGGCCGGGCAGGTGGTGGAGTTCGAGATCACCGATCCGCGCGGGAGCAAGGTGCAATCGGACAAGGCGGCCTTGAACGCCTTCGGCAGCGCCTGGGGATCCCTGGAACTCACCGAGTCCATGCCGCTGGGCGAATACCGCATCCAGTTCTGGGATCAGGGACGCCGGGAACACATTGGCTCGAGCACGTTGTTCCGGCTCGAGGAATACAAACTGCCCGAGTTCAAGGTGACCGTCAGCACGCCGGAGGAACGCGATGACTCCGGCGCCCCGCCCCGCAAGAAAGCGTTCCGCCTCGGCGACACGGTCGAAGCCACCATCCAGGCGGACTATTACTTTGGCGGCCCGGTGGCCAACGCCGAGCTCGAGGTGATCGTTTATCAGAACCCGCTCTGGATCGCCTGGCCGCAGCCGCGCGAGTTCCCCTGGTTTTACCAGGACATGGACGAAGGGCGCCAGCCCTGGCGCCGCGCTTGGGGCGGCCAGGGCCCAATCATCAAACGCGAGACGCTCAAGACGGACGCGACCGGCAAGACCATCGTCAGCTTCGAGACGCCGGCGAATGAGGGGCAGGATTACGAGTATCGCATCGAGGCGCGCGTCACCGATGCCAGCCGGCGCGAGATCGTCAGCTCCGGCACCGTGCGTGTGACACGACAGAGCTATTCCGTTCACGCCCGCGCCGAACACAACCTGTATCGCCCCGTGGACAAGGTGCCCGTCGAGTTCCAAGCCCGGGACGCCAACGAAAACCCGGTCAGCGTCGAGGGCACGGTCAAGGTCACCCGCCAGTACTGGTGGGAAATCTGGCTCCGGCCCGACGGCACCGAGGTCAAGGGTGACGAACTCAAGCAGCTCCAGGCCCGACACCCCCTCTGGCCGCCGCCGCCCGAGCGTCCGGATCAAAAGGGCTGGAAACTCAAGTTCCGCGGCTATGAACAGGACGAGATCCTGACGCGCACCGTGTCCACGGACACCCACGGGACGGCGCGGTTCGAGTTCGAGCCCGACCGGGTGGGCTACTACCGTGTCGAATGGTCGAGCCCGGACCGGAATTCAAATCTGAAATCTCGGATTTCAAATCCCGTCCGCGCCGACACCACCGTCTGGGTCACCGACAGCCAGACCACCGACATCGGCTACCGCCATGGCGGGGTGGAAATCATTGCGGACCGGGACACGTTCCACGTGGGGAGCGAGGCGCCGGTGATGCTGGTGGCCAACTCGGCGGATCGTTACGTGCTGTTTACCGTCGAGGGCGAGAACCTGCACAGCTACCGCCTGGTGCACCTGACCGGCCCGGTCAAGTTGCTCAACCTGCGGATCGAGGAGCAGCATGTGCCCAACCTCTTCCTCGGGGCGGTCATGGTCAGCGACCGGGAGATCTTCCTGGACACCGAGGCGGTGATTGTGCCGCCGACGCGCAACTTCCTGACCGTCGAGGTGACCCCTGATCGCGAGCAGTACCAGCCGCGCGAGGAAGGCACCCTGACCGTCACCACCAAGGATCACGAAGGCCAGCCGGTGTCCGCCGAAGTCGCGCTCAGCCTGGTGGACGAGTCGGTGTTCTACATCCAAAGCGATTACGCCGGCGACCCGCGCCCGTTCTTCTTCGGCACCAAACGTCCGCATCGCGTTCAAACCCACTCCACCCTGAACGAGAGGCCTTACGCGAAACTGGTGGCCCGGGAGGACGGAAAGGTCCGGGACGAGCGCGACCAGGAAAGCGCCGGGAAGCCGCCTTGGGATCGCAAAAATGAATCGTTCAGGGGTTTCGAAGGGGGTCTCCTAAAGTCCAGCAGACCTCTGACGGCCCTCAGCGGAGCAAGGCTCGACGCGGGCTCCCCGCCCGCGGCGATGGGCCTTCCCGGGGCGGCCAAATCGGCCATGCAGGAAAGCGACATGGCCATGGCGGTTGCATCGCCAGCTCAACCTGCGCCACCCGCCGAATCCGAACCCGCCGTGGTGGTCCGCTCGGATTTCCGGTCCACCCTGCTCTGGCAACCGGATGTGCAGACCGGTGCGGACGGCCGGGCGGCCGTGAAGGTGGCCTACGCGGATTCGGTCACCGCGTGGAAGGCCACCGCGCGCGCGGCCACCGCCGCCAACCAGTTTGGCATCGCCCACGCCACCACACGCACCAAGCAGCCGCTCATCGTCCGGCTCCAAGCCCCGCGCTTCTTTGTGGTGGGTGACGACGTCGTGCTCTCGGCCGTGGTGAACAACAACACGGACACGGACCTGGATGTGAAGGTCGGACTGGAAGTGGAAGGCGGACTCAAGGGAGCGCAGGCTTCGGGCCTGCCGGGTGCAGGCGCGACGCCGGTCCTGCGTTTGACGGTTCCGGCCCAGGGCGAAGCGCGCGCTGACTGGAAAGCCACCGTCGTGCAAGCCGGCGAAGTGAAGCTCAAGGTCACCGGGCGCAGCGCGAAACACACCGATGCCATGGAGAAGACCTACGTGGCCCACGAACACGGCATCGAGAAGTTCATCGCCAAGTCCGGCAAGGCGACCGGCGAGGATATCCGCGTGAAGCTCACCCTGCCCAAGGAACGCCAGCCCGGCTCCACGACGTTCATCGTCCAGGTCACGCCCAGTCTGGCGGTCACCATGCTCGATGCGTTGCCCTACCTGATCGATTACCCTTACGGCTGCACCGAGCAGACGATGAGCCGCTTCCTGCCGGCAGTCATCGTCGCCCGCACGCTCAAGGATCTGGGATTGAAGCCGGACGACGCCATGAGCCGCGTCTTTGGCGGGATCGAACCGCAGCACACGGCGGCAACCCAGCCCAAGGGGAAGAAGGACCTCAACGAGTTGGAGGCCATGACCCGGGCCGGGATCGAGCGCCTCTACGATTTCCAGCATGGCGACGGCGGCTGGGGCTGGTGGAAGGAAGGCGAAAGCGATCCGTGGATGACGGCCTACGTGGTCTGGGGATTGACCCTGGCCCAGCAGGCCGGTGTGGACGTCCGCAGCCATGTCGTCCGGCGTGGCGCGGAGTTTCTCGACACCCGCCTGGTCGAGCAGGAGGAAGTCGCGGACCTGCAGGCCTGGATGCTGCACGCCCTGGCCGTCTCGAAGCCGGCGGCGGGCGGACCGAGCGGGTTGTCCGGGTTCCAGCAGAAGGCCTTCGACAACCTGTGGAAGCAGCGGGACCAGCTCAACGCCTGCACCCGCGCCCTGTTCGCCCTGGCCGCGCATCATTACGGCAAGGCCGGCGAGGCGCAGATCCTCGTGGACAACCTCGAAAACGGCGTCATCCGCGATGATCGTCCCGACACCTCGGTCCTGGTTCACGCACCCCGCGCCCCGCAACAACCCGGCACGATGGGCACGGCGCATTGGGGCGAGGACGGCCTGTTCTGGCGCTGGAGCGACGGCGGCGTCGAGGCCACGGCGTTCGCCCTGCGCGCGTTGCTGGCCATCGACCCCGACAACAAACTGGTCGAGCCCGTGACGAACTGGCTGATCAAGAACCGGCGGGGCGCCCAATGGAGCAACACCCGCGACACCGCCATCGTGGTGCTGGCCCTGAACGATTACCTGCGCGCCAGCGGCGAACTCCAGTCGGACCTCGATTTCGAACTGCTGGTGAATGGCCACTCCCTCGTGAAGAAGGAGATCAGCGGGGCCGAAATGTTCAACGCCCCCAGCCGCTTTGCCGTCCCCGCGGATCTCATCCGGGACGGCGAGAACGAGATCCGCATCCAGCGCCAGGGCGAAGGATCGGTTTACTTTGCGGTCGAGGCGAAGTTCTTCAGCCTCGAGGAGCCGATCCCGGCCGCCGGCCACGAAATCTTCGTCAAACGCGAGTATTTCAAACTCGTCGGCCGCCCCACGCTGTTGAAGGGTCAGGTGTACGACAGAGTCCCGCTGCGCGACGGTGACACCGTCCAGAGCGGGGAGCGGGTGGAGACCATCCTCACCCTCGAGGCGAAGAACGACTACGAGTATCTGGTGTTCGAGGACCTCAAGCCCGCCGGGTTCGAGGCGGTCGAACTCCGCAGCGGTCAAACCCTGCTTGCGCGCGAACTCAAGCGCGGAGCGCTGACGCGAGATTCCGCCCTCCGCGCTCCGCCCTCCGCGTTGGACTTCACCGGCCGCGCCCGTTGGGTGTATCAGGAGCTGCGGGATCGCCAGGTGGCGTTGTTCATCGACAAGCTGCCGGAGGGAGTGTGGGAACTGCGCCACGAGATGCGCGCCGAGGTGCCCGGCACCTTCCACGCCCTGCCCGTGCTGGGCCACGCCATGTACGTGCCCGAGATCCGCTGCAACGGGGACGAAGTGCGGATCAGCGTGACCGACCGGCGGTGACCCGCAGCCGCGTTCCGGACCGCGGGTCCGCGACCCGCAGCAGCCACGCGGCTCCCGACGCCCACGACCAACTCGCAGGCCACCCGCACCTGCGCCGCCGCTGCGGCTCACGGAGCCGCGCTCCCACAACGGGACTGCGAGGCCGGCATTGCTGCCGGGGATCAGTTGGTGTAAGGAGGAAGCTCGCGAAGCCGAGCGTCCGACCGGAAGCTCGCCGGCGCCCATTGTCAACGAATCAAGCCATGACACGCTTACACCGCATCGGGAGGATCCTGGCCGGGTGGTTGGGCCTGAGCCTCGCAGGCACGCTCCCCGCCCAGGTGATCACGGACTTCAATCCGAAATACGGGTCGGCGGGGGATACGATCACCATCGACGGCAGCGGCTTTGCGTCCAATACGATCACGGTACGGTTCTGGAACGGCGTGGTGGCGGCCGGCCGGTACATCAACAGCGACTCGAAGATCACGGTGACGAACGTGCCGGCGGGCATCTCGACGGGCCCCCTCAGCGTGCAGCGGGATGCGGGGGTGATCAACTATAGCGCAGACATCTTCGCCGTCATCAACCCCTGGGCGTTCATCGAGCGGATCGACCCCGACTACGGTGCGGTCGGGGACGGGGTGGACATTTACGGGGCGCATTTTGGCACCGCGCCGGTCGTCAAGTTCGGCGGGGTCACGGCGGTCGCGATCGCGGACGGCAACGGCACGCACATTACCACCTACGTTCCTTCCGGCGCGCCCAGCAATTCCACCCTGACGGTGACCGCGCTGGGCGGCACCGCCACCAATCCCGGGCCGTTCACCGTGGTGGGGGCGGGTCCGTACATCGACAGCTTCAGCCCGGAAGCCGGATCGGATACCCAGCCGGTGACGCTGACCGGACTCCACTTCACCGGCACAACCTCGGTGAAGTTCAACGGGGTCTCCGCCGCGTTTGACCCGGTGGTGAACGACAAGAAGATCGACACCTACGCCCCGTCCGGCGTCACCACCGGCCCGCTCTCCGTCACCACGACGCAAGGCACCCACACGACCAGCACGTTCTTCTACGGCCCGATCCGGCTCAAGGGATTCAACCCCTCCAGTGGGCCGGTGGGCACGCAGGTCTTGATCAGCGGCACCAACTTCACCGGGGCAACGTCCGTGCGGTTTGGCGGGTTCACGGGCGTGGCGGCTTCCTTCGTGGTGAGCAATAACACTCAGATCATGGCCACCGTTCCCACCAATGCGCCGACGGGCCTCCTCGTCATCGCGACCCCGGCCGGATCCCTGCCCACCTCGAGCAACTTTGTCGTCACCCCGAGCCTTCTCGGCTTCACGCCTGCGGCAGGGCCGGCGGGCACACCGGTCCAGATCACCGGCAGCCGGCTGGTGGACAACGGGGGCGGCGCGCCCGTGGTCAAGTTCGACGGCGTCAACGCCACCGTCAGCAGTTGGTCGGCGCAGCAGGTGGTGGCCGTGGCGCCGGCGTCCTCCTCGGGATTCATCACCCTGACCACGGCGGACGGGAGCAGCACCTCGGCCACGATTTTCTATTACCCGCCCCAGATCACCGGGTTCACGCCCAATGCGGATCCGCCGGGATCCACGGTGACCATCACGGGGCAGAGCCTGACCAACGCCAGCGGGGTGTTGTTCAACGGGGTTCCCTCGACCAACCTCACCGTTTTGAGCAACACCTCGATCCAGGCGGTGGTGCCCCCTGGTTTAACCACCGGGCCCATCACAGTCACCACGCCGGGGGGCACCACGAACAGTGCGGCCCTGTACTATGCGGCGCCCGCGATCAGCGCCTTTGCGCCGAATGCCGGCGGGCCGGGAACGAGCGTGACCGTCTTCGGCAGCAGCTTCCAGGGAACCACCGCGGTGAAGTTCAACGGCACCGACGCGTCCTTCAGCAGTGTCACGCCCAGCCAGTTGACGGCGGTGGTGCCCGCCGGAGCATCCACCGGACCCATCTCCGTCACCGCCCCGGCCGGGACGGCCACCAGCGCCGAGGCATTCGTGGTGCCGCAAGTGAGCGATCTGCGCGTCAACACCTTCCTCCACGCCCCCAACCCGGTCACGGTCGGGGAGGATCTGACGCTGACCATTGTCCCCTCCAATGACGGTCCCAACACCGCCTCGAATGTGACCGCCTCGGTGACGGTGGCGCCCGGGATGGTCGTCAAATCCGCCGGGTCCACCACCCCCGGAGTCACCGTGAACACCAACGGCAACCCGGTGGTGTTTAACCTTGGCCGGATGACCGTGTTCAGCAACCCCACGCTGGTCCTGGTGCTGGTGCCGCAGGCGAACGGGCTGGCGACCAATACGGTCGTTTTCACCAGCACCATGTTTGATCCCAACCCAGCCAACAACACCGACTCGCGCGTCACCACCGTGCTGCCGGCCCCGGAACTGAGCATCGGCACCCTTGAATCAAACCAGGTGCGGGTCGCCTGGCCTGTCGAACTCACCAACTGGACGCTCCAGTCCACCACCCTGCTCACCAACAGTGCGGCCTGGTCGGCCGTGCCCACGCCACCTGTCATTGAAGGCAACGAACGGGTGATGACCGAACCCCGCACCGGCGCCACAAAGTTCTACCGCCTTCAGAAGTAGGCCGGACGGGAGCCCAGACTGGCGTCGGACTGCTGGATGGGTGCATCTGGACACTGCCCTCGAACGCAATTCTGGCCGGGGCGCGGCATTCATGCCGCTTCAGCATTCGCCAGCCCGCAGAACAAGCGTTTCATCGCGTGCCCTTCGGAGTTCGGGTTGAAGCGGCCTGAAGGCCGCCCTCCGGGGGCAGTGTCCAGATGCACCCCCGCTGGATTTAGAATTATTCCAAATCTTGACAGGTCACCCGCCGGGTTTACCGTGTCGCCGGCCATGCGCAGTGCATCCCGCAAACAGGACCAGGAGCCGTTGACGCAACGGCTGACGGACGGGGGGTTCCGGTTCACCCCGCAGCGGGAGCACGTGTACACCGTCCTGACGGAGAGGCGGGATCATCCCACGGCGGAGGAAGTGTTCATCCGGGCGAAGAAGGGGATGCCGGAAATCTCGCTGGCCACGGTTTACAACTGCCTGGACGCCCTGGTGAAGTGCGGCCTGGTCAAGCAGGTGGCGGTGCAGCGCGGCGCGGCGCGGTTCTGCCCCAACATGGAAGAGCACGGACATTTTTATTGCGATGTGTGCGGGTCGGTGTTTGACATGGAACTGCCCGCCGGACAGGGGGCCCCGGTGACCATGCCGAAGGGGTTCACGGTGGACCATTACGAGATCGCCGCGCACGGGTTCTGCCCCGATTGCGGGGCGCGGAAGAAGAACGTGGAAACAATTTCATGAGCGACGACGCCCACAGCATCGAGACGCTGGTCAAAACGGAATACAAGTACGGGTTCGTGACCGAGATCGAATCCGAGTCTGCGCCCCCGGGGCTGAACGAGGACGTCATCCGGATGATCTCCCGGAAGAAGGAGGAGCCGGACTGGATGTTGGAATGGCGCCTGAAGGCCTACCGGCACTGGCTGACCCTGACCGAGCCCACCTGGCCGCAGGTGAAGCATCCGCCGGTGGACTACCAGGCCATCAGCTATTATTCCGCTCCGAAACAGAAAGGGGAGGGCCCCAAGAGCCTGGCGGAGGTGGATCCGAAGTTGTTGGAAACCTACGAGAAGCTGGGCATCCCCCTGCGGGAACAGGAACGCCTGGCCGGGGTGGCGGTGGATGCGGTGTTCGACAGCGTCTCCGTGGGCACGACTTTCAAGGATCAACTGGCCGAGAAGGGCATCCTCTTCTGCTCGATGAGCGAGGCGGTGCGCGAGCATCCCGCGCTGGTCAAAAAGTACATCGGGTCGGTGGTGCCCTACACGGACAACTTTTTCGCCGCGCTGAACTCGGCGGTCTTCAGCGACGGTTCGTTCTGCTACATCCCCAGGGGCGTGCGGTGCCCGATGGAGCTGTCCACCTACTTCCGCATCAACGCCTCCAACACCGGCCAGTTCGAGCGCACGTTGATTGTGGCGGAGGAGGGCAGTTACGTCAGCTACCTGGAGGGTTGCACGGCTCCGATGCGTGATGAGAACCAACTGCACGCCGCGGTGGTCGAGCTGGTCGCCCTGGACCACGCGGAGATCAAGTATTCGACGGTGCAGAACTGGTATCCCGGCGACGAGGAAGGGCGCGGCGGCATCTACAACTTTGTGACCAAGCGCGGGCTGTGCAAGGGGCGCAAGTCCAAGATCTCCTGGACCCAGGTGGAGACCGGCTCCGCCATCACCTGGAAGTACCCCAGTTGCATCCTGTTGGGCGAGGGTTCGACCGGGGAATTCTATTCCGTGGCGGTGGTGAACAACCGGCAGCAGGCCGACACCGGCACCAAAATGGTGCACATCGGCAGAAACACCCGCAGCACCATCGTGTCCAAGGGCATCTCCGCCGGCCAGGGCCAGAACAGTTACCGGGGGCTGGTCGAGATCCGCAAGGGCGCGGCCAACGCGCGCAATTTCTCGCAGTGCGACTCGATGCTCATCGGCGCCCGGTGCGGCGCCCACACCTTCCCCTACATCGAGGTGAAGAACACCAGTTCCAGCGTGGAACACGAGGCCACCACGTCCAAGATCGGCGAGGACCAGATCTTCTACTGCAACCAGCGGGGCATCCAGACCCAGGACGCGGTGAACATGATTGTGAACGGCTTCTGCAAGGAAGTGTTCAAGGAACTGCCCATGGAATTCGCCGTGGAAGCGCAAAAACTCCTGGGCGTAAGCCTGGAGGGGAGTGTCGGATAACCCCCGGCAAACCGCCGATGGACATGGACCAACCCGGATCAACCCGTCAGACATATTCCTGCCGGCCCAAAGCGGCCGGGAGATTCAAGACATGAGCACACCCATACTCGAAATCATCAACCTCAGCGCAGGCGTTGAGGGCAAACCCATCCTCAAAGGCGTCAATCTGACCATCCAGGCCGGCGAAGTGCATGCCGTCATGGGCCCCAACGGCAGCGGCAAAAGCACCCTGGCCTCCGTGCTGGCCGGCCGCGAGGGTTACGAGGTCACCGGCGGCCAGGTCCATTACCGGGGCCAGGACCTGCTGGAGATGGCGCCCGAGGAGCGCGCCCGCGAAGGCCTGTTCCTGGCGTTCCAGTACCCCGTCGAGATCCCCGGGGTGAACAGCACCTATTTCCTCAAGGCCGCGCTGAACGAAGTCCGCAAGCACCACGGCCAACCCGAGCTCGACGCCATGGAGTTCCTTTCGCTGGTCAAGGAGAAGATGAAGCTGCTGGAGCTGCGGGATGACCTGCTCAAGCGCTCGGTCAACGAAGGCTTCTCCGGCGGCGAAAAGAAGCGCAACGAGATCTTCCAGATGGCCATCCTCGAACCCAAACTGGCGGTGCTGGACGAGACGGACTCGGGCCTGGACATCGACGCGCTCAAGGTGGTGAGCGAGGGGGTGAACAAGCTGAAGAACCCCACAAATGCGCAACTGGTCATCACCCACTACCAACGCCTGCTCAACTACATCGTGCCGGACTTCGTGCACGTGCTGTGCGACGGACGCATCGTGCGGACCGGCGGCAAGGACCTGGCCCTCGATCTCGAGGAGAAGGGGTACGACTGGATTCTGAAGCAGGTGGCCGTGGCCGCCTGATTCCCGGCCCGGCAGGCCGGGATCGCGACGGGGGGGAGCGCAATTCGGCGTGGACGGCGGTTTGAGCGCGGGCTTGCCCGTGTTTGCCGGCCAAGGTTAGCCTCCACCGGCATGCGACTGCTCGATCGGTATCTGCTCCGCGAGCTGATGACGCCGTTGAGCTTCTGTCTCGGCGGCTTCTTTCTCTTCTGGATTTCATTCGACCTGTTCAGCGAGCTGGACGACTTCCAGGAACGGGGCGTGGGCCTGGCCCGCATCGCTTGGTATTACCTGCTGGAGAGCCCGAGCTTTCTGCGCCTGGTGCTGCCGATGGGTCTCCTGCTGGCCATGCTCTACACCCTCACACGACACGCGCGCCACAACGAGATCACGGCCATCCGCGCCGCCGGCATCAGTCTCGGGCGCCTTTGCCTGCCCTACCTGGCGGTGGGCGTGGGGTGCAGCCTCACCCTGTTTGCGTTGAACGAGCGATGGGCTCCGGAATGGTCGGCGCGCGCCCAGCAGATCCGCTCGGCCAGCCCGGAACCGGGAGACAGCGCATCCTCCAGCCCCATCGCCCGCCAGTTGGGGTTTGAAAACACCCGGGACGGCCGCCGCTGGATGATCGAGCGTTACGATGTCGAACACGAGGTCATGTATCGGCCCCAGGTCCATTGGTATGGGGCGGATGGCCGCCAACGCTCGGTTTACGCGGAGCAGGGCGTGTACACCAACGGGACCTGGCTGTTTCTCAACGCGCGCGAGTACCTGGATGCGGGCCTGGACGATCGTCTGCTCCAGCCCACCCGGCTGACCAATGTGCTCGACATGACGATGCTCAACGAAACCCCCGCCCAGATCCGGAGTGAAGTCTGGATCAGCAAACGCCTGAGCCGGCTGTCCGACACGAAGGAGGCGGACGTGCCCTTGTCGGTCATTCTGAACTACCTGCGGCTGCATCCGCAGCCGGACCGCCGGATCTCGCCCTGGATACACACCATGCTGCACGCCCGGCTGGCCTCTCCGTGGACCTGTTTGGTCGTCGTTCTCATCGCCATTCCCTTTGCCGGGGCCACCGGGCGCCAGAACCTGTTCGTCGGGGTGGCCAGCAGCATCGGCATCTGCTTTGCCTTCTTCGTGCTCGAACAGTTCAGCATTGCGCTGGGCGCCGGAGGCCACCTCCCCCCCTGGCTGGCCGCCTGGCTCCCCAATCTGGCCTTCTCCAGCCTCGCCTTGGGCCTGATCCTGCGAATCCGATGAGCCCCCGGAAACGCATCCCGCCGGCTCAGGCTCCCGCCGCCACGGACACGCTCGAGTCCCTGCGCGCGCGCTGTGCCCGACTCGAGCGGCTCTACCAGGTCAGCAACCGCATCCATTCCACACTCGATCCCCAGGAGGCGCTCACCTTGATCGTCACCGAAGCGGTCCGCTTCATGAACGCCAGCAGCGGCTCCCTCGCCCTGGTCAATCCCAATACCAATCTGCTGGAAATCCATGCCTCCTGCGGGCGCTCCGACGACGACGCCCCCGTGGTCCCGCTGAAAATCGGGGAGGGCGTGACGGGCTGGGTCGCCAGCACCGGACGCGCCGCGCGCGTGGATGACGTGACCCAGGATCCGCGTTACGTGAAGGTCCGCGCGGAGACCCGGTCCGAGCTGGCCGTGCCGCTGGAAGTGAACGGGGAAACCCGCGGGGTCCTGAATGTGGATTCCGACCGGCTGGCCGGCTTCTCGGCCGAGGACGAGGCCCTGCTGGTCGAGCTGGCGACCCAGGCGGCCAAGGTCATCCACAACACCTGGCTGTATGAACAGTTGCGCTTGAAGGCGCGCCTCTTTGAAGCCCTGTCGCGCGTCGGCCAGGTCATCAACTCGACGGTCAACGTCAACGAGGCCCTGCAGGTCATCGTGCGTGAGACGTGCCAGCTCATGCGGGCCAAAGTGTGCTCGCTCATGCTGCTCGACCAGTCCCGGACCCGGCTGGAACTGCAGGCCTCCCACGGGGCCGGAACCGCCTATCGCCACAAGCCACCCCTGGAGGTCGCCGAAAGCATGCTGGGGGTGGTGGTGCGCCGGCGGCGGCCCTTGCAGATCGACAACGTGCAGACCTCCAGTCGGTACCAGAACATCGCGGTGGCCATCGAGGAAGGCCTGGTGTCCCTCCTCAGCGTCCCGCTGATGTTCAGCGGGGAGGCCATCGGCACCCTCACCATCTACACCGCGCAGCCCTACCATTTCTCAAACGAGGAAATCCAGATCCTGTCCGCCCTCGCGGAATTGTCCGCCGTAGCCATCGAGAAGGCCCGGCTCTACGAACGCGCGGTCGATGTCGAGGAGCAGTTGCGGCGCAACGAAAAGCTCTCCGCCCTCGGGCTCCTGGCGGCCGAGGTGGCCCACGAGATCCGCAATCCGCTGACGGTGATGAAGATGCTCTACCATTCGCTCGACCTGCGCTTTCCCGAGCCGGACGCCCGGGCCAAGGATGCGCGCCTCATCGGGGAAAAGATGGAGCACTTGAACCGCATCGTGGAGCGTGTCCTGGACCTCTCACGCAATGCCGAGCCGTCCTTCTCCCGGGTCAACCTGAACGCCCTCGTCGAGGAGCTTGGCTTGCTGGTGCGACACAAGCTCCGCAACCAGGCCATCACCTTGGTCCCCCAACTGGACCCGGCCCTGCCCGACATCGTCGCCGACGCCACCCAGATCGAGCAGGTGCTGTTGAACCTGATGCTCAACGCGATGGAAGCCATGCCGGCTGGCGGGCGGCTGACCCTCCGCACCTCGCCCGTGCCCGCTCCCGGCGGCGCCGAGGGCCCGGGCTGGGTCCGGTTCCAGGTGGAGGACACCGGTCAAGGCATGTGCCGGGAGGACCGCGAGAAGGCCTTCACCAGCCTGCTCAACACCACGAAAGCGGGCGGGACCGGTCTGGGCCTGGCGATCGTGGGCCGGATCGTCGAGGCGCACCGCGGAACCATCGAAGTCCAGTCCGAGCCGGGCGCCGGCACGGTCGTGACGGTCTGCCTCCCAGGCTTCTGAACACGGCGCAACCCCGGGCCTCAGCCCCCCACGAGCCGCTGCCAGAGTTCGGCGAAGGCGGCCACCCCGCCGAACGCCAGCAAACCGAAGTAGCCAAGCGAGACCGCAAACGTCACCAACCCGCCCAGAAACACCACACCATCCTCCTCGAACGATCCGGCCGCCAGCAGCGCCGCCGCGGCGCCCGGAAAGAAGTTGCTCATCGGCACCGGCACCGGCAGCAGGAGCTTCAAACCGCACAGCGCGATCAACACGCCTCCCAGACATTGAAACACCGCGTGCCGGTAGAAGAACCGCAACCGCGGTTTGGAGATCCGCTCAAACGCGCCGACCAGCCGGCTGCTGGCGCGCAGCACCTTGGGCAGCAGACGCGGCGGAAGCTCGCGGTTCAACAGGCCGCCGGGCAGATGCGGCTTCTGCCCCAGCGCAAGGCGGAACCCGATCAGGGCGAGCACCACCCCGACCACGGTCGAGTAGCCCGGCAGCGGAATCGGTGTCAGAAAAGGCAGGCAGAGCAGCACGATCAACAACCGGTATCCGCGGCCGTGCAGCACGTCCACCACCTCGCCCAGCCGCACCGGGCCCTCTTGGAAATGTTCCGCCAGCGCCTTCAGATCCGCGGACAGAACGCGGGTCGAGGCGGGTGCGCCTTTCGCATCCCGCTGCGCACTGTGCGCTTCTCCCCCGCTGGCTCCGCCGTTCGTCACGCTTGCTTCGCTCCCGGGCTGGTGACGGGGCGGAGGCCCCGAGGCGGCGCGCTGGGCAGGCGGACACCGAGAATTGGGAGTTGGGATTCGAGGAGGCACCATGGGCGCGCCAATCCCGACTCTGCTGCCACCCTGTCGTTCATGCGCAAACACCACAGCACCCCAGGCTGGAAGTCAAGGTCAGGCCCGCAGGATCAACCCGGCGCAACTCTTCAGCCTGGTGCGCGGCGGGAAGGCGGGCGCAACGGAGTGACCCCAGTGCGCTGCCTTCGCGGGACAATCCCAGCCTTGGAGCGTCAAGCGCTGAGTCCTTACCAACTTTGGGAACGCCGGATTTATCCGGCAGAACGGCTGGCTGAAGTCGGCGTTCAGTGGGAAACGCTCTCGTCGTCCACGGGAGAATCCCCTGAGCACTGCCATGAGGTTCAGGCACCAACCGGCGCCCCGCAGCCCGCTATAAGTGGCTCGCCGAGGACACCCAATCATAGCCGCCGTCACCAAGCCCGACGGCCTTGAAATGGGCCTTGCCGCATTGGATTTTCTTCCGCTGAACTTCCGGGATCTTCAGCCAGTCGGTCGTGCCTTTGGTTTCGCGCACGAGATAGACTTTGTGCTGTCCGTCCGGCTCCTCGCGCACGATGGCCCAGTCTGGATTGTAGGTGCCCAGCGGCGTCTCCACCTTGAACCAGTCCGGCAGCTTGAAGAAGAGTTTGATGTCCGGCCGCGCGTCAAGGGCCTTGGCGAAGTCGTATTCCACCTTCGACTCGAACTCCACCACGTCATACAGCCCGTGCTGCACTTCGAGCAGGCGCGAAACGTAGCTCTCCAGTTCCTCGCTTTCCAATCGATGCATTTCCCATTCGGCGTTGGCGATGCGCTCGTATTCGATGCCCTGCACCATGAGGTCGTGCAGGGTTTTCTGGACGGCGGCAACAGCGTGTTCCAGGAACTGCTGCGGATTACGCGTCACTTCGCCAAGCCGCTCGGACTTCCCCAAAATCTCCGCCAGCGTCGGACGCGTGAGTTCCGTCTCGCGCTGAAGATGGCCAAGCAAATCCGGAATAGGCGCGGCGTATTCGGGTGCGCGGATGGTTTGGGCAGCGCGTTCCTCGCCGAACACGCCTTGCTCCGCCGACAGGAAGACCTCGTGTTTCTCGCGACGGATGAACGGCGCCTTGATCTCCGGCATCCCGCGCAACTGCGCCGCCGACTGCGACACCAAGTCCGCCGTGGCAAACTTCACCGCGTAGCGCGTCTTCTGCTTGATCTTGTCCCAGAGCGCCTGGAAGTCGGGATCGAGCAATCGCTGCTTCTTCAGCACGCCCTTGCGCCGCTCGCGCTTGTTCAGGATGCGGCCCGCGAAGTCCACGCCGCACTCCTTCTGCATCTCGTCCTGCAACCGCTGGGCAAACTCCTGGAAGCTCTCGCTCGCCACCACCGTGAGCTTGTTGATCAACGGATCGAAACAGCGCTCGCCGTTCTCGCGCACCGGCAGGCGCAGGCCGCGCCCGATGGTCTGCCGCCGCTCGCGTTCGGTGCTGATCTCGCGCAGCGTGCAAATCTGGAACACGTTCGGATTGTCCCAGCCCTCGCGCAGCGCCGAGTGGCTGAAGATGAAGCGCAGCGGCTCGGCCATCGAAAGCAGCCGCTCCTTGTCCCGCATGATGAGGTTGTACGCCTCATCATCCGCCTTGGTGGAACGGCCCTCGGCGCTGTCCTTGGGCTTGCCTTTGTCCACGGCGAAATAGCCGTTGTGGACTTTCCCGACGGGCAGCGGATTCAGTGGCGCGTACCGGGGCAACTGGGCAAGCTCCTGATACAACTCCACAAACCACCGCCGGAATTTCCCGTCCGCCTCCGCGTAATGCGCCACGCGGTCCACGAAGAACAGCGACAGCACCTTCATCCTCTGCTCTCGCGGCAACTGCGCGATGCGCAACTCCTTCTCCAAATGCTCGCGAATCGTTTCCCGCACCTGAATCTTCAACACCTCGTCCGTCCGCCCGCCGTGCGTCACGCCTGCCGCCAGATTCACGCCGTTCTTGAACTGGAGGTATTGGTTGCCCGCGTCAATCAGGTCCACCTCGTAGCCGCGATAGCTCTCGCGCCCGCCGGAGAGCGCGAACAAATCGCTCTCCTGCGTCACCGTCACGGTCTTGCGCTTCACGCCGCTGGCAGCCTCGACATCCACTTCCAGCTTGGCCGCGATGCGCGTCTTGGTGGCGGTGATGGCTTTGACCGCGATGTAGGGCCGGTTGAAATCGCCGCCGTCCACCACGGAATCCACCTCGATGCGTTTCACCAGCCGCAGGTCGTAGGCTTTCACCGGGTCGAGCCGATAGACCAGGTTGAAGTAATCCTTGTGCGTGGCCGAGTAGCGCAGCGTGCACAGCGGGTTCAGGCTTTCGATGGCCTTCGTGCGCAGTTCCGTCGCCAGGTTCTGCGGCTCGTCCACCACCACCACGGGCCGCGCGTGCTGGATGAACTCGATGGGCCGCCGCCCGTTCATCTGGTCCTTGGTGTTCTGGATGACGGTGCTGCTTTTGTCGAATGCCTGAATGTTCATCACCATCAACTGCATCTGGTTGCTGGCCGAGAACTGCCGCAGCTTCGACACCTGGGCCGAGTCATAGACCCAGTAGTCCAGCGGCGCGTTCCCGTAGAGCGATTGGAAATGCTCCTTCGTCAACTCAATCGCGTTCAGCACGCCCTCGCGAATCGCCACGCTGGGCACGACGATGATGAACTTCTTCCAGCCGTAGCGCGCGTCCAGCTCGAACAAGGTGCGCAGATAAACGTAGGTCTTGCCCGTGCCCGTCTCCATCTCCACCGAGAAATTCATGCCCTGCAATTCCGTCACCGGCTCCAGCCCGTTCTCCGCCTGGACGCGACGGACGTTGCGCAACACCGCTTCCTCGCCCAGCGACAGCGAATTGCCCACACCCATTTCCGTGAGCAACTCGCCGCCCAGCGCGTCGCTCTGCCATTGCAGCGAGGCGCCCGTGAGCGGCTGGCCGGCGAACACCTCCACCACCGCGCGGAGGGCGTCCAACTGGAAATCCTGGTGGCTGTCGAATTTGATTTTCATGGCCCTGCGACCAAAGGGCAGGTCAAACAAGCACACGCCTCGATAGCGGTCCGCGAGGTTTTGGACTGCGGCAGTCCTCTGCCGCTTTCGGATGATTCGCCACGCTCAAAAGCGCCAGAGGACTGGCGCACTCCAAGACGCTGCCGCGCCATTTTCATGCCGTGTGGAATTCTATCCCGTGCGACTTCATCTCCAGCACCGTGTTGGCCTTGAGCTGGTCGTTGCCGGCGAAGGCGATGTCGAGGCAGATCACGCTTTTGGGCTGGCGCGCGACGAGGCCGCGCAACGTCTCCTGCGTGACGGGCCGCTCCAGGCAAATCGCCAGCGTGCCGTCGGCCACGTCGTAAAACGTCTGCCCGCCGATCTGGCCCGCGGTGACTTTGCTGGTGAGCGGGAGATTGCTCTTGAGGATCAATTCGTAAAGCAGCGCCTCGTCCGGGCGGTTTTCCACGACGTTGTGGGCCATGAGGGACAGTTGCTCGGCCAGGCCGGCGGCGTCTTTGGGTGCGGACGCGGCGTCCCACACCTTGAAATTGCTGCTGGCGAGTTTGAAGACTTTGAAACCCAGATCGGGATTTGACCGCAGAGAACGCAAAGAGCGCAGAGACTCCGCATCCTCCAAAGGCAGCTCGCTGGCCGATTTCTTTGCGCTCTCTGCGCTCTTTGCGGTTGATTCGGCTTCCAGCTTCTTGATCACGCGGCGGACGCGCTCTTTGGTGATGTCCGCGATGGTGGGGAAATCCGGGCGCTCCGTCGGTTCGGGCAACTGGACGAGGATGAACCGGCGGTGGCCGCCGTCCTGCGCGTTCAACTCCAACACCGCCTGCGCCGTCGTGCCGCTGCCGGCGAAGAAGTCGAGGATGAGGTCGTCATCTCGAACCAGGAAATCAAACAACTGCTTCAGGAGAACCGAGGGTTTCGGGTTCGGGAATAGTTTCTGAACGTCGAATAGATCAAGCAGTTCATTCGCGCCAGTGCGGCTGTCCAAATGAATGACGCTGGATAGTTTTCCTTCGTAGCTCTCAAGGTATTCCTTGATTTGAATGATCTGCGTTTCGTCGTCGCCAAAGATGATCCGCTTGTCGGCAAGCAGGCTGTCCATCGTGGTTTTTGGAAAGCGGTATCCATTCACCGGCGGCACGCATGGCTTCTTGATTGTGGGGTGGATTACGTCGTAAAAATACCCGCCGGGCTTCGGATTGTGAACCTTCCTGCTGCCAGTATAGACACCACGTTCATCAACGCGGTCGTAGTGGGTGATGCCATTGAGCACTTCGCGGTTTGATTTGATGAAAGCTCGGATTGCCTGCTGGATCGATTCGGGCGCAGCAGCGAATTGCGCTTTGAGTCTGCCGTATTCTCGCAGCAAGATTGTTTTGGCGTCGTCAGTTCTGTTCTTCCAAACCGGCTGATTGGCTTTGTCCCGGCAGTAGCAAAGAACGTATTCATGCTCGACTGCAACTTGGGTCGGGTTGTTGTCTGTCGCGCCTTTCCAAACGACGACTCCAACAAAATTCTCCTCCCCGAAAATCTCATTCATCACCGCGCGCAGGTTGTGAACTTCATGGTCGTCAATGCTCACGAAGATCACGCCGTCCTCGCGCAGGAGGTTCCGCGCCAGGAACAGCCGGGGATACATCATCGTCAGCCATTTGCTGTGGTAGCGCCCGTCGGTCTCGGCGTTGGTCGTGAGCCGGATGCCCTCGCCGCTGACCTGGCCGGAGAATTTCAGGTAGTCGGCCAGCCCTTCCTTGTAGTTGTCCGGGTAGATGAACTCGTTGCCGGTGTTGTAGGGCGGGTCGATGTAGATCATCTTCACGCGCCCGTGGTAGCCGCCTTGCAGGAGCTTGAGCACCTCCAGATTGTCGCCCTCGATGATGAGGTTTTCGGAGGTGTTGAGAGGCGAGAAGGTTTCGAAGGTCGCGCCAGCGTTTTGGACTGCGCCAGTCCCCTGGCGCTTTGGGGACGCTGCATCCGCTTCTGGTGAGAAAGCGGCAGAGGACTGCCGCACTCCAAAACCTTGCGGTGAGTTGGGGGCGCCGGCAAACGGCCGCGCCGGCCACGACTCCTCAGGACACGGCAGCAGCGTGCCGGGACTGGTGATCTGGATGGCGCGGAGGGCGTCGGACTTGCCCGCCCACGAAAGCCCGTAGCGCTCCGGCGCATCCGTGGCGGCGTCGGCCAGCAGTTGCGCCAGCTTCTGGAGGTCGGCTTTCCCCTCGGTGAAGGCTTCGGGAAAGAGTGCGCGGAATTGCGCCAGCCGCTCCGCGTGAACGTCGCGCGAAGTCAGCGGCAGTTTGAGGTCGTCGCCCGTGGCCATGATGTGGAAGGTGCCCGCGCCACTGCCAACCACGGGAAATCTCCAAAAGAAGGGGCGCGAACTCAACGCGCCCTGCACCGAGGCACCGCGAAGCGCCTGTTACACGAGACGCGCCAAGCCGCGCCCGATGGGGCGCTGGCTCGGTCGGTTCGTGTAACGGGCTTGGAAAATTCGCGGTTTTCGGTGCAGCCCGTAGCCGAAGCTACGCAAAGTCAAAATGTGTTGTTGCCGTTATGTCATTCGTCGTTGTCCGACGGGCGGAGGGTAAAGCAGACATGGCGCGGCGGGCAAAGGCTTTTCCGGCTTTCGTTCGCGGCGCGTGCAGCCCAGCCCGGTGTGGGCGGATGCAACATTGCGCCCGAGTATGACGGCGATGGCCTCACGACGGGATGGCGCGATGGTGGGGTGCACAATCGCTTTGCAGGATCCGGTCACCGCTTGTCCGGCTCCATCGTCACCAGCACCTTGTCGATGCGCTGATGGTCCATGTCAATAACCTCGAACTGGAGATGCCGCCAGACCACGCACGCGCCCTCGGCCGGCGGCGCCGCCAGTCCGTCCGTCACAAAGGCGGCGAGCGAACGGCCGCGGGCGGCCTCGGCCAGCTCCACACTGTTCAGGAGCAGCGCGAGCTTCGCCAGCTCGAAGCTCCCATCCACCAGCCACGTCCCGTCCTCGCGCCGTCGCGCCTCGGGTTGCAGCCGGTCTTCCTGGGATGGGATTTCACCCACGATGGCCTCGAGCACGTCCACCAGCGTCACCAACCCCACCACCCCACCGGCCTCATCCGTGACGATCGCCACGTGATGACGGGTCTTCTTGAAGGCATCCAACAACTGCGTGACGGTCCGCGTGGCGGGCACGAGGAGCGGGGGCGTCATCAGGTCGGCAATCCGCGCCCCCGCCCCGGCCGCCAGGTTGGCGTAAATGGATTTCACGGACAGCACCCCGACCACCCGGTCGCGGCTGCCGTCGCACACGGGGAAAGTGGAATGGCCGGACACCACGATCTTATGCCAGACAGCCTCGTGCGAATCCGTCCGGTTCACGAATACCAGCTTGGCGCGGGGCGTCATGATGTCGCGCACGGGCCGGCGATCGAACGCGAGCACCGACTCGACCATCCTCGGCTCCGCTTCGTGGAACACGCCGGCCTCGGTGCCTTCCTCGACCAGCAGCTTCACCTCCTCCTCGGAAATGGGAGCGGGCTTCTCGGCGGACCGGCCGAGCAGGCGCATCAACCCCTCGGTGGAAAGGCCCAGCAGGTAGATCGCCGGACGGGTCAAACGGCTGAGGAAGTCCATCGGCCGCGCCAGCCGACGCGCAATGCCCTCGGGATTCTCGAGGGCGAGGCGCTTGGGAACCAGTTCGCCCAGGACGAGGGAGAAGTAGGTCAAGACCACCACGACCACCACCACCCCGATCGCCTCGGCGTAGGGCTCCACAAGGGCAAACGGCTGCAACGCCGCCGCGATCTGCTCCGCCACCGTGATGCCGCCAAACGTGCCGGCCAGCAGGCCCACCAGCGTGATCCCGATCTGCACGGTCGGCAGGAAGCGGTTGGGATTGTTGGCCAGTTCGAGCGCCGCCAGCGCGCCGGCGTCGCCGCCGTCCGCCAGTTGCTTGAGCCGGGTCTTGCGCGAGGACACCACCGCCAGCTCGGCCATGGCAAAGACGCCATTGCCCAGCAGCAGGACCAGCAGGAGCACAATTTCAAGGATGAACGCATTCATGTTCGGTGGCGCGAACAGGCGAGCCGTTCGTCCGCAGGACCGCCTTCCCGCGCGGCAACGATACCTTGGCGGGCGGTGCGGTCAAATCGGTTGCGTCGCGGTTCTCGTTGACCTCACAATCCAGCCGTTATGGGCGACGTCAACCGCAGCGCCGTGCCGGGACCGGCGTCGGCGCCGGCTGCCGGTGCGGGCGCGCACCGCTTCACCTGGCACGGCACGGGGCAAAGCCTGCTGGAGGCCAAGCTGAAGGCCATCGCGCACGCGCGGTCGTCTGTCAGCATGGAAACCTTCACCTTCCGCGATTCGGACATCGGCCGGCAGTTTCGCGACGCCTTGACGGCCGCGGCGCGACGCGGGGTGCGCGTGCGGCTGCTGGTGGACGCGGCCGGCTCGTTCGCGTTGCCGCGAGACTATTTCGACGCGCTGACGGCAGCGGGCGGGGCGATGCGCTGGTTCAACGAACTGCGCCTGGCGTCGTTGTCCTTCCGGGACCACCGCAAATTGCTCATTGTGGACGACGCCGGGGCGTTTGTCGGCGGATGCAACATCGCGCCCGAGTATTGCGGTGACGGCGTCACGTCGGGCTGGCGCGATGGCGGTGTGGGGGTGCGGGGACCGGTGGCCGCCGAGCTGGCGGCGGAGTTCGAGCGGCAATGGGAGCGGGCGAGCGGGCAACGCTGGCAGTTTCCACCCGGCGGCCTCAGCTTGCGGGTGCCGTTCGCCGCTGGACGCGAGGTCGAGGCATTGTTCATCAAACCCGGTTTCGGACGGAACGTGCTGCGCGAGGCATTGCGACGGGATCTGGCCTCGGCGAAGGACGTGGCGATCACCTCGGCGTATTTTCTCCCCTCGCACGGGCTGCGCCGCCAGCTCGGGCGGGCGGTGGCCCGCGGGACGCGGGTGCGGGTGCTGCTGGCAGGCCAAAGCGACGTGCCTCTGATGCAACTGGCCTCGCGGTCGCTCTACCGGCGCCTGCTCAACCGGGGCGTCGAACTCTGGGAATACCAGCCGCAGGTCCTGCATGCGAAGTTGATTGTGGTGGACGACATCTTGTTCGTCGGCTCGTCGAATCTCGACCCGCGCAGCCTGCGGATCAACTTCGAGATCATGCTGCGGATCCAGGACGCCGCCTTGGCCGCGACGGCGCTCCGGCAGTTCGAGTCGGACCTTGCGGAGCGCGCCCTTCCCGTCACGCGTGCGATGGTGCGGCAGGACCGTTCGTGGTGGCGGCGGCTCCAACAGCGTCTGGCCTACTGGGTGTTTGCCCGGCTCGACCCGGAACTGGCGGCGCTCAAGTTGCAGCTCTGGCAGAGGCGCAAGAACCGCCTCGTCCAACGCGTCCGCGGTGCGCGCCGCCCCCGGGGGGCGGGCCCCCGCTGATGGATACCCGGGCGCGGGTTCCCGCCCGGCAGGGCCGCGGCTCGGGGAAGACGCCAGACATGGGCTTCTTTCAACGCAAGGGCGCAAAGGCGCAGAGGCGCAAGCAGATGAAGGAGAAGCCCGCTGCCGCGAAGCCCCCGCCTTCTCTGGGCCTTCGCGTCTCTGCGTCCTGGCGTTGAAACCCCGTTCTCGGGCGCATGAAGGTCAGGGTGGGCAACCGAGGATGCGCGACATCACCGGCGAACGCTTGGCTTTGGTGAGCTTGTCAGACATGGGCTTCGTTCAACGCAAGGGCGCAAGGGCGCAGAGGCGCAAGCAGATGAAAGAGAAGCCCGCTGCCGCGAAGCCCCCGCCCTCTCTGCGCCTTCGCGTCTCTGCGGCTTTGCGTTGAGTCCCTCACATCTCCACCACCTCCACCGTGTCGTAAAGCGCCCCGGTCTCCTCCGCATCGCCGACGACGCTGAGCGCGATGGCAACAGTCTGCCACGGATCGCAAGCATCCTCACCCGAATGCCACCGGCAGATGACCGTGAACGGATTCAGTCCGGCCGGTTTGCTGTTGGCCATAGTCCGGCAGAGGCACCTGGCCAGGTACTGACGAGACCGCAAGCCCTCTCTGGCTTTGCGTTCGACACGACTGGTGGCAGTCTCCAGACATGGCAGCCGGGAAACGCTGGTCGCGTGACGAGTTACTCGTCGCGCTGAACCTCTATCACAAACTAACGTTCGGGCAGCTTCACGCCCGCCACCCTGCGATTGTCGCGCTCGCTGAAAAGCTCGGTCGCGGCTCGAACAGCGTGGCCATGAAACTCTGCAACTTCGCTTCGATTGATCCCGCTTTGAAACTACGAGGCATCAAAGGACTGGAAGGCGCAAGTGCTCTCGACCGCGAAGTCTGGACCGAGTTTCATGCGAATCTCAGCGAGGCAGTGCCAGTCAGTGAGGAAGCCCTCCGCAAGTTGTTTGGCACTGACGAGAGCAGCGAACTGGAGGTTCTGCCACGGGAGGGCATCCGTGTACGGAAGCGTCCACCAATCGGGCCGACTGAGACGGCGGCGACAGTGAAGCAGCGGCGTGGGCAGGAGTATTTCCGTGAGGCGGTGCTGAACAACTTCAGCCACCCAACACGCGTTGCCAGATCGCGCCGATGGCTGCTGCGCCACCCAACGCCCGCACTCGCAGGTCCGCCGACAATGCCCGCGGCGACACCGGGGCCGGTGCGGGCCTGGCAACGTCGCTGGTCCGATGCGGTAAGCTGGTCTGGTCACATTCAGTCATGGCTCGGGCACATGGGACGGTTTGTGGCGCAGGCGTCGTCGTGTACGGGTTGCCTGGTCCTTGAGGGACTCGATTTGCTGTTCGAGCCGGAGCAACTCATCCTCGATCGTGGCCGCGCCGGTTTCGTTGACATGCGACTGGCGGTCGCGCTCCGCGATTTCGGCGTGCATCTCGGACATGCTGTTCATGATGATGCCGATGAACAGGTTCAGCATGATCATCGTGCCGAGCAGGATGAAGCTGATGAAGTAGATCGGCGTCGCCACGGGCGCGCTAGATTGGGCGGCGCGGTAGATGTCACTCCAATTGTCCAGCGTGATCACCTGGAACAGGGAAAACAGCGCCGCCTTCAGGGAGCCAAAATGACCGGCATCCGCCTCGCGGAACAACTGAACGCCGGCCACGCCGTAGATGTAGAACATCAGCGCCAGCAGCAGGCCCACATACCCCATCGCGCCCAGGCTCTTGAGCAACGCACCGACCAGGAGTTGGAGCCGGGGCAGCGCCGAAACCAACCGCAGTAATCGCAGCGCCCGCGCCAAGCGCAGCACGGCCGCAAACTGGGCATTCATCGGCAAGCAACACAGCGCGACGATGGTGAAGTCGAACACGTTCCAGCCATCGCGGAAATAGTGCCACGGCTGGCGTCCATGCGCGGCCATCTTGAGCGCAAGCTCGACGATAAAGACGGCGAGGATCGCGAGGTCCAATGCCTCCAGCAACATGCCGTACCGGGCGACGAGGGCAGGACTCGTCTCCAGTCCGGTCAAAACTCCGGCCAGGAGAATGACGGCCAGGATGGTGGTCTCGAACCATCGGGCGTGGACCAGGGCATTCAGTTTCGTATTCATGAACAATTACGACTCATCCGAGACTGACTTCCCGCCGGCGCAAGAGGTCGCGTTCCTTGCACGGGTGCGCCTGCATGCGCAAGAGAACACCGTCGAGAAAGCGCACGGCGGACAGGATGTGCGGACCCTTGCGGACCGCGCGTTTTCGGGGAGGCGGACCAAGGAGCGGGTCGATGGCCTGGCGGCTGGTCAACGGGGTGACCGGACGCGACTGGGCGCGGCTTGGGATCGAGGTGGAACGTTTCATACGCGGTGTTTCGTTTGGGCGGAAAGCCATTTGTGAGTCTCGACAACCCCCAACACCACCAAGCCTGCCGCCAGGATGCGCAGCCATTCCTCCCCGCCAATCGGGGCGGTCTGGAAAATGGAGTTCAAGAAAGGCAGGTAGGTGATGGCGGCTTGGAGGAGCAGGACACCCGCGATGCCCAACCAGAGCCAGCCGTTGCGGAACAGGCCGATGGAGAGGATGGAATGGCGCAGCGAGCGGCAGTTGACCAGATACAGCGCCTGGATCACGGCCACGGTATTGAGCGCGACCGTGCGGGCGGCGTCCACGCCGGCGCCCCGCCGCAGTTCCCATTGGAACAGGCCGAAGGCGGCGATGAGGATGAGCACACCCGCCAGCACCACCTGTGCGAGCATCCGACCGGTGAGGATCGGCGCCCCGGGCGCGCGCGGCGGGCGCTGCATGAGGTCCCGCTCTTTGGGTTCGAGCGCGAGAAACAATCCCAGCACGCCGCCGGTGGTCATGTTGATCCAAAGCACCTGGAGGGGCAGGATGGGCAGCGTCGCGCCCGCCAGCGCCGCCGCCAGGATCACCAAACCCTGGCCGAGGTTGCTCGGCAGCGCCCAGGTGATGATCTTGGTCAGGTTGTCGAACACGTTCCGGCCTTCCTCCACGGCGGCCTCGATCGAAGCGAAGTTGTCGTCCGTCAGCACCATGTCCGATGCTTCCTTGGCGACCTCCGTGCCGGTGATGCCCATGGCCACGCCGATGTCGGCCTGTTTGATCGCCGGGCCGTCGTTGACGCCGTCGCCGGTCATGGCCACGACGTGGCCGCGAGCTTGCAGCGCCTCGACCAGGCGCAGCTTCTGCTCCGGTGTGACGCGGGCGAAGACGGAGACGTTGCCCGCGGCTTCAATCAACTGTTGGTCGGAAAGCGCGGCCAGCTCCTTGCCCGTCAGCGCCAGGGGGTGGGGCGATGCGGTGGCTTCCTGCACCAGCCCCAGTTGCCGCCCGATCGCCACCGCCGTCCCCGCGTGATCGCCCGTGATCATCTTGACCTGGATGCCGGCGCGGTGACACGCCGCCACGGCCGCGACCGCTTCCGGCCGCGGCGGATCGATCATCCCCTGCAGGCCGAGCAAGGTGAACTGGTGCGGCAGGCTGTGGGCGCTGATGCGCTGGGTGTCCACGGGCAGCTCCGCGCGGGCGAAGGCCAGCACGCGCAGGCCGCTGGCAGCAAGATCGCCGACGTGCTTCTGAATGCGCTCGCGGTCGAGCTTGATCGGTTGCCGGCGTGTGTTGAAGGCGACATTGCACCGATCGAGCACCACTTCCACGGCGCCTTTCAGATAAACCAGCTTGCGGCCCGTGTTCGAGTCATCGTGCAGCGTGGCCATGAACTGGTGTTGCGACTCGAACGGAATGGCGTCCACCCGTGGCAGGCGCGTCTTCACCGCATCGCCCTCCAAACCGGCTTTGCGCGCGGCGACAATCAACGCCACCTCGGTCGGGTCGCCTTGGGCCTCCCAGCGGCCTTCCTTCTGGACCAGCGAGCTGTCGTTGCAGACCAGTCCGGCGAGCAGGCACTCGGACAGGCCGGGCGCATCGCCAAGGTTGAGCCGCTGCCCGTCCAGCGTGAGGTCGCCGCTCGGCTCGTAGCCATTGCCTCCCACTTCATAGACTTCGTCGCCCACCACGACCTGCCGCACGGTCATCTGGTTTTGCGTGAGCGTGCCGGTCTTGTCCGTGCAGATCACCGTCGTGCTGCCGAGCGTTTCCACGGCGGGGAGCTTGCGGATGATGGCGCGGCGCCGGGCCATGCGCGAAACGCCGATGGCCAGCGTCACGGTCACGGCCACGGGCAATCCCTCCGGGATCGCGCCCACCGCCAGCGCGATGGCCGACGAGAGAATCTCGTCCAGGCTCTCGCCGCGCCACAGGCCCAGGGCCACGACCAGCCCGGCCAGGCCCAGGATCAGCAGCAGCAGCTTGTGTCCGAAGGCCTTGATCTTGCGCGTGAGCGGGGTTTCCAGGCTTTGGGCCGCCGAGATCATTTCCGAGATGCGCCCGATCTCCGTGTGATCGCCGGTGCCGGTGACGATGCCCCGTCCCTGGCCGTAGGTGACCAGCGTCGAGGCGTAGGCCATGTTGGCACGGTCGGCGAGCGACGTTTCCGGCGCCAATCGCAAGTCGGCGCTCTTTTCAACCGAGGTGGATTCGCCGGTGAGCGCGGCTTCGGCGATTTGCAGGTCGCGCGTGGCCACGAGACGCAGGTCAGCGGGCACTTTATCGCCCGAGGCGAGCAGCACGACGTCCCCGGGAGTCAGTTCGGGCGAGGGAATCCGCAGGGTCTGGCCACCACGAATGACCGTGGTTTCCATCACGAGGCTCTGCGAAAGCGCCTCGATGGCGCGCTCGGCCTTGGCTTCTTGCAGGTAACCGATGACCGCGTTGATCAGCACCACGCTCAGGATGACCGCCGCATCCACGAAGCCCCCCATCGCCAGTTTCACCCCGCCCGCCGCCAGCAGGATGTAGATGAGCGGATTGTGGAACTGGAGCAGAAAGCGCATCCAGAAGCTGCGGCCCTGCTTGGGCGTGAGTCGGTTCGGGCCAAAGCGCTCGCGGCGATGTTTCACCTCGAAGAGGTCAAGACCCGTTTCGAGATTCGTCTCCAGCAATCGCCCCACCTCGCTTGTGGGCAGGTGATGCCAGTGGCGCCCGAGCAAATTCTGCAGGGGGTCAGACGGTGGTGGTTTCATGACGGTCATGCCTCGCTTCAGTGTCTCGATACTGCCAGCAACCATAGGATCACACCTATCAGAAGCAGCAACGCGGCCCCGGCGACCGGCCAGGCGCGCAGCGTATTCTCAATCCGCGCCAGACGCCCGCCCACAGCCGCCAGGCGGGCCGACCAGCGCAGGCTCTCCGCGGGGGAGGCGGCATCGTGACCGTTGCCGTGATCTGGGGCAGGCCGGACCGGCGGCCGGAGCGCAACGCGCGTCACGAGTTTCTCGAAGAGGACCCCGAGATCGCCCGCGGGCAGCCAGCGGGTCAACTCACCAGAGAACCATCGCCGCAGCCACGCGGCCAGGGCCGCCAGCGCGCCCCCCACGAGCAGCGGCCACAGGGCGTCCCAGAGTCTCTGCGGCGACAGTTTCTTGGGCAGCACTTCCAGGGCGCCGGGCAAGAGCCAGACGCCGGCCAGCATCGCCACCACCAATCCGAGCCAAGGCAGCCACAAGCCGCGCGCGGAGGACTCGGTGGCGTGCCCGGGCCGCGGCCAGGTCAACCACAGGTAGCGCGCCATCTTGAGCATCGTGCCCGCGGCAGCCAGCGGCAGCAGAATGCCCAGGACCGTGGCCCAGCCTGCCGGCAGAAAAGCGATATTGGCCTTGAGTGCGGTCTTGGCCAGCGCACCGCTGGTGAACGGCGCGCCCGCCAACGCCAGCGCCGGCAGCAGCAGACCCACCCCCACCACGAGGCGCTGCCATCGGGTGTGCGCCGCATGCGCCGGGCCGATGCCCAGAAAGAGCGATCCCTTCGCCAGTGCGTGATGCGTCGCATAGATCAGCACGGCCGCCTGGATCTCCAGCCACTCCTCAGGCCGCAGCGCACCGATGCCCAGGCCGGTCATGATGATGCCCATCTGGCTGATGCTCGAATAGGCCAGCACGGCTTTCGGATTCTTCTGCGCCACGCCGACGAATGTTCCCAGAAAAGCCGCGCCCAGTCCTGCGCTGATCAGAGTGAAACCGCACACCGGCATCGTCGCTTCGCCCAGCGGTAGAAAGCGAATCCAGCCCAGCAACCCCGCCTTGATCATCGCCCCGCTCAACACCGCACTCGCCGGCACGGGCGCGGCTGGATGGGCCAGCGGCAGCCAGAAGTGCAGGCTCAACGCGCCCGCCTTGATGCCAAACCCCGCCAGCAACAGCAGCAGCGCCGGCAGGCTGAACACGCCGCGATGCAGTTCGGCAATCTGGGTCGTGCCCCCGGCCACGGTGAGGAACACAAATCCAGACAGGATCAACACCTCGCCCACCATCGCCAGCGCCAGGTAGATTCGACCGGCGCGCGTGGCTTCGGCGTCGCCACGATGAAAGACCAACCCCGCCGAGGCCAGGCCCATCAGGGCGAACGCGGTATAGAAGGTTGGAATGTCGCCCGCCAGGATCAGGCCGAAGTTGCCGGTCATCGCCAGCAGGAAGAACAGACGGAAACGGAGGGGATTCGTGTCCTTGACCAGATAGCCACGCGCATACCAGCCGGATGTCAGGTAAAGGACGCTGGTGAACGCAAGGAACACGCGCCCGACCAGGTCCAATTCCAGAACCGCGTGTTGGACCGCCCATGGCAGACTCAGCCTCGCGCCGGTTGGACCGGCGAGGGCGAGCACCAGCGCCGGCAGCGCCGCCAGCGGCGTGGCGCGTATCACCGCGTCGCGCCAAGGCCGGACCGCCAACAGCAGAACGGTCAGCATGGGCGCGGTGACGGCGGCGAACAGCAGCAGCGATGACAGGTTTGGGGTCAAGGTCCGTATTCCCTCGTGGCGATCAGTTTCACCCACGCCAGCGGACTGAACGGGGATTCCGCAAACACGCCCGCCCAAATCACCAGCGCCGCGGTGACCAATGGCGCGGTGAGCAACATCCAGTGGGTTTCCCACCTGCCGAAATCATGCTCGTGCGGCCACGCCTTCGGGCTCAATAACCAGGCGCGATAAAGGATGGGCAGGAAATACGCCGCGTTGAGCAGGCTGCTGACGGCGAGCACCACCGCGACCCATTCGTCGCCCGCGGTGATCGCGCCCTTCTTCAAATACCACTTGCTGATGTAGCCCGCGAGCGGCGGCACGCCGATCATGCCCAGGGCCGCGACCGTGAAGGCGGCCGTGGTCAGTGGCATGCGTCGGCCCACGCCGTTCATCTCGCTCACGCGATGCGTGCCGAGCGTCTCGGCATAGTTCCCTGCGCAGAAGAAGAGCGTGATCTTCATGATGCCCTGATGCACGAGATGCACCAGCCCGCCGATGGTGGCCACCGGCCCCAGGATGGCCGCGCCCAGCACGATGTAAGAAACCTGGCTCACCGTGGAGTAGGCGAGGCGCTTCTTGAGTTCGTCCTGAAAGAGCGCGCGCACCGAGCCATGGACGATCGTGACGCCCGCCGCGAGGGCCAGCGGTGGCAGCACGCCCAGCGTGGCGGCCGTCTCCACGCCATACACGTCATACACGATGCGCACGATGCCGAATGCGCCGGCCTTCACCACGGCCACCGCGTGCAGCAACGCGCTGACCGGCGCGGGGGCGACCATGGCCTTGGGCAGCCAGCCGTGCAGTGGCACGATCGCGGCCTTCACACCGAGGCCGAGCATGAACAGCAGGAAAATGACTTGCAGCTCGCCACGGTGGCTGGCCAGGAGTGTTTGGATCACGCCCCGTTCCTTGAACACGACCGGCCCGGCCAGGCTGTGCAGCCACGCCACCGCCAACAGCAGGATGGCCCCGCCCACCAACGTGTAGGTGAGATAGATCTTCCCGCCGCGCAGAGCCTCGGTCGTCCCGCGATGCACAATCAGCGGATACGTCGTGACCGTCAGCAATTCGTAAAACGTGAGGAAGGTCACGAGGTTGGCCGACAAGGCGATGCCGGTGGTCGCCGTGACGCACAAGCTGAAGAAGCCGAAGAAGCGGCTGCGATGAGGCGAATCCTCCAGGTAGCCAACCGCGTAGAGCGTGGTGCAAAACCAAAGCACGCTGGACAGAGTCACGAAGAGGACCGAGTTCGCATCCGCGCCCAGCGTGAACGGGATGCCGGGCAGGAACTCGAGGGCGATGGAGTAGGTCTGGCCTTGGTGGATGCCCCACAGCAACGCCGCCACGAGGATCAATTTCACTCCCGCGCCGAGCAGGTTCAGCCAGGTGCGCAACCGATGGTTCTCCTCCTTCAAGAAAAAGATCACCAGGCCCGTCACGAACGAGCTGAACAGGATGCCGAGCAGCAGAAAGCCGTGGACATTCATGGCGCCGCGCCTCCCAGCAGCATCGCCCCAGCCACCGGCGCGCCCACGCGCAGCAACTCGGCCAGCCCGTGCGACGCGAAGCCCAGCCCCACCGCCAGCAGGGCCAGCGCGAGCGCCGTCCATTCCATGACGGGCGCAATCGGATGTGGCTTCCGGGGCTCCTCGACCCGGGTAAACGCGTGAGCGAGGACGCGCGCGACGTAGGCCGCGGCGAGCAGGCTGCCGAGGAGCATGACCGCCACCCACCACCACTGGCCCTGCGCGAGCGCGGCATTCAGCAGCAGCCATTTCCCGGCGAAACCGCTGCTCGGGGGCAGACCGATCAGGCTCATTCCGGCCAACCCGAAGGCAAACACCGAAACCGGCAGGACATGCGTCATGCCATCGAGGTCCTGGATGCGGTCATGGCCGGCGGCATGGAGGATGTTGCCCGCCGTGAGAAACATCGCCGTTTTCGCGCAGGCGTGCGCGCCCAGGAAAATCAAACCACCGCTCCAGGCCGTAAAGCCACCCTCCGGCGTGGCCGCCAGCGGAAACAGCAGAAAGAGATAGCCGAGTTGCGCGACGGTGGAGTAGGCGATGAGCAGCTTGAGGCGCGACTGAACCAGGGCGTTGACCGAGCCCCAGAGGATCGCCGCCGCCCCCAGCAGACCGAAAAGCTGCGCCACCGGCGGCGTCATCAGCGCCGGGAACGCCTCGATCCAAAGCCGGAGCAGAATGTAGAACGAGCCTTTGACGACCAGCGCCGACAGCAGTGCGCTGACGGGCGCGGGTGCGTTGGCATGCGCCGGCGGCAGCCAGAAGTGCAGCGGGAACAGCGCGGCCTTCGCGATCAACCCGCCGGTCATCAGCGCCAGCGCCACCCAGAGCGCCGGCCCGGGCTGGGCCTTGGCCGCGAGTGACGCGAGATCCACGGTGGCGCACTGCCCGTAAACCAGGCCCACGCCGAGCAGGTAGAACAAGGACGCCGTCAAGCTGACGAACAGGTAACGCAGCGCCGCCGTGAGCGCCGCGCGTTTGCCGGCCAGCGCCACCAGCGTCACGGCAGCGAAGCCGAGCAGTTCGAGCGTGACGTAGAGGTTGAAGATGTCGGCCGAGAGAAAAAGGGCGTTCAGCGCGGTCCAGAGAAACAGGAACAGCGGCCAGAAATAACGCTCGCGGTGAAGGGCCGGGTTGCGATCTCCCCGAACAAGTTCGCGTGTTGGACTCTTGAACCGTAGCGGCGTCTCGGCAGAGCGCCGCACACTGTCTTTGTCCAAGATGGCGGCGCTCAGCCGAGACGCCGCTACGTCGGGGTTCACGGGGAGGGGGCGCTCCGATTCGTGCGCGGCAAAATACCTCTGTGCATAGAGCGAAACCGCCAGCCCAATCAGCGCCGTGATCAGCAGCATCAAGACGCTGAGGCCGTCGGCCCGGAGGTCAATGCCCAGGGGCGGGCCCCAGCCGCCAACCCGGTGGATTTGCACGCCGTCCGTGAGCACCTTCCACGTCAGTTGAACACTGGCCCCGCCGACCACGGCGACCGTGCCGAGGGCCAGCCAGCGTCCGCACCTGGGAAAGGCGAAGACCAGCGCCGCCGCGGCGAGCGGCGAGAGGATCAGCAAGGCGATGGCCCAGGCGGCGGTCATGCGGAGGGTGTTCCCTTGTGGTGCTCGCTCGGAGCCGGACTTGCATCCGGGAGGTCAGCGGCATCCTCGTGGTCTCCAAGTTCCACCCTGCCCGTCGCCGCTTGCACGCGGTCCGCCAGCGCCAGCGCGAGGCCCGTCGCGCAGACAGAAACCACGATGCCGGTCAGCACCATCGCTTGGGGAACGGGGTCCGGAATCGGGCCGGGGGTTTGCGCGCCGAGGGCGATGTACACCAGGAACACGCCGCTGCCCATGACGTTCAAGGCCATGACGCGACGCAGCAGATGCGTCTGGACCAACAGCGAGTAGAAGCCGATGGCAAAAAGCGCCACGCCGGCGAGCAGGTAGATTCGATGGTCGGCGTCAGGCATGGCGCGCGAGCGAAGTCCGAAGTCCGGAGTCCGAAGTCCGAAGGAAGCTCGACATCCGAAATCGGGAACGTGAAACAGCGCGCTGCGGGCGAAGCCTCGGGCTTCGGGCTTCGGGCTTCGAACTTCTTTCGGACTTTGGACTTCGGACTTCGAATTTCACGTGTCCTCCTCCGGTCTGCCTCCGAGATAGAGCAGGCCGAGCGTCAGCCCGATGGAGATGAGCGCGGCGGATTCGATGACCATGATCCAGGTGCCGCCGGTGCCGGGGGGGTATTGGAGGAGTCCACCGGTCAGCCGCAGCGTGATGGCGCACACCGTGGCGAAGACCAGCACCCCCAGCCCGAGGCCCGCGCGCAGGAGGCCTGCGCGGTTGACGAGGCGCCGCGCAAGTCCGCCGAGCATCACCAGCACGAGGGCCCCGCCCAGCAATGCGCCGCCCTGAAACGCCCCGCCCGGGGCGAAGGCGCCGATCCAAAGCAGGTAACCCGCCGCCAGCACCAGCACAGGCAGGACGACGCGGAGCAGCGACAGCAGCAGCGGACGGTCGCGCCGATCGGCGGCGGGCCATTCGCCGCGACGCAGCGACCACACGCCCACGATGGCCAGCAGCAGCACGCCGACTTCGAGCAGCGTGTCGTAGCCGCGATAGTTGAGCAGCACGGCGGTGACGGGATTCGACACCCCGCTTTCCGGAAGCCTCGCCAGCGACGCCTCGGTCAGGCCCTTGGGTTGTGCCGGGAGCGAAAGCACCGCCCAACTCAGCGCCGCAAGCAATGCGAGCGAAAGGATCCCGACGGAAATGCGGCGCATCATGTTGACTCCTCCGGTCGCTTCCCAGTCGCGGCTGGTTCCCGCCTGCGCATTCGCAGCAGCGCCGACAGGATGAGCGCGCCGGTCAGGCCGGAGCCCACCGCCGCTTCGGCCAGCGCCACGTCCGGCGCACGCAGCCGCACCCAGGCCACGGCGATCAGCAGGCCGAGGGCGATGAATTTGATCACGCCGCGGAACAAGTCGCGGTCATTCAACGCGCGCCACCCGAGCACCACGATGACGAGGAGCAGGATCCCGTCGAAGACTTGCAGCCTCATGGCGATGTCCTTCCTTTGGTCCCGTCGTAGCAGCCGACGTGAGTCGGCTCTAACAGCTTCCCGAGTTCCACTGGAGCGGACTCCCGTCCGCTGCCACCCGCGTGCAAGTGGGTCCACGGTTTCACCCCACGCCGGTAAGCCTCGTTGCCGATGAGGAAGCAGACCGTTGCGCTCGCCGCGAGCACCAGCACCCAGATCAAACCGAGCTTGAAGACCTCGGAGCCGCTTTCCGCCTGCAGCATCAGCGCCAGCACGGTGAGCCCGAGTCCGACGTTGTCCGCTTTTGTCAGCGCATGGAGACGCGAGTAAATATCCGGGAAACGCAACAAGCCCACCGTCCCGGAGACGAAGAAGAACAGCGCGGCAGCGAGCAGCACGCCGGTGAGGACCTCCAGCACGATCATGGCTTCCGGTCCTCCTTTGAATCATTGTCCGGCCAGCCGCGCAACACGAACGCCACGCCCAGCACGGCGGCCAGCAGCGCGAACACGAGTGCGATGTCCAGCGCGCGGCCCATGCCGAGTCCCTTGCCCAGTGCCAGCACCAGCGCGACGCCGGTGCTGCCAAAAAGCAGCGCCGCCAGCAGGCTGTCCGCCCGGCCCGGCTGGCGGAAGACATGGCCCAAGCCCACGACGATGGTCAGCAGCAGCGCGACCGCGGCACTGAGGTAGAGCACACTCACGACGCCGTCTCCTTTGGCCCCGGGAGCACCAGCCCGAACAACGCGGCCACGCGGTCCTCCAGTTCGCGGAGTTCCTCCTCGACGCGCGGCGAGAAATCCAGCGCATGGACGCAGAGGCTCTCTTCCGCGATCGCCACCACGGCGGTGCCCGGCAGCAGGCTGATGGCGCTGCAGAAAAACAAACGGGCGGCGCCCGGTGGCAGATGGAGCGGGACGCAGACGATGGCCGGTGACAGAGCCACCTTCGGCGAGAGGGCACGCCAAGCCACATCCCAGCCGCCGCGCAAGGACTCGCGCAGAAACCATCCGGCGAAGGCGATCGCGCCTCCCACCGACCAATGCCAGGAAAGCGTGGGGAGCAGCTTCACGCTGATCCAGGCCGCCGCGAACGCCACCGGCCCGCCGACGATCCATGAACTCCAGTCCGTCCCGTTCAACCCGAGCCAGAGGAGCGCCATCAGGGCGAGACGCGGGAGAAATCGTCCCGCGAGCGCGGGAAAGCGGGGAGGTTGAGCTTGCTGGGGAATTGCGGTCATGCGCGGTTCAGGATTTCGGCCAGAGATGCCACAGGTAGCCACCGTAGCTGGCCAGGAGCAGCGCGCCTTCCCAGCGGCGCAGCTTGAAGCCCGTCCAGGCGATCACCAGCAGCACGAGGGAAATGCCGATCATGACGAGCGTGTCCGTCTGGCTCACGCCCTGGCCGTTGATGGGCGGGGCGATGACGCCGCTGACGCTGAGGATCGCCAGGATGTTGTAGATGTTCGAGCCGACGACGTTCCCGATGGCGATGTCGGGTTGCTTGCGCCAGGCCGCCATGAGCGAAGACGCCAGTTCCGGCAGGCTGGTGCCGGCGGCGACGATGGTCAGGCCGATGAGGGCTTCGCTCATCTTCAGCAGCCGGGCGAGATCCACGGCGCCGGCCACAAACAGGCGCGACCCCAGCACCAAGACCGCCAGTCCAGCCACAATCAATCCCGCGTCTTTCCACGCTGAACCGGTCGGTTGGGGAACGCTCCCGCCAAACTCCCGCTGGACTTCCACGCTGGCTTGCCGGCGGGCGAGCCGGATGTTCAAGATCGTGTATCCGACGATGGCCGCGAGGAACACGAGCGCCTCCCAGAGTTGGATTTGTCCATCGCGGAAGAACACCAGAAACAGCAACGCGACACCGACCATCACCGGGGTGTCGAACTTGAGAAGCTGCAGTTGCACCCGCATCGGGCAGATCAGTGCGGTGAGGCCGAGGATGACGCCGATGTTGAAGATGTTCGAGCCGACGGCGTTTCCGATGGCAATGGCGCCCTGTCCTTTGGCGGCAGCCATGGAACTGACGATCAACTCGGGGGTGCTGGTGCCGTAAGCCACCACGGTCAGCCCGACCAGCAGCGGGGTCACCCCGAGCCGCACGGCCAGCGAGGCGCCGCCGCGCACGAGCCACTCGGCACCGAAGTAGAGGGCCACGAGACCCGTCAGCAGCATGAAGGTGATGACCATCGATTCCGGGCAGGCTGCCAAAACGGGTCGCTATTGACCAGTGTCGCCTGCAGGGCTTATCCCAGCGGAAGCCTCCGGCGGCCGGACCACCAAGGCGGAACAGGGGATTTCGCGGAGCAACCGCTCGACTGTCGAGCCGAGCAGGACGTAGCCCAGGTTGCTGCGACCCTTCGTCCCCAGGACCACCAGGTCGGCGCCGACTCGACGCGCGTATTCCGCAATGCCATGACCGTGGTTGGCCGCCTCGACCACCGCGAACCGGGCCGTCCGCCCCGCGGTGTCGCCGACGAATTCGCGCAGTCGCTGCTCCAGGGCCTGGCGGTATTGCGCCGCCTTTTCCTCATCCACTTCCCAGGCATCCGGAACAAGGGCGTAGCGGCCCCACGAACCGGTGAAAACATGGAGGAAATGCACCTGACTGTCGTCCTGCGCCGCCACGCGCAACGCCTGCGCCACGGCCCCGCGGCATTGATCGGAAAAATCCACGCCGGCGACCACCTTCCGAAAAGGACCGTCGTGACCCTGGTGAACCAGCATCACTTGGGTGGACGCCTTCCGCAGGCACTTGGTGGCCAGCGTGCCCGCGCCCATGGGAATCATGGACGAGCCGGTCACACCCAACACGAGCAGGTCGGCCTTGGTCTCGCGCACGCGGCGGAGAACACAGTCAACGGGCGTGCCCAAGTCCACCAGGGCCTGTGCGTCTGAAGAAGCCCCGGCCTCGGCCAGCCAGCGCTGCAGGCGATGTTTCGCTTCGGCCACCGCGTCCTGCTCCAGTCGTTCCTGCGGAATGTGGCTGGCATACGCGGCGTCGCTGAGGGTGAGATACTCCACGCTATGCAGGGCGTGGAGATGGGCGTGGTTCCACTTGGCCAGGCGCACGGCTTGTGCGAGCGCGCTGCGGGAGCAGTCCGAGAAGTCGGCGCCCACGAGAATGGTCTTGAGTTTGTTCATGGTTTCTCGGGGTGGAGTGTGCAATCAGATGCAGGCTTCTTCGAGGACAATTTCTTGTACCGCTCGCGCAACCACGCCAGCCAGCGCCGCGCCCAAAGAAATTCGACGGCTAGGATTGCCAGCGCGGCGGGAATCACCACAAGGGCCGGTCCCGGCAGAAAAAGCATCGCCACTCCAGCAATCAGCAGGGCGCCGCCCAGGAATCGCCCCCAGACATTTTCGCGGTAGAATCATGATGCATTTCCAGCTTTGAGCGGCCTTGCGGGCGACGTGCCGATTCCCAGCGCGAGCATCGCGAAGGCGAACACGTTGAACCCGATCCAGCGCCAGTCTTGTTCAGTCATATCGTTCCGTTCAACGCCGCCAAGATAACCGCGCCTGCCTGGGCCGCTAATCGGTAATTCAGAAGCCACCGTTAGGATTTACCGAAGCGTCGGCGGGAGGACGGAAACCAGTAGAGTCGAGAGGAAAGCACGGAATGAAAGCCCCGAAGACCCATGACCGCCGCTTCCCTCGCCCTCGTCGAACCGGACACGCGCATCCGCACACAAGCCCTGAGCTTGTCTTGGGGAATGCTATCGAAGCAGCCAGCCAGGTCCGCGTCATACACCGCCGTCTGGCCCGCCCTCAGATGCGTTTGGATGATGCGCAGCGCGTCGTGGGCCGACCTGCCGGGTCGAAACCCGTGCGAGCCATCCGTAAAGTCCGCTTCGAAGATTGGCTCCAGTATCAGCAACACCGCTGCCTGCACCACCCGGTCCCGCACCGTCGGGATGCCCAACAGCCTCAGCTTTCCATTGGGCTTGGGGATATAGACCCGGCGCACCGCTTGGGCGCGATAAGTCCGTTCCTGCAAGCTCCGCTGGATGTCGTCCAGAAAGGCCGCCTCGCTTTCCGGCTTGGCGGTAATCTGTCCGATGCTCACTCCATCTACGCCCGGCGCCCCGTCGTCGCGCCGCGCCGCCGCCCAGGCAGCTTCCCGCACATCCCGCCGACACACCAGACCGTAGAGACTGTAGAAGCGAATCCCGAATGCCGAGAACTCGGAAAGGGCCAAGCGCGCCGCCCGCCCACGCGTTTGCGGAGGGTGGCTCAAATGCAGGCCGGCGGTCGCTGAGTGTCGCGACCACGAGGAGGCGCAACAGCCGCGCAAGGGTGAAACATTGCCCTTGATTCTGGAAGCATCACTTCCAAAATGCGGGGCATGTGGAATCGCCTGCACGCTGACCATCTCCAGGCCATCGCCCGCCAGTTTCCCGCGGCGCTCATCCTCGGCCCGCGTCAGGTGGGCAAAACCACGCTCGCCCGCGCGGCCTTTCCCAAGGCCCCGTACCTGGACCTGGAGCAGCCCAACGTGCGTCAGTTGTTTGCCGACGACCCGCACTTTCAGATCGAACGCCGGCTCACCCCGAAGACCCGCACGCTCGTTCTCGACGAGGTGCAGTGCGTGCCGGCGGTGTTCGCCGCGCTGCGCGGGCTGATTGATCGCGACCGCCGCCGGCACGGACGGTTCATCCTGCTCGGCTCCGCCCAACCGGCCCTCATGCGGCATGTCTCCGAATCCCTGGCCGGCCGCGTCGGCATCCTCGAACTCGATCCGTTGACCGTGGCCGAAGTCACGCCCGGTTCTCCCAAGAAGCGCTGGACCGACGTGTGGTTGCGTGGCGGCTTTCCCGACGCCCTCCGGGGAAACTTCCGCGACTGGTGGGAAGCCTACCTGCGCGCCTATCTCGAGCGCGATCTACCTTGGCTCGGCGTACAGGCGGATCCGGTCTTTCTCCGCCGTCTGCTGACCATGCTCGCCCACGCCCAGGGCGGTCTCCTCAATACCGCGTCACTCGGCGCCTCACTGGGCGTGTCGCATCACACCATCGCGCGGCATCTCGACATCTTGGAACAGACTTTCATGATCCGCCGCCTGCCCCCGTACTTTCGCAATGTCGGCAAACGTCTCGTCAAGGCGCCCAAGGTCTATCTGCGCGACTCGGGCCTGCTCCACCACCTGCTGAACCTGCCCACGCTCGACGACGTGCGCAACCACCCGGTGCATGGCGCAAGCTGGGAGACCTTCGTGCTCGAAGACCTCTTCCGGCGTGAGAAGCTGGCGCATCCCCACGCGCAGTTTTTCTTCTGGCGCACGGCGGACGGCGCGGAAATTGACCTCGTGATCGAGCGCGGCTCCGAGCGGGTGGCGGTGGAAATCAAGGCGGGCCGCGGCGACAAAGCCCACGCCGCCCGCGTCCTGGAACAAGCCATGCGCGATGTGGACGCGAAGACTGGCTGGATTCTTGACCAGGCCGAAGGCATGGATACGCTCCGCCCCGGCCTCGCCCGCCGCAGCTTCACCGCCACGCCGGATTGGTTGCCGTGACACCGCGGCGCTCTGTCCAACGCAATTCGCCTTCCGCGTTTCCACCGGCTGCGGCTGCTTTGCCTGCGTGAATGCGTCAGGATGGATTCCTTTTCGGATTGGCTTAGGGTGGCGCCCATAGTGGTCATCCCGTTGGCATTCAAATCCACTTCACAGGCTGCGGCTCGGCCGGTAGCTGGGGAGGATCGGCGGCACGGCGATCGCCGGGGGGACACCGATTACGGGCGGCATGCGGGGCGGCGGCGGGCGGTTTGCCAGCGCGCGACGGATCATGAAGAACTCGCCCAGGTTCTCTGGCGTGAGCAAGCCGACGAACCGGCCTTGGTCGACCACCGGCATCGTCAGCCCGTGTTCCGCCTGCACGTGCGCCATGGCGCCTTCCAACGAAGCCGACGCTTCCAGGGTGTTGAAGGCCGTTCGCATGACAGCCTCGGCAGGCACGTCGGCGCCGCGCTCCCGCAGCGCCTGGAAGCAATCCGCGTGAAACAGAATGCCCACAACGCGCCCGTGGTCCACGACCGGGAAATCCTGCTGTGAACCGGCGAGCAAGAGCTTCGCGGCGTCGCCGAGCGTGTCTTGCGGGGACAAGACGCGGAAATCGCTCAGCATGGCATCGCGTACCGAGGCGCCGGCGAACGAGGACTTCATCTGCGCGGCGCCCATTTCCTGCGCGGCCCCGATCCAGACAAACAGCGCGATCAGCAGCAGCATCGGGTTGCCAAACAGCCCGACGAAGCCGAACACACACGCCATGCCCTGTCCAAGACGCCCGGCAATGGTCGTGGCCCGCGCGTAGTCCAGCTTCATGGCCAACAGCGACCGGAGCACGCGTCCGCCGTCCATGGGAAACGCGGGCAGCAGGTTGAACAGCACCAGGAAGAGGTTCGCCGCGAGCAGACGGCTGGCGAACCCTCCGCTGGTGGCGCTCAGGTCGAGCATGGCCTGCAGGGACTGTGTGAACGCCAGCCAGACGAAGAGCACGCCGGCAATCATGACGTTGACCGCCGGCCCGGCCACAGCGATCCAGAATTCCTGCGCCGGCTTGTCGGGAACGCGCTCGAGCCGGGCCACGCCGCCGATGGGCAGCAGGGTGATGTCCTTGGTGCCGACGCCGAACCGGCGCGCCATCAGAGCATGGCCGAACTCATGAAGCAGAACGCAGCCGAACAGGGCGGCGAAGAACACCGCTCCCTGCAACGCCGCGTCCAGCTGTCGTGTCGCCATCCAGCTCGCCAGGGTCAGGAAACCCAGCACGATCAGGAAGGTGACGTGCACATAGACGTCGATGCCGAAGAACCGGCCCAGTTTGATGTTCCATTTCATAAGCGTTGACTTGGTTTGCGTTTGTTCCGGAAAGGCGTCCGATGTCCCGGCGCCCTGGCTCCATTCCAACCGTCCCGCATAACCGCTTGGCCAGGGAGGTTGGACGCGGTTAGGCCCCTGAATTTCAGGCGCGGCGGCCCGGCGCGGCAAAACGGTGGCCGGTCCGGCGCGGAGCGGAGGGCTGTTGCCGGTTGCTCCGGGCGCGCGCCGACCGCCGCGCCACCTTGGCCTCGATCCGCCGGCGCAGGTCCGCGGCGACCTTCCGGATCGCCGCCTCGATGGTGTGGTCGGCGCCCACGGCCCGAATGTCCGGTCCCGGCGTGACCAGGTGTACCCGGACCGAATAGGCGGGTGCGAGCTCGGGGCGGCGTTCGAGCCGCACCCGGGCCTCGTCAATCACGACGAGATCCCGCAGCGCGAGAATTTCGTTTTCAATCGTGGCATCCGTCCGGTGGACGGAGCGCAATCCCAAGTGTTGCACGGTGATGGTCATAGGCTATGGCGGTTGAGGTTTCGTTCAAGGTCGTTCGGTTCGATCACTCCCGGCTGCGCCCGGTGAGCAGCGGCAGCAGGTGCCACAGGAAGTACACCAGCGAGGTGATGAACGCCGCCACGTAGGTCCACGCCGCCGCATTGAGCACCTGGCTCACGGCCACCGCCTCGGCGCCGGGCGCCACCAGGCCCATCCGGCCCAGCACCGCCTTGGCGCGGCGCGAGGCGTCAAATTCGACCGGCAGCGTGACCAGGTTGAAGAGCATGATCACACCCCAGGCGGACGCCAGGATGACGGCGCCGACCAGCGGCTGGATCAGGCCGGTGACGATGCCCAGCAACGGGAGCCACATGACGATCTGGCTGGCGTAGTTGGTGATGCCCACGGCGGCCATGCGCCACTGGAGCGGGCCGTAGGCCAGCTTGTGCTGGATGGCGTGACCGCACTCGTGCGCGGCCACCCCGAGCGCCGCCGGCGACGTCCCGTGATAGTTGTCGCGCGACAACACCAGGCGCTTGCGCAACGGATCGTAGTGGTCGCCGAGCATCTCGTCGTGGGCCAGGATCTCGACGTCGTGAATGCCCGCCTCGCTCAGGATGCGGTGCGCGGCCTCCGCGCCGGTCAGGCCGGAATACGTCGAGCCGCGGCTGTGGCGGCTGTAAACGGACTTCACTCTCGCCGCCGCCCAGAGCGACAGCGCCAATGTGGCAATGAACAGAATCCAGATCATAACATTCGTCTTTCTCGTTTTTCCGCCGCCGGAGGGTCCACCCGGACCGGTTGCCCCGTCGGCCTTGACGCGGTGACAGTAGGCGCGGCGGGCGGAGGCGACCAGTACGAGTTTCCGAATGGACGCTTAGGTTAATCCGAAGCAATCTGGCGCCATGACCGAATGGCTGAACTACCATCACCTGCGGTATTTCTGGCACGTGGCCAAGGAAGGCAGCCTGGCGCGCGCGGCCGGCAAGCTGCACGTGTCGCAACCGTCCATCTCCGCCCAGATCCGCGAGCTGGAGGAGGCGCTCGGCCAGAAGCTGTTCCAACGCGAGGGCCGCGGCAACAAGCTCACCGACGCCGGACAACTGGTGTTCGGTTATGCGGAGGAGATCTTCGCGCTCGGACGCGAGCTGCTGAACGCGGTCCAGCAACGGCCGGGGACGCAGACCCTGCGCTTTTACGTGGGGGTGGCGGACTCGTTTCCCAAGCTGCTGACCCACGAGATTCTCAAGCCGGTGTTCGCGCTGCCGCAGACCGTGCATGTGATCTGCCGGGAGGGCAAGATCGCGGACCTGCTGGGTCAGCTCGCGGCGCACCGGCTGGACATCGTGTTGAGCGACGAACCGGCCTCCACCAGCGCCGGGATCAAGGTGTTCAATCACCCGCTCGGCGAGACGGGCACGACCTTCTGGGCCGGCAAGGCGCTGGCGGCGCGGTTGCGACGCAACTTCCCGCGGTCGCTGCACCAGGCCCCGGCCCTGTTGCCGGCGGAGAACACCGCGCTGCGACGGGCGCTCGAGGCGTGGTTCCGCGAACGGGGCGTGCAACCGAAGGTGGTGGCGGAGTTCGAGGATCTCGCCTTGATGAAAGTGATGGCGGTGGACGGACGCGGCTTCATCGCCCTGCCGTCCCTCGTCACGGAGGAGGCCCGGCACCATTACGGGTTCCAGCGCATCGGCGTGGCCGAGGAATGCCGCACGCCGTCCTACGCGATCTCCGCCGAGCGCAAGATCTCGCACCCCGCCGTCCTGGCCATCACCGAGAGCCTGCGCGGCTAGGCTTCCCACCGTTTCATGGAGGGGCGGGGCAGCATCTTGGCACTGCCCTCGAACGCAATTCTGGCCGGGGCGCGGCATGGATGCCGCTTCAGCATTCGCAAGCCCGCGGAACAAGCGTTTCCTCGAATGCCCTTCGGACGTTGAAGCGGCCTGAAGCGCTCCGGGGACAGTGTCCAGAGGCACCCGGGGTTGCGGTCCGCGGATTCCCTGCTGGATATCCCCGGGAGCGCGCGGTATGGTTCGCGGGCCTATGTTTGAGACCATTCACGACCAGTTGATGACCGCCGGCGACAAACTCGCTCACCTGCGGAGGTTTCTTTGACGTCCCCCGCACGCAGCAGCGGCTGGATGAATTGAGCGCCCAGATGGCCGCGGACAGTTTTTGGAACAACCGCGAGCAGGCCCAGAAGATCATTGCCGAAGCCAACACGCTCCGCGATCGCATCGAGCCCCTGGCCCAGGCGACCAGGCAACTCGACGACCTCAAGGTCATGCTCGAACTGGCCGAGGCCGAACCGCCGGAATCCCAGGCGGCCCTCGAGACCGAGATCCAGACCGACACCCGGGGATTCCTCGAGCGGCTGGACGCGCTGGAGTTGCGGTTCTTCCTCAGTGACCCCAACGATCGCAACAACTGCATCTTCAACATCAACGCGGGAGCCGGTGGGACCGAGGCGCAGGATTGGGCGGAGATGCTGGCGCGCATGTACCAACGCTGGTTCGAGAGCCGGGATTGGGAGGTGGAGGTGACCGACGCGCTGCCCGGCGAACAGGCGGGACTCAAGAGCATCACGCTGCTGGTCAAAGGCGAGAACGCCTACGGCTTCTGCAAGGCCGAACGCGGCGTCCACCGCCTCGTTCGCATTTCGCCCTTCGATTCCAACAAGCGGCGCCACACCAGCTTTGCCAGCGTGGACGTGATCGCGGAGATCGAGGACGCCCCGGAAATCGTGATCAACCCGGCTGATCTGCAGATCGACACCTACCGCTCGGGCGGCAAGGGCGGGCAAAACGTCAACAAGGTCGAGACCGCCGTGCGCATCACCCACCTGCCGACCGGGATTGTGGCCGCGTCCCAGGCCCAACGGTCGCAGACGCAGAACAAGAACAACGCAATGAAACTGTTGTTGTCCAAGCTCTACGCGTTGCGTGAGGACGCCAAGAAAGCCGAGCAGGAACGGTTCTATGGCGAGAAGGGCAGCATCTCCTGGGGCAACCAGATCCGCAGCTACGTCTTCCAACCCTACCGCCTGGTCAAGGACCTGCGCACCGGCGTGGAAAGCAGCAACACGCAAGGGGTCATGGACGGCGGCCTGGACGCCTTCGTCCACGGCTGGCTCCGCGCCGGCTGCCCGACGAAGCGCATGCAGGGGGTGAAGGACGAGGAGTGAGCATGTCCATCCTGGACACCATCGTGGAGGAGAAGCGGCGCGAGGTGGCGCAACTGCCGGAGCGCCTCATCGCCGCCGGCGACCTGCGGGACGCGCTGCTGGAACACGGCGAGCGACGCGATTTTCTGGCCGCCTTGCGCCGGCCGCGCCGGGGCGAACTGGCCCTCATCGCCGAGGTCAAGAAGGCCTCGCCCTCGGCCGGCGTCATCTGCAAGGACTTTGATCCGGTCCAGATCGCCATCGAATACGAGCAGGCCGGCGCCACCTGTCTCTCGGTGCTGACGGACCAGAAGTTCTTCCAGGGGGACCTCGAGTATCTCCGGGACATCCGGCAGGCGGTGAAGCTGCCGCTGCTGCGCAAGGATTTCATCATCGATGAGCGGCAGATTCTCGAGGCGATCGAGTGGGGCGCGGACGCCATCCTGCTGATTGCAGCCATCCTGGACGACGCTCGTCTGCGGCATTTCCACACCCTCGCCACGGAAGCCGGGTTGACGGTCCTGGTCGAGGTGCACGACGAGGCCGAGCTGGAGCGCGCGCTGTCCCTCGGCGCGCCACTCATTGGCGTGAACAACCGCAACCTGAAGGATTTCCATGTGGACCTCGCCACCACGGAACGGTTGGCCAGGCGGATCCAGTCCGCACCTGACGTTGCCGAGGTCCTGCTGGTGGCCGAGAGCGGCATCCACTCGCGTGCCGATGTCGAGCGCCTGGCCGAAAGCGGTGCGGGGGCCATCCTGGTGGGCGAATCCCTCGTGCGGCAGGGCCTCGACGCGATCGAAAGCAAGATCAGCGAGCTGCTCGGTTGAGGTGGGAAGGATCGGACCCGGTCCGGCGCGGCTCCGTGAGCCGCAGCGGCAGCGCACGTGCGGGTGGCCTGCGATCAGGGCGTGGGCGTCAGGAGCAGCGTGGCGGCTGCGGGTCATGGACCCGCGGTCCGGCTTTGGCCCTCAACAATTGCGTTGCACCGTGAGGAGTTGTTCCTAATCTGACGGCACCATCGTCTCAGCACAGCCTTTCAGTTCAACACCAACCGACAGCAGGCACCTATGTCACCCAGACCATTGAATGTCGGCCTCGTGGGAGGCGGCAAGGGAGCGTTCATTGTGCAACCCCACCAGCGGGCCATCCACATGGACGGCACCCGGCGCGTCACCGCCGGGGCGTTGTTTCCGGACCCGGCGGTCGCCCTCGAGGAAGCCGCCCACTGGCCGTATCCCATCCGCGGTTATGGCTCCTACGTGGAGATGCTCGAGGCCCAGGCCCGGCTGCCGAAGGAGGAACGGCTGGATTACATCCTGATCGTCACGCCGAACCACGTGCATTTCGATCCGGCGATGCGGGCCATCCGGGCGGGGATTCCGGTGTTCTGCGAAAAGCCCTTGTGCTTGAACCTGGCCGAGGCCAACAAGTTGGTGCGGGCGGTGCGCCAGGCGCGGCTGCCGTTTGGCGTGGCGCACACCTACCTCGGGCATTGGACCACGCGGCTGGCCCGCTACATCGTGCGCCGGGGTTTGCTGGGCGAGGTGCGGTGGGTGGACAGCTATTACCTCCAGGGCTGGCTGGCCACACGACTCGAGGCCACGGGCCAGCCACAGGCCACCTGGCGCACGAATCCCAAGCTGGCCGGCGGCTCGGGCTGCGGCGGCGACATCGGCACCCACGCCCTCATGCACCTGCGTTACATCACCGGGCTGGAGGTGAAATCCCTGTCCGCCCAACTCGAGACCTTCGTCCAAGGCCGCGCGCTGGATGACCACTTCACCGTTTACTGCGATCTCCACAACGGCGGCAAGGCGCTGGTCCGCGCTTCACAGATCTGCATCGGGCAGAAGAACGACCTGGGCATCACGGTGGCCGGCACCCAGGGCACACTGCGCTGGCGGCAGGAAGAACCGGAATCCCTCACCGTCCACCTGCCCCACCAACCCGACCGGGTGTATTGGCGGGGGGCGATCCAGTCCGGCGACGGCTTTCTGCCCAAGGACAAGGCGCTCGAGGCCTTGCTCACCGAGCCTACGATTCCACCGGGTCACGGCGAGGCGTTCCATGATGCGTTCGCCCGACTGCATCGCTTCTTCGAGGCGGACGTGCGCCTGTGGAAGGCCGGTCACAAGTTCGCCTGCAACGGCGCCCATTACGCCAGTGTGGAGGACGGCTGGACGGGCATGGCCTTCATCAACACCTGCCTCAAGAGCGCGGCGAAGCGGGGGGCGTGGACGGCGATGCCGAGGTTGGGTTGAACCCCCAAAAGCCGCAATTCAGGATCACATCTCTTCGGTCTCGGTGGAGACGGGCTGCTGGGCGCCTTTGAGGGCGCCCATGAGCGCGTGCCAGGCGAGGATGGCGCACTTGACGCGCGAGGGGAATTTGTGCACGCCGGCGAACACGGCCAGCTTGCCCAGGTCTTCCCGCGCCTTGCCGGTGGTCACCATGTCATGCACCACGTCAAACAGGTGTTGCGCCTCCGTCCGGGTCTTCCCGGCCACCGTCGTGGTCAGGATGGATGCGGAGGCTTTCGAGATGCAACAGCCGGAGCCGACGAAGGTGACTTCCTGGATGACATCGCCTTCCAGCTTCAGGAACAACGTGAGCTGATCGCCGCACAGCGGGTTGTGGCCCTGGGCCGAACACGAGCACTGCGGCAGCTCCCGGAAATTCCGCGGCTGCTTGCAGTGATCGAGGATCACCTGCTGGTAAAGGTCGGCGACGTCGTCAAACATGGTCGTGAGGGCCCGGTCCGGGGCGCCCGGCCACCAGCGGATGGGCCTCGAGGCGGTCCCAGACCACCTGGTCCAGCTCCTCGCGGACGGCGTCATGCCAGATGCGCTCGGTGATCTCCCCGGCGAACGCATGAATCAACATGCGCCGGGCGGTGTCCTGGCCGAGGCCGCGGGAGCGCAGGTAGAAGATGGATTCCTCGCTCAACTGCCCGATGGTCGCCCCGTGCGTGCATTTCACGTCGTCGGCGTAGATTTCCAACTGCGGCTTCGAGTCGGCGGTCGCGCTGTCCGAGAGCAGCAGGTTCTTGTTGGTCTGCTTGGCGTCGGTCTTCTGGGCGATGGGCCGCACCAGGATCCGGCCGTGGAACACACCCTTGGATTTGTCGTCCAGGATGCCATTGAAGTACTCGTGGCTGGCGCAATTGGGCTGGGCGTGCTCGACCAGCATGTGATGATCCGCCAGTTGATCGCCCTTGGTCAGGTAGAGTCCGTTGAGCACGCATTCCAACCCCTCGCCGCCCAGGTGGGTGCGGATGTTGTTGCGCGACAGCCGGGCGCCGAGGGCCAGGCTGTGGCTCTGGACCTGGCTGGCCCGGCCCAGGCTGGCGTGGATGGCGGCGATGTGAAACGCGGACAGGCTTTCGTCCTGCACCTTCACATGCTCGAGTTCCGTGCTTTCCCCGGCCACGATCTCGGTCACCGCATTGGTGAAGTAAGCGGCATCCACCGTGTTCGCGTAACTCTCGATCACCGTGCCCCGGCTCCCGGCATCGGCCAGGATGAGATTGCGCGGGTGAATCTGGGCGCCGGCCTGCGTCGCGGTGGCCACAAACACCAGGTGGACCGGCAGATCCAGCGTCGCGTTCCGGGGCAGGTGCACAAAGCCGCCGTCGTGGAAGAACGCGCAGTTGAGTGCGGCAAATCCGTTGTCGGTGGCGGAGGCGCACTGGCCCAGGTTCCTTTCCATCAGGCCGGAATGCTCCACCAGGGCCGTGCGGAGGTTGGTCACGACCACCCCGGCGGGCAGCGCCTGCACGGAGGAAAGTGCGGGCGCGAACTGGCCGTTCACAAACACCAGTCGATGCGCGGGCAGCGAGCCGAGGATGAACCCGGCCAGGGTTTGGGCATCCAGGGTGTCCGGCGCCGCTTCGCGCACCGGGTGGAAGGGCAGCTTGGTGATCGGCGCCACGTTGGTGAAGCGCCAGTCCTCGTGCTTCAACGTCGGGAAACCCAGTTCGGCAAAGCGGGCGATGCCGGCTTTGCGGAACGGATGCAGCCAGGCGGGTTGCCCGGGTTCCCGTTCCCATTGCTCGAACTCCTTCAGGATGCCTTCGGTTACTTTGTCCGTGCTCGTCATGGTGCTGCGGTTGTGGTTCCCCGCCGGGGGCGGCGAGGACGGATACCTTTCCATGCCCTCCCGACCTGCGCAAGCGCCGGAATCGGGGGTTCAAACATTGAACTTGAAGTGCAGGACGTCGCCATCCTGGACGACGTAATCCTTGCCTTCCATGCGGTAAAGCCCCTTCTCCCGGGCCGCCGCAATGGACCCGCACTGGACCAGGTCCTGGTAGGCGACCGTCTCGGCTTTGATGAAGCCCCGCTCGAAATCGCTGTGGATGACCCCGGCGGCTTTCGGCGCCGTATCCCCGGCGTGGATGGTCCAGGCCCGCGCCTCCTTCTCGCTGGCGGTGAAAAAGGTGCGCAACCCGAGCAGGTGGTACGTGGCCCGGATGAGCTGGCCCGCCCCGGATTCCTTCACCCCCAGCTCGTCCAGGAACTGCCGGGCCTCTTCCGGCGGCAAGTCCACCAGGTCGCTCTCGATCTGCGCGCTGATCACCACGGTCTCGCAGGCGTGATGCGTCCGGGCATACTCGTCCACCTTCTGCACGTGCGGATTCCTCCCCGCCACCGCATCCGCGAGGTCCGCTTCCTTGACGTTGGCGGCAAAGATGGTGGGCTTGTCCGTCAGCAGGAAGAAGCCGCGGGACAACGCCCTGTCTTCCGGGGTGAGATGGAGTGTCAGGGCGGGTTTGCCCTGGTTCAGATGCGGTTCGAGTTTCTTGAGGACGGCCTCCTCCGCCAGGGCCGTCTTGTCCCCCCGCTTGGCCTCCTTGGCGGTCTTGTCCAGCCGCCGCTGAACGCCCTCCAGGTCGGCGAGCACCAGTTCCGTGACGATGGTTTCGATGTCGCGGACGGGGTCGATGGCCCCGGCCACATGGTGGACATCGGGATCCTCGAAGCACCGCACCACCTGCACGATGGCGTCCACCTCGCGGATGTGGCTGAGAAACTTGTTGCCCAACCCTTCGCCCTGGGAAGCACCTTTGACCAGGCCGGCAATGTCCACGAACTCGATGGCGGCGGGAATGATCACCGGGGTCCGGGCAATCCGGGCCAACGGTTCAAGCCGGGCATCCGGCACCGTGACCACGCCCAGGTTGGGGTCAATGGTGCAGAACGGATAGTTCGCCGCTTCCGCCTTGCGGGTGCGGGTCACGGCGTTGAACAGCGTGGATTTGCCCACGTTCGGCAGTCCCACGATTCCGGCGGTCAACATAGGCCGGACAGGCTAGCAAAGAAGCGGTCGGTGGGAAGTGGAAACCGGGGCAGGCTCACCCGCAGTACCCGCGATGAACCTCGTAACCGCCAGACGTCAGTCAGCGCCATGATCCCGAACTCGACACCGCCCTCAGCCATCCAGCCACCCTTCCGCTCTCGGAGCAGGAGATCAGCGCGGACTCACACCTGTCTGCGTGCCCCGCACAGGCAGGCGTCCACGGCTACGGGGTTCAGGGATTGCGCTTCAGTCCCAGTTCGCGGGCCAGCGCATCGAGCAAGGCGACGGAGCGGCTTTGGAGTTCGCGCTGCTGGCGGCGCACGAACACGATGATGAGCGGCGCCGTTGCCAGGAAGCCCAGGCTCCACGGCCACCACGGATCCCGCAGCCCGATGGCCAGCAGTCCCAAAGCCAGTGTCGCCCAGAACAGGGCGTGCGACGGCAACGACCAGCGGGGCTTGAGCCTGCACCGCAGCACCGCCCAGCCGCCCCCCGAGGTTTCCAGAGCGGTGGTGACCTGCACGCTGCTCCATCGGCTGCCGTAAATCTCGACATCAAAGTCGCTCCACCCGATGTCCGATTTGCTCGGCCACCCTTCGGCGTCCAATCGGCGGATCAGCGCGCTCACAAACCCGATGCGGTCCAAGGGGTGATCGGAGGCATAGCGGACCTGCCCGAGGGACTGATGGCTGGCCAGCAGGGCGAGGGAATCCAGCGACTCGCCGGCCTGGGGGGCGCGTGCGGGCAGGGTGAACCGGCCCTGGTATCGGGCCCAGCCGCGGACGATGGGTTGGAGCAGGAACAAGAGGGCCACCAGCGGACGGGACCACCACTGCCGCTTGTCCTGGGGCAGTGTGGCCTGCGCGCCAGCCAGTGCGCACAACGTCAAGGGCAGTGCCAGGGCCGCGATGGCCAGCGGCAGCAGGCCGCTCCAGTTGGCGGACAAGACCCAGAGCGGCAGGCAGACCAGGATGTAATGCTCGATCGAGGTGCAAAGCATCAGGGTGCCCGCCGGTTCGGACGCGTACAACGTCTGGAACCACCCGCTGCCGAACGTGCCGCGATAGATGATGGAGCGCCGCATCAGGACCCCCAACTTCGACGTGCCGTAGATGCGTCCGCGCCACAGGCCGCCCCCGAACCGGTTGAAATACTCCGGATGCTTGCGCACCAGCAGCGCCTCGGCTTCCCCATACCCCTGTTGCTGCCCCAAGTACGCCATCACGCTCGATCGCCGGTAATGCCAGACAAAGGCGGCCGGACTGAAACCAATCCGCAACCCTGCCTGCTGCAGCCGCCAGCAGAGGTCCACATCATCCCCCGCCCGCGTGAACACCGGGTCGAATCCCCCCACCGCCTCGAGGGCGCTCTTGAAGAACGCCATGTTGCAGCCGGGGATGTGTTCCGCTTCCCGGTCGTTCAACATCACGTGCGCCGGCCCGCCCGGCGACACCATCACGGCCGTCGCCACCGCGGAATCCTCCGGCGGCAGCAGGTTGGGCCCGCCCATCGCCGCAAACCCGTCCTCGAACAGCGCGCTCACCAGGAAATACAGCCAGTCCTCGTCCACCCGACAATCCGCGTCCGTGAACGCCACCACCTCGCCTTGGGCCGCGGCGATGCCGGTGTTGCGCGCCGCCGACAATCCGGCGTTCACGGCGTGACGGATGACCCGCAGGTGCGGGAACGCGGCGGTGCCGTCCGCGCGCGCCTGCACCAACCGGGGGGTTTCGTCCGTGGACCCGTCGTCCACGAGGATGACTTCGAAATCGGGATAGTGGAGGCGTTCGAGGGATTCCAGGCACGTGCGCAGGGTTGGAGCGGCGTTGTAGCTGGCGACCACCACCGACACTTTCGGCGCGTGCGCCAGGGCGAAACGGGGCGCCTGTTGAAAGGTCTCGCGCACCCGGTCACAGGCCGGACGCGGCTGGCGATCGGCCGTGGTCAGCCCCATCTTCCAGTCCTCGATCCGCACGCCGTCCTTGTGCCATTCGTCGGTGAAACTGAACACCACCGTTCCCGCCAGCCCGGCGCGGCAGGCCAGCTCGATGGACCAGCCCAGGATCTCGGCCTGCCGCGTCTCGCCTTCGCGCAGGGAATCGATGCCAAACTCGCCCAGCACCAGCGGCCGGTTTTCGGCCAGCATCTGCAGCCGGGCCAGGTAATTGCGAAACGCGGGCCGCTCGTGCAGGTAAACGTTGAAGCAGAGGAAATCCATCGCCGAAGCGCGCAGGAATTCGGTCGGAGGAAAATTGGCGAACGTGCAGAGTCCATCCGGATCGACCCGGCGCGCCGCGGCTGCGAGTTCATCGAGGAATCGCTCGACCCGGTGCGCCCCCGCCCAGCGAACGACATCGGGCGCGATTTCGTTGGCCAGACAGAATGCAAACACCGCAGGGTGACGTCCGCACGCAGCCACCGCCTTGCGCACGGTGTCCATGGCCCGGGTCCGTTCCTCCCTGGAATCCAGGAACCAGAGTTGGTGAGTCCAGGGGATGCCCACCAGCAGCCACAATCCTTCCCCCTCGGCCAGGTCCAGCATCCAGCGGGGCGGGATTTCGTAAACCCGGACCACATTGGCGCCCAGTTTCCGGATCTGGCGGAAATCAGCCAGCGTCTGTTCCGGCGGGAGGAAGCACTGCCCGGCCGGATTGGGCGCAAAGGGACCGTAGGCGACGCCTTTGACGTGGAACTTGGCGTCCCCCAAGCGGAAGAATTTGCCGTCCACAGTCACCCGCAGCCGGCCTGAACCCTGAGCCGTCATGGCCGTTGGACGTTTGTGTTGCGCGCTTTAGTCACCTCGATTTCCCATGCCTGGATCGTTTCTCGAATGTGCCTTTCGTTGTCGGCAGGCCGCGACGCAGCGAGGCCCTGCCTGTCCGGGAATGTGTCCTGACCCTCCGCCTGGTCACGTGGAGGTCCCCGATCCGAGGACCACGGCGCAATTGGTGCCGCCGAAGGCAAAACTGTTTTTCAGCGCGACCCGGGTGGTTTGCTTCAACGGTTCGCCTCGCACAAAGTGCAACGGGCAGCGCGGATCGGGATGATCGAGATTGCGGCAGGGCGGCAGGATTCCTTTCTGCATGGCCAGCACGGTGACGGCCAGTTCCACCCCCGCCGTGGCCCCCATCAGGTGGCCCAGTTGCGCTTTGGTGTTGGAAACCGGGATGCGCCCCACCTCGGCGCCCAGGATTTCCAGGAGCGTGGCCGATTCCACCTGGTCCGCCATCTGGGTGGCCGTGCCGTGGGCGTTGACATAATCGATCTGGACCGGCGACACCCCGGCCATCTCGAGCGCTTTCCGGACCGCGCGCACCTGGCCGGCGCTGTCCGGCTGCACGATATGTTTGGCGTCGCTCGACAACCCCGCGCCGAGGACCTCGGCGAGGATGTGGGCGCGCCGTTGTTGGGCGGATTCCAAGGTTTCGAGCACGAAGGCCGCGGCGCCCTCGCCCATCACCAAACCGTCCCGGTCGCGATCGAACGGACGACAGGCGCGGACGGGATCCGGATTGCGGGAGAGCACGCCCAGACGATTCCAGGCGCCGAAGGTGGCGCGGTCGAGCCCATGGTCGGCGCAGGCGGCCACCGCACACTCGGCGAGGCCGAACCGGATGCGCTGGAAGGCTTCGGTCAGGGCGATGGACCCGGTGGCGCAAGCCGAGCAGACCACGAAGCAGCCGCCGGTCAGGTTGAACCGAATGGAGGTGATGTTGGCCGGGCGGTTGAACATCAGGCGCACGACCGTGGTCGGGCGGAGCTTGCGGTAGCCCTGGCTGTAGAAGACATGGGCTGACTCGTTTTGGAAGCTGCTGTTCCCGTGCCCGGTGCCGAAGATCAGGTCGTGGGGCAGCGGCGTTTTCCCGTCCGCCGGAAGGCCGGCATGGTTCAACGCCGCCGCCACCGCGACGAGCCCCAGTTGATTGGCCCGGTCCGAATCCTCCACCTGCCAGTGTTCCATCGCGGCGTTCAGGCGTTGATCCTCGATGCGCCCGGCGATCTTCGTGGGCAGGCGATCCTCGTCCGAATACTCGGCCAACCGGTGAATGCCGGACTCGCCGGCCAGCAACCGGCGCCAGAACTCCTCGAGCTCGAACCCGAGCGCCGTGGCCACACTCATCCCGGTGATGACCACGCGACGGGGAACAAGCGGCACGGCACTCATGTCAGGAAACCAGACCCAAACGCCGCAGGGCGTCCAGGTGGTGCAGCCCGTCCATGATCGTCCGATACGGCAATCCGAAATCGATCAGGCAGGCGATCTCGTCCACCCCGGCCGCCTGCACCGCTTCGACCATGCGGGCGCAGGATTCCACCGAACCCATCAGGGCGGTTTGTTGATAGTAACGCTCGAAGGCGAACTCGAGCATGTCCGCCTTCTTGCGGGCGGGCAGATCCTTGAGCCGGGCGTCACCCACCTGCCACAGATCGGCCGAGCTTTCCAGGTAACGCTTGAACGGCTCACGCACGGTTTCCTTGGCCGCGGCTTCGTCGGGTCCTACGTAGGCATGGAGCATGAGCGTGACCCGCCCGGGACCGGCCTGGCCGGCCGCGCGGCGCGCCTCCCGATAGGACGCCACCTTGGGGGCCAGCTCGTCCACCCGCTGAAAGAGCAGCGCGGTGACGATGTTGAATCCGGCCCGGCCGGCTTCCTGGAACCGTTCCGGGCCACCCGAGCAGGTGAACCAGACATTCAGTTCCGGCTGGAGCGGCAGCGGATGCACGCGCAGGGACACGCGCCGCCCTTCGCCGTTGTCCCCTTCGTAGGGTTCGCCCCGCCAGAGTTTGCGCACCGCCTCGATGCCGTCCACGGTCAGGCGGTTGCGATCGCCCCAGTGGCTTGGCGCGATCACGAAATCGTTCGGGTTCCAGCCCCGCGCAAAACCCAGGTCCACCCGGCCATTCGAGAGATTGTCCACCACCGCCCATTCCTCGGCCACCCGGATGGGGTGATGCAGGGGCATGACGACGCTGCCGGCGCGGATGCGAATGCGTCGGGTGGATTCGGCCAGCACCACGGCCATCAGCGCCGGGTTGGGGAAGATGCCGCCAAACGCGTGGAAGTGGCGCTCGGGAATCCACACCGCCTCGAAGTCGTGCTCGTCCGCAAACCGCGAGCTGGCGCGGAACAGGTCGAACTTGCCGGTCTCGGCCTCCGCGGGCGCGTTGGCGAAGAACAACAGGCTGAACGTCGGCCAGGCTGAACGTGCGGTCGGGCTTTCCATCATTGTCGGCGCCCCAGATGTAGGGGGCTGCGAGCCGGCGCGCAATCTTTTCGACGGTGTGAGGCGGCGAACGGGCGCAGCTTGGGACGGCCACGCCCGCGGACTTGGCCAGGAGGGGGAACGGCGGACGGGGTCGGGTCCTCACCGCGGGTTTACACCGGGCCGGGGCGCTGATAGAACATGCGCGTGCCGATTGCCATCGCCAGCCTGTGGAAGCAATACACCTCGAGGCGCGGCCTCTTTGTCATTGCCGGACCCTGTGTCATCGAGAGCGAGTCCCTGTGCCTGCGCGTGGCGGAGTCGCTGTTGAAGACCTGCAGCAAGCTCGGCCTGTCCTACACCTTCAAGGCCAGCTTCGACAAAGCCAACCGCACCTCGGCGAAGTCCTATCGCGGCCCCGGCCTCGAGGCTGGACTGAAGGTGCTGGATCGGGTGCGCCGGGAGCTCGGGGTGCCGGTGTTGACGGACGTGCATACGGAAGCCCAGGCCACCCTCGCCGGGCAGGTGGCCGAGGTCTTGCAGATCCCCGCCTTCCTCTGCCGCCAGACCGATCTGATCGCCGCCGCCGCCGCCACCGGCCGGATTCTGAACCTCAAGAAAGGCCAGTTCCTGGCCCCCGGCGACATGGCCCCCGTGGTGGAGAAGGCGCGGGCGGCGGGCGGCGAGCGGATTCTGCTCACCGAGCGGGGAACCACCTTTGGATACCACAACCTGGTCGCCGACCTGCGGTCCATCCCCATCCTGAAACGGCTGGGCTTCCCCGTGGTGTTCGACGCCACGCATTCCGTGCAACTGCCCGGCGGCGCGGGCGACCGGTCCGCGGGCGAGCGGGAGTTTGCGCCGGTGCTGGCCCGGGCGGCGGTGGCGGCGGGCGCGTCCGGTGTGTTTTTTGAAACGCATCCCGACCCGGACAAAGCCCTGAGTGACGGGCCGAACATGATTCCGTTGCGCGAGATGGGCGCGTTGCTGCAGCAACTGCTGGCCGTGCGAAAGGCCCTGAACTGACATGCCCCCCCTTTCCCTCAAGAACCGTCTCCGGCGCGTGCGGTTGCTGTTGTGCGACGTGGACGGGGTGATGACCGACGGCTCCGTGTTCATGGGGCCCGGCGGCGAGTTCAAACAGTACAACATCCCCGACGGGCTCGGCCTGCTGTTGGTGCGCCGGAGCGGGATCCGGGTGGGCTGGGTTTCCGCCCGACCGTCCGAAGCCACGCGGGTTCGGGCCCGGGACCTGAAGATCGACTTCTTGTTGCAGCCGACGGATGGGAAGGTGCCGGCGACGGAGACCTTGCTGCGCAAGCTGGGAATGAAGTGGGAGGCGGTCTGTTTCGTCGGAGATGATGTGTTGGATCTGGGAATGCTCCGGCGGGCCGGGTTGGCCATCGCTCCGGCCAACGGCGTGCCGGAAGCCCGGGCGCTGGCGCATCATGTCACCCGCGCCCGGGGCGGGCACGGCGCGGTGCGTGAAGTGTGCGAACTGATCCTCAAGGCCCAGGGGAAATGGGAGGCCATCGTTGCCAGGCATGCGGACTAAACCCATGTTCAAGACCAAGCTCCGGATGGCCGGAGCCGCGCTGAGAGCCGGCTGGGTGCTGGTCGGACTCGGCGGCCTGGCGCAACCCTTGCCCCTCGGCCAGTTCCGCGATTTCAGCTTGCCCGCTTATTATGACGCGCCGCACGAAACCCGGATGAAATCCCTGCTGGAGGGGCGCGAGGCCGTGCCCCAGCCGGGGGGAAAGATGCTGATCCGGAACCTGACCTTGCGAACCTTTCGCGAGGATGGCGCCGGGCAATTCGTGTTGCGCGCCCAGGATTGCCTGTACGACTCCGAGCGGCGCGCCGCAGCCTCGGCCGGGCCGCTGGAACTGAGCACCGTCGATGGACGCTTTTTCACCGAGGGGGAGGGTTTCCTGTGGCAGGAAGCCGGAGCCACCCTCCTGGTGTCCAACCGGGTGCATACCGTGATCCGTCGCGCCCCAGCCGTCACACCGAACCCATGAGAATCATCGTCCATTCCCTGCTGGCCCTGGGCGGCGCCGCCCTGACGTTCGCGCAGGTGTCCAGCGCGTCATCGGACCCGTCCGCCGACGCGCCGGTTGCAGAATCGTCCGGTCCAGTCGCGGGCATCCCCGGGCCCGCGACCTTCGAGACCCACATCTATTCCGACAGTGTCGAGCTGGGCATCAAGACGCGCTCGGCGGTCTATCGAGGCCATGTCCGGCTGGAGGATCCGCGCCTGTTCCTGACCTGCGAGGAATTGACCGCCGACGTGCCCGAGGAAGGCAGCCGGGTGGAGCGGGTGGTGGCGAGAACCAATGTGGTGGTGGTGCTCGTCGATGAGCAGGGCCGGACCAACCGCGCCTATGCGGACCAAACGGTTTACACATACCGCGTCAGCGAATCCGGCACCAACGAGCTGGTGGAATTCACGGGCCATCCCAACCCGCGGATTGAGCGGCAGGAAGGAACCCTCTACGGTGACGTCATCATTTGGGACCGGACCCGGAACCAGATCCGGGCGACCAACCAGCGCATGATTTACCGGGTGGACCCGGCCACCAACGCTCCGCCGGGTGCGCCGGCGGATTCCAATGCCCCGGCCGGGGACAAGGCCATACGGCATGAATGAAGTTCAGGCAACCGGGACGACGGCGGAGGGAACCAACGGCGCTCTGCTGACCACGGAGCAGTTGGTGAAGGAATACCGCGGACGGCGGGTGGTCAACGGGGTGTCCATCCGGGTGTCTCCCGGCGAGATCGTCGGGCTCATGGGGCCGAATGGCGCGGGCAAGACCACCACGTTCAACATGGTCGTGGGTGTGGTGCGCCCGGACGAAGGGGGCGTGCATTTCGACGGACACGAGATCACGCGGCTGCCCATGCACCAGCGGGCCCGGCGGGGCATGGGCTATCTGACCCAGGAACCCTCGGTCTTTCGCAAGTTGACCGTCGAGCAAAACCTGCTGGCCATCCTCGAAACCTGCAAGATGGGCCGGCTGGAGCGGGACATCCGCCTCCAAAGCCTGCTGGAGGAACTGGACTTGGGCGGGCTGGCCCACAGCCTGGCTTACACCCTCAGCGGGGGCGAGAAGCGCCGCCTCGAAATCACCCGCGCGCTCGTCACCAGCCCGCGACTGTTGCTCCTGGATGAACCCTTCGCCGGGATCGACCCCATCGCCGTTTACGAGGTGCAGAAGATTGTCCGGCGGTTGCGTGAGCGCGGGTTGGGCATCCTGGTCACCGACCACAACGTGCGCGAAATGCTCAAGCTGATCGACCGCGGTTATATCATCCACAAGGGCGAGGTGCTTTGCGAAGGCTCGGCGGAGTTCCTGGCCCAGGATCCCAAGGCGCGCGAAATCTATCTGGGCCCGGAGTTCAACATGTGAAAGGCCGCCCCCGGCGCGGCCAGCGAGGAACCTGAACATGCCCATGCTCAAACACGACCCGGTCACCGTCCAATCGTTCCATGACAGCCACGGCCAGGAATTGCAGCTCAAGGTGCTGTCCGATTCCGGCGGAATGGCGCGCGTCATTCGCGAGCCCACCGTCAACCGGCCCGGACTGGGGTTGACCGGGTTCACCCGGTACTTTGCCTACAAGCGCGTGCAGGTCATCGGCAATGCGGAAGCCTTCTACCTCAAATCGTTGCCCCCCGAGGAACTGCCGCAGCACCTCAAGGCCTTCTTTTCCTTCCGCATCCCGTGCGTGGTGTTCAGCCGCGGACTGCAACCGCCTCACTTGTTTCTGGAGACGGCGCAAAGGGCGGAGGTGCCGGTGTTCCAATCTCCCCTGGTCACCATGAAGTTCATCAACCAGGCCACGCTGGCCCTCGAGTCCATGTTCGCGCCGCGGGCCACCGAAATGGGCAGCATGGTGGACATCCTGGGGGTGGGCGTGATCATCAAGGGCGAAAGCGGCATCGGCAAAAGCGAGAGCGTGCTGGCGCTGATCGAGCGCGGCTACAGCCTGGTGGCCGACGACGTCACCAAGGTGAGCCTGGTGGACGGCAAGGATGTCCTGGGCACCAGCTCGGAAATCACCCGGGACCACATGGAGGTGCGCGGCATCGGCATCATCAATGTCGCCTCCATGTTCGGGGTCCGCAGCATCCGCCGCCAGAAACGTGTGGACCTGGTGGTCACCCTCAAGGTCTGGGAGCATGTCGAGGACATCGACCGGGTGGGGATGGACCAGGAGTTCATCAAGATCCTGGGGCAGGACATCCCCCACATGACCATCCCCGTGCGCCCCGGGCGCGATCTGGCCCGCCTGATCGAGGTGGCGGCGCTTCACGTCAAGCTCCAGAGCTCCGGCTACAACGCCGCCCGGGACTTGAACGAACGCCTGCTCCAGCACATGAGCCGGAGCGAGGATTAGCCCGAGTCTCAACAGACTTGCCCGGGAAGCGGCCGTGCCGGAGCGCCGGCCGGCGCTTGCCGCCCGGAAGCGCAGCCTGTTCCTGGCCACTTTTTGTTCGCCAGCCGCAGGCGGGTTGCATTAACGTCTGCCCGACTCGCCATGAGCGGACGTAAACTGGAAGCACCGGAGCAGGCCTTGATCAAAGAATTGCTGATCGTGAACAAGCTGGGCATTCACGCCCGGCCGGCGGCGCTCTTTGTCAAGACCGCCAACCGTTTCAAGTGCGACATCTTCGTCGAGAAGGATGGCGAGAAGGTCAATGGCAAGAGCATCATGGGCCTCATGATGCTGGCCGCCGGACCCGGCAGCCGCCTCAAGGTGCATGCCGAGGGCCACGATGCGTCTGCCGCCTTGGACGAGATCGAGGCGCTCGTCGCCGCCAAGTTCAACGAGGATTGACCGGCCCGTTTCCCGCGTTGCCTTTCCCCGGCTTCCTTCGCAGTCTGTCGGCATGGCAGGCGCCCACATGGACGTGACCGATGTTGCTCATCTGGCCCGCATCCGGCTCACGCCGGCGGAGGAACAGACGCTGGGCAGGCAGTTGGACCAGATTCTCGATTACATGGAGCAACTCAAAGGGCTGGACGTGTCCGGCGTCGAGCCCACCGCGCACCCCTTCCCGCTCGTCAATGTCATGCGCCCCGATGAAGCGCGTCCCTCGCTTTCCCAGGACGAGGCCCTGCGAAACGCCCCCGCCCCGGCCAACGGCCTGTTCATGGTGCCGAAAATTGTCGAGTAGCGATTGGCCCGACCGGATCCCCTCCGATGTTGAACACCCTGACGATTTCCGAGACCACCGCGCGGCTGCAGCGCAGGGAAATATCCGCCCGCGAGGTGCTGGCGGCCTGTCTGGACCAGGTGCGCCGGGTGGATTCGAAGCTGCATGCGTTCCTGGCATTGGATGAACCGGATGCCCTGGCTCAGGCGGAAGCGGCCGACAAACGCATCGCCGCCGGGGAACAGGGTCCACTGTTGGGGGTGCCGATCGCCCTCAAGGACGTGATCGCCGTCCGACACCAGCGTCTTTCCTGCGGATCCCGCATCCTGGAGAACTTTGTCTCGCCCTACGACGCCACCGTCACCGGGAAGCTGCGCGCGGCCGGGGCGGTGATCTTCGGACGGCTGAACATGGATGAGTTCGCCATGGGCAGTTCAACCGAGAATTCCGCCTTCGGGCCCTCCCGCAACCCGTGGGATCGGGAGCGCATCCCGGGCGGCTCCTCGGGCGGGTCCGCCGTGGCGGTCGCGGCGGACCAATGCATCGCCGCTCTGGGCTCGGACACGGGCGGTTCCATCCGCCAGCCCGCGGCTTTGTGCGGCTGCGTGGGGCTCAAGCCGACCTACGGACGGGTGTCCCGGTACGGCCTGGTGGCCTACGCCTCCTCCCTGGACCAGATTGGTCCGTTCGCCAAGCGGGTGCGCGATGCCGCGGTGCTGTTGGGCGCCATCAGCGGTTACGACCCCAAGGATTCCACCAGCGTGGCGCAGCCGGTGCCGGATTACAGCGCGGCCCTGACGGGCAGTCTGCGTGGTCTCCGGCTGGGGTTGCCCAGGGAATACTTCGCCGCCGGCGGACTGGATCCCCAGGTCAAAGCGGCCGTGGATGCGGCGGTGGACAAGCTGCGGGAGTTGGGGGCCGAACCCGTCGAGATTTCGCTGCCGCACACCGATTACGCCGTCGCCACCTATTACATCATCGCCACCGCCGAGGCGTCCGCCAACCTGGCCCGGTTCGACGGTGTCCGCTACGGCCTGCGGGTGGACGGAAAGGATCCCATCGAGCTCTACGGCAACACTCGCGGGCAGGGGTTTGGCGACGAAGTGAAGCGCCGCATCATCCTGGGCACCTACGTGCTCAGCAGCGGCTACTACGATGCCTATTACCTCCGCGCGCAGAAGGTGCGCACCCTCATCCGCCGTGATTTCTTGAAGGCATTCGAGACGGTGGACGCCATTGTGACGCCCGCGACGCCCACGGTCGCGTTCCGGCTCGGGGAAAAGTCGCAGGACCCGCTTCAGATGTATCTCTCGGACATCTTCACCCTTTCCTGCAACCTGGCCGGCATCTGCGGACTGAGTTTGCCCTGCGGATTCACCAGGTCGCCCAAGCTGCCGATCGGCCTGCAGTTGCTGGGCCGGCCGTTTGGCGAGGAAACCCTGCTTCGTGTAGCCCACACCTACGAACAGGCCACCGGGTGGCACGTCCAGAAACCCGCCCTGGACTGAATATGGAATACGAAGCGGTCATCGGCCTGGAAACCCACGTCCAGCTCAAAACCCAGTCCAAGATGTGGTGCGGCTGCGCGAACACGTTCGGTTCGCCACCGAACACCAATGTCTGCCCGGTCTGCCTGGGCATGCCGGGCGTGTTGCCGGTGGCCAACGAGGAGGCGCTCAGGCTGACCGTCCTCACCGGACTGCTGCTGAACTGCGAAATCCCCGCCCGCGCCAAGTTCGATCGCAAGAACTACTTCTACCCCGACGTCGCCAAGAACTACCAGATCACCCAATACGACCAGCCCAGCACGCGCGGCGGGCACGTGGACTTCGAGTTTCAGGGAGGAATGGCCCGGGTCCGGATCACCCGCGCCCATCTCGAGGAGGATGTCGGCAAGAACAACCATTTCGACCGGAACAGCGGGGTGGACTTCAACCGCGCCGGCGTGCCCTTGCTCGAGATCGTGTCCGAACCCGACCTCACCAGCGCCGACATGGCCTATGAGTACCTGAACGCCCTCAAGGATATCCTGGTGTACGGCGGGATCAGCGATTGCGACATGGAAAAGGGCATGGTGCGCTGCGACGTGAATGTCAGCGTGCGCCCCAAGGGAGGGACCGGGCTGGGCGCCAAGATCGAGATCAAGAACATGAACAGCTTCTCGGGCGTGCGCCGGGCGCTCACCTACGAGATCCCCCGCCAGATCGAGGTGCTCCAGGGCGGCGGCACCCTCATCCAGTCCACGCGGCGCTGGGATGACGCGGGCGGGATCACCGAGGAGATGCGCACCAAGGAGCACGCGCACGATTACCGCTACTTTCCCGAGCCCGACCTCATGCCCTTCGAACCGACCCCGGAATGGCTCGCGGCGGTGAAATCGCGAATGGTGGAACTGCCCCTGGCCCGCAAGCAGCGGTTCATGAAGACTTACGAACTGCCCGCCGGCGATGCCGAGGTGTTCAAGAATGACGTCCCGCTGGGCCACTACTTCGAAACCGCCGCTCAGGGCGCGGCGAATCCCAAAGCCGTCGCCAACTGGGTCATCAATAACCTTCGCGCCCGGCTCGCTGAGACCCAGGCCCGGGAGATCGCCGAACAGGAGTCCCTTGGACTGGAGCGGTCGGACATGACATTCACCGGGCTGTCCGATCTCAAGTTTCCTCCGCAGGCGTTGCGGGACCTGGTCGGCCTGGTCGAGAACCAGACCCTCAGCAGCTCCGCGGCGCAGCAGGTGTTTGTCGAGATGTTTGAGACCGGCAAAGCTCCCGCGGACATCGTGCAGGAGAAGGGCCTGGCCCAGGTGAGCGACACCGGTGCCCTCGAGGCCCTGTGCGACGAGGCCATTGCCGCCAACCCCGGTCCGGCGGCGGATTACCGGTCGGGCAAGCTGGCTGCGCTCAACCGCATCAAGGGCCACGTGATGAAGCTGAGCCAGGGCAAGGCGAACCCGGGCTTGGTGGGTGAGATCCTGGAACGCAAGTTGAGGGCGTGAACGCCGAGGGGCAACCAAGGCTTGCCAGTGAGCTGGCGGCGGCTAACCTAGGCTCCGGCTGCACGCTTAGCTCAGCGGTAGAGCACTTCCTTCACACGGAAGGGGTCGCAGGTTCGAACCCTGCAGCGTGCACCATCGGCCCCCAACAACATGGCGCAGGCATCGCACCTGCGCCTCACCTTTACCGCGGCGCTCGTGAACCGGCTGCAGGCGGGGACGCCTGCTGAACGCCTGAAGCTCCGTCGCCACCGCACCATACCACAGCTCCCCCATTCCGCCACGGATTGCATCGACCCCGGCACCCTGGCCAACGGCTTCGCCCTCGTCCCTGCTCCTCGCTCCCCTCTCCGATCCGCCTTCAACCGTACCGCTTCGCCAGCTCCTTCGCCGTCTGCTCCAGCCGCGCCACCAGCTCCTTTGGCCGCGCCACCGTCGCGTGCGTGCCGAAGCTCAGGACAAACCGTTCCATCTCCTCGATGCTGTTCAGCCGGAACCGCAGCCGCGAACAGCCGTCCTTCAACTCCGTCAGCTCCTGGCTCGAATGCCAGCGCCGCCCCCGCAACAGATCGGTCGCCCACGCGTCGAACTCCACCACCACCTCATAATCGTCCTTCCCCTTGAACACCGTGAAACTGCCCCTCAGATGTTCGTCCACGTTGAAATCCCGCGGTTTGGGGAATCGCTTCTGCGTCAGCGTCACCTCCTTCATCCGGCTCAGCACAAACGTCCGCATCCCGCGCCGGACCACATCCCAGGCAAACAGGTACCAATGGCTGTCGATGCAGGCCAGGTGGTAGGGATTCACCTGCCGCGGCTGCCAGTGCTTCGCGCCCAGGTTGCGATACTGGAACTTGATCGTCCGCCGCTCCTTCAACGCCTGGGTCAGCTTCTGGAACATCTTGAGGTCGGCGTCCTCCGGCGCCAGGGGCCGGAAGGAGAACGCCCCGTCCAGGTTCCCCAGCGTGTAACTGGCCTCACGATCCAGTTGCCCCGTCAACCGCCGGAATGCGGTCTCCAGCGGCCGATGCCAGGGGGTGCCGTGATACTGGGCGATCGCCTTGTCGGCAATCAGCAGCGCAAACACCTCCGCCTCGTTCATCGGCAGGCTGGGGAAGTGGTCCACCGGGCGGCTGTAATAGTAACCCCAGCGCAGCGGATCGTATTCGATGGGCATTCCCAGCCGGGACCGCATGAAATCCAGATCCCGCTTGATGGTTCGGGTGGTGACCTCGATCTCCTGGGCCAACTGACGGCAATTGGGGTAGTGCCCGCTCCGGATGCGTTGATGGATCTGGATCATCCGCTCCATCGGCGGACGTGAATGGAGACGGCGTGAGTGCTTGGCCATGGGCTTCGGTTTGCTGTGACCCCCGTTCAATGCGCGGCAGCCAGGACGATGTCAAACCGGATGTTCGGGCGCTCGGGCTCTCGATCCCTGTACCCTTCGCCGCCGGATGCAGTCCGCGCCCGCCGCATTCAGGTTCGGAAACAGGAACCCCGTCGATTCCGGGAAGAGCGCCCTCTCGGTTCCGAACTCGTGCCGGGCCGCCTCCCGGTGGCCCGTTTCGTAGTCGAGAGCGCCCAGGTGTGCGTGGAGCCCGGGCGGCCTGTCTGTCAACCCCCACGAGCGCCGGCCGGGTCAGGTGATGCTGGTTTGCCGTTGAATGCCAAACTTCTCGATGCGCTTGCGCAAGGTGGCGCGGGTGACGCCCAACAATCTGGCGGCCTGCACCTGGTTGTCTTGAGTGGCTTTGAGGGCCTCGACCACCAGCGCCCGCTCGACCGCCGGCAGCACCCGCAGCTTGGGATCCTTGCGCGCCCAGTGGAACAGTTGCGCCGCCAGCGCGGCCATGTCGGACGCGGCTCCGGCCCCGGCCATTCCAGCCGGCGTCGGTGCGGTGCCCACCGCCCCGGACGCCGCTTCCCCGGCACCCGCGATTTCCACCGAGAGGTCGGACGGTAGAATGGTGTCCCCTTTGCTGACGACCATGGCGCGGCGGATCACGTTCTCGAGCTCCCGCACGTTCCCGGGCCAGTGGTACTTCTCGAAGGCGCGCAGGACGACGGCGGAAATCGCCTTGGCGGGGACACCCTGTTCGCGCGCCAGTTTCTTGAGGAAATAATCCACCAGCAACCGGATGTCGCTCTTGCGCTCGCGCAGGGGAGGCAGGTGGATGCGCACGACGTTGAGCCGGTAGAACAGGTCCTCGCGGAACTGGCGCGCCGCCACCGCCTGTTCCAGCGGCTTGTTCGTGGCCGCAATCACCCGCACATCCACCCGCAGAGGCGTGTTGCCGCCCACCCGCTCGAACGTGCCGGACTGCAGCACGCGCAGGATCTTGGTCTGGGTGGCGGGCGTCATGTCGCCGATCTCGTCCAGGAAGATCGTCCCGCCGTTGCACTGCTCGAACTTGCCGATGCGCTGATGCGTGGCGCCGGTGAACGAGCCGCGCTCGTGGCCGAACAGCTCGCTTTCGAGCAGTTGCTCCGGGATGGCGGCGCAGTTCACGGCCAGGAACGGCTGCTGGCTGCGGTGGCTGTTGTGATAGATGGCGCGCGCCACCAGTTCCTTCCCCGTGCCGCTCTCGCCGGTGATCAGGGCCGTGGCATCCGAAGCCGCCAGCTGCCCCACCAGCTTGAACACCTGCTGCATCGACTCGCTCCGCCCCACAATGCCCTGCTCGTAATCCTCGGATTCCAGGAGCGGCTTGTCCGACACCGTCTGGCGCATGTCGCGCGCCGCCCGCAGCGCATTCTGCACGATCGCCTTGAGCTTGGGCACATCGAAGGGCTTGAGCAGATAGTCATACGCGCCCAGCTTCATCGCCTCGATGGCGGTCTGCGTCGTGCCGTAGGCGGTCATCAGGATGACCAGCAGCTTGGGATCCGCCTTGCGGATGGCGCGCAGCGTCTCCAACCCGTTCATCCCTCCCATCCGGACGTCCATGATCACCAGGTCGGGCTTCACCCGCGGGATCTCCGCCAACGCCGCCTCGCCGCTCGAGGCTGTGGTCAACTCGATGTCTGGCGAATCAAAGATCCGCTGGAACGAATACAATACATCCGCCTCATCATCCACCAACAGCAGTTTGCTCATGGCCGCGCCCAATGAAACACCCGGGTCGCAGGCGGTCAACCGGCTTTGCTCGCCGGGAGCCATTCAAACCACGAAGCCCGGGGACGGATGAAGTCCGGGCGTTTGGGGTTCCGCCTCCCGGCGGCGCGGGCCGCAGGTCACGTGGAAGCGAGCCTGCTCCTGGCCCACGCCAGCGCCTGCTCGCGGTCGGTGAGCGTTTCCTGCAGTTGCAAATCGCGGATGTCCGCCAGCCACCGGCCCACCTCCGGCCCCGGCTTCAAGCCCAAGGCCAGCAGATCATCGCCCGTCAGCAGGGGCGGGATCACCTCCGGCTTCTTCGCCAACTCACCCGCCTGCTGGACGAGGAACTGGTAAATGTCCAGCCGACCGTGCGAGCCCAGGCAGTCCAGGCGATGCAATTCGAGCTCCAGCGGGAAGGTCGGGCGCAACAGCATCCGCCGGAGCGTTGACTGACGCATGTCCAGCGCGTCCTTGAATTGCATGTGATGCCGCACCACAAACGCCACCTCATCGATCTGCTTCCGCGGAAACCGCAACCGCGCCAGGATCTCCTGGGTCATCGTCTCCCCCACGCGTTCGTGCTCGTAGAACCGGATCGCGCCGCTGTCCGGGTCGCGAGACGCGGTCACCGGCTTGGCGATGTCGTGCAGCAACACGGCCCACGGCAACCGCGGGTCCGGATCCCCAGGCAGTTGTTCAAGCATCAGCACCAGGTGCCGGAACACGTCCCCTTCCGGATGATACGGGGGCGACTGTTCGCAGCCAATGGTGGCGTGGAGCTCGGGCAGGATCTCCCGCAGCAGGCCGGTGTCGCGCAGGAGCTCCAGTCCGCGCGCCGCATGCGGCGGCTGGAACAACTTGAGCAGCTCGTCGCGGATCCGTTCGGCGCTGATGACGCGCAGCTTCGGCGCGAGGGTCCCCATGGCCTCGAACGTCCGCCGCTCGATCTGGAACCCGAGCTGCGCGGCCAACCGCACCGCGCGCAGCAGCCGCAAATGATCTTCCGCAAACCGCTCCCCCGGCTCCCCGATGGTCCGCACCACACGCGCCTTCAGGTCGGCCTCGCCCCCGACCCAGTCATGCACTTCCTGGCCAACGGGATCGTAGAACAGCCCGTTGACCGTGAAATCGCGGCGAAGCGCGTCCGCCCGCGCGTCCGCGAACTCCACGTGGCCGGGATGCCGTCCGTCCGCGTAATGGGCCTCGGCCCGGAACGTGGCCACCTGGAATTGAAATCCGTCCTCGACCACGAGCACCACTCCGAACTGGCGGCCGACCGGAACCGTCTTGGCGAAAAGTTGCTCGACCTGCTCCGGGCGGGCGTTGGTGGCGATGTCGTAATCGGTGGGCTCGCGGCCCAGGAGCCGGTCACGGACACAGCCGCCCACCCAGAACGCCTCGAATCCGGCATCCCGAAGCCTTCGAACAATCATGGTGGCCAGCGCGTGCACGCCGACAGCATGTCAGACCGCCGCGCCGGGCGGAAGCTCCGTAGCACAACCCGCCCACCGCCTCAGATCATTGACACAGTCTCTTTCGGTCGCTTCACGCGCTTCCGCGTTCGTTCCTGCGAGAGCAGGTTGGACACATGCGTCCACGCCCCCATGTGCAACTCCCTGGCCACCCACTTGAGCGTCATCGCCGTCTCCTCCCGCAACCGCCTGGCCACTCGCACCTTCTTGGGGTCTCCCTTGCGCCGCCGTGCCAACTCCTCCGGACCCCACCCCAAACGCTTCAGCTCCAAGGCCACGATACGCCGCGCTTTCTGCTCGTCGCTCTCGAACCGATCCTCAGCGTAATGGTGCTCGCCCGCCTGTCCAGCCATCTGCTCCAGCAGTTCCTGCCGAAGGGTGTGATTGAAAGTGGGTGAGGATTAGTTCCACAGGGAAGCCCACTGGCGGTTGGCCCTGAGGACACGCAGATGGGCAATCTGGTCGGCATGGTTGAGCACATGGCGGTGTCCGCTCTCAATCATGCCCGACCCAATCGGCAGGCCCAAGGCCAGAGCCCGCGGGTAGTCCAGGCAGTCGCGTCGATTGTTCAGATAGCGGTAACCATTGCGCACCGGCGCATCCTCCTCCGGCGTGCCTTCGGGTTCCAGATGGGGTTCCAATGCCTCCATGACCTTCTGCACCGCCCCGCGCCGCAGTCTCTTCTGTTGGATGCGGCGCCAGCGCTCGGGTTGGCGGCGCCCGCAACCCGCGGCGGCGGCTCCCAGATACTCGCTGACATGATAGAAATCGCACAGGAAGACGCCCTGCTCTTGGAACACTTCCAAGCTCTGGCGCCGGACCCACTCGGCTCCATCCCCCACAGCGTGGATCTGACTGTTCAGCCCCCAGCCAGCCTGCCGTGCGCAGTGCCCCCAGCGCTGGCCGGTTTCCTCCACGCTGCCGAAGGTGGCCCCGTAGACCGTCGTGGCACTGCCTTGGGCTTGGGCCGCCACCAGCCTCATTTCCTTCCACTGGCGGGGACGTTTGCCGTTGCGGGGGCCGCGCTCCACAGTGCAGATCATGGTTCCGTCGGCCTCGACCACCACGTACTCTTGACCGGCGGCGGGCAACGCCCGATAGGGCTGCTCATACTGCTCCTGCAACTGCCTCTGGGCCCTGCGCGCGTGGTGCAAGGTGGCCGTGCGCACCGCGCTGGCGCCAATCTCAAAACCGTAATGTTCCCGGACACTTTCGGCCGCACGGCCAAAGGAATGCTCGCAGCCAAAGTCCGTCAACACCCGATCCAGCCGGCGGGAGCGGCCTCGCGGACTCACCCCCAAGCGCCCAGGCAATGGCCGCAGATAGTTCTGGGTCTGGCTGCTCCAGATGTGCTCACGCACCTCCACCAACCCAAAGACACACCACCACGTCAGCGTTTTTTTTTACGACTCCGCACCGTGGGATCCTGGCCCTTGAGTTCGCGGCTCACACGCTCCTCGGCCTGGCTGGCCCAATGGCTCATGGTCGCACTGCCCAGCCGACGCATCTCCTCAATCAACAGATCCTCCACCTCATCGGCCGTCTTCAGTGGACCCTCGGCATTGCGCGTGATCGTCAGCAGGCTTTGCACTCGGGCCATCAGATCCGGATGCTCACGCAGTTGTTCAATCAATTGTTTCTCCTCAGGTTTCAGCTCTAGGTAGACCGCTTTCTTGCTCTTCATCCCCACCGTATTTAGAGAAGTGGCTAAATTTGTACATTCTATTCTTCAAAAATCTTCCCCCTCCTCACCCACTTTCAATCACACCCACCAACCTCGCCGGATCGGCCCATACTCCCGGCCATCCTCAGCCGCCCGCCGCTCTTCCATCCGGGCCTCGAATTGCTGGCGCCCCGCCGTGCTGTCCCTGGGGATCCCGTGTTCACCCAAGACGCGGCTGACCTGCAACCAACCGAACCGCTTGGACGGTGGTTTAAGGTACTGGGGGTAACTGCTCCATCCAAACGCCCGCAATGGTTCCCGCGGCTGGAGCAGGTTGGCCCGCGTCGGATTCAGGTGCACGTAATCGCACACGGTCTTGAGATACCCCCCACCCGAACCGTCCACCGCCAACGCTTTGTAGCGGCCACTGAAGAGATGGCCAAACAGCTTGTGCCGTCGATTGAACCGGGCGGTGTAGGTGCCCAGAAACCATTTCATTCCCGCCACCAGATTGCCTCGGGGTGTTTCCACCACCAGATGAAAATGGTTGGTCATCAGGCAAAAGGCATGAATCCGCCAACCGGTCTTTTCACAACATTCCCCCAAGGTCGCCAGAAACAACTCCCGATCCGCATCCCCCTTGAAAATGGGCTCTCGCCGATCTCCGCGGTTCATCACGTGGTAAACAGCACCCGGGTACTGGACTCGCAACTTCCTTGGCATTTCGTCCAGGGATCTATCCCACAGGGCACATCGTGTCAACCTTTAGGACTGACCCGTTTGGACCCGTTTGTGCGTTTGCGTTTGTCTGGACTGCGCCGCGGGGTGGAATGGAAAGCGCGGCGGCGGGAACGTCAGCGTTGGGAGGGCTGCCTTGCTCCCCAGTGGGTCCGGACATGCTGCACGCCCGCACGGATTTCCTCGAGGGTCAGGCGCGGGCTGAACTCGAACACCTTGAGGACCTCCGGTTTGACGAAAGCCCCCAGGCTCTCAAAATCCACCGTGCCCGATCCGGGCGCGCGATGGTCGCGGGCCGGAAACACCACGTCATGGATGTGCAAGCCTCCCAACCGGTCCTGCATCGACTCCAACTGCCGGGCGTGGGAAATGAACCCGAGGTGCTCCTTGATCTGGGCATGGCCGAAATCGTGCCAGTAAACCACGGTCGGCGGGGCGAACTTTTCGAACAGCGCGGGAAAATCGGCGTCAAAGGGCAGCTCCTCGAGGGCTTCGCGGTTCTCGACCCCCAGCCGTAGCCCCCGTTTCTGCGCCTCCGGGACCAGCCGTTCGAGGAACTGGAGCGACCGCTCCCAATAACCTTCCTTCTTCGACTCGCGCTTCTCATCGGCTTCCGCGCAGAGCCGCTGGTATTTCGGCTCGTTCTGCTGGCCGTGCTCGATCAGGTCGAGGAGCTTGTCGGTGTAGGACTTCATCTCGACGCTTCCCAGGTGCAGCACCACGACGGGAGCCTGCAGGCGCTCGGCCAGTTCGAGGGTCTTGAGAGTGTGCTTCCAGCAGAACTCGACTTCGCGGCGAGAGGGGCAGGAGCACTGGTAGAGGTTCGGGGAGGGCCGGTCCACGCCCAAGGGCAAAGGGCAGAAGTTGTGCAGGCTCGAGATGCGCATCTCGCCGGCCCCGACGGCCTGGACGATGCCGGGGACCAGGCTGACGCGGATGCCGTGGCTCAGTTCGGCATATTCGAAGCCCAAACCCCGGATCTCGCCCAGCAGGGCGCGCCCGTCCGTGTGCCGGTGGGCATTCCAACAGGTGGACAACGAATACATCGCTGCAGCATGTTCATACCGCGAGAAGGGAGGCAACGAGAAAGGATTTCACGGCGCGCCCGGTCCTGGCTTTTTCCATTGCGGGGACTGGCGCAGGGTCATAGGCTGCCTCCGCATTCCGCAGAAAGGATTCTATGTATTTCGGTGTGGACTATCATCCGGAACAGTGGGTGTATCCGTACGCCGGCACCCCCGAGAAGCCCGAGCTCCAGTGGGAAAAGGACATCGAGATGATGCTCAAGGCGGGCATCAACGTGGTGCGGGTGGGCGAGTTCGTCTGGGGCCTGTGCGAACCGCAGGAGGGTCGCTACGATTTCAGCTGGCTGCAACGCCTGCTCGACCTCATGGGCCAGGCGGGCATCCAGGTGGTCCTCTGCACCCCCACCGCCGCACCCCCCGTCTGGCTGGCCCGGGCCCACCCGGAAATCCTGCCGACCGACCAGCGCGGCCTGGTCCTGCGCGAAGGCACCCGGCGCGCCGTCTGCCTGAACAGCGACGTGTTCTGGGATTACTCGAAGCGGATTGTGGAGAAGCTGGCCAAAACCGTGGGCCGGCACGAGCAGGTGATTGCCTGGCAGATTGACAACGGGTTGGGCGGACATTTTACCGAGGAAACCTTCAACGAAGACACCCGCCGGGACTGGCATCTCTGGCTCGAAGCCAAGTACGAAACCGTCGCCAAGCTCAACGAACTCATGGGGCTGCGGCATTGGGGACAGCTGGTCAACAGTTGGAGCGAGGTCCCCATGCCCATGCAGGCGCCCACCGTGCACAACCCGGCCCTGCTGCTGGATTGGCGGCGCTTCTCCAGCGACACCATCGTGCAATATGTCCGCATGCAGGCGGACCTCCTGCGTCAGCTCACGCCGGACACCCCCCTCACCACCAACCTGCGGCCGTTGCTCCATCGCTTCGACCACTTCGACCTGGCCGAAGTGCTCGACTTCGTGTCCATCGAGAGCACCGCCGCCATCAAGGCCCGGTCCTCGGAACTGGCCTGTGAGATCGACATGCTCCGGTCGCTCAAGAAGACCGGCATCAAGGCGCCGGGGGGCGGACAGGGATTCTGGGTCATGGAACAGAAGGCGGGGAACGTGAACTGGCAGGAGGTCAACTCGCTGGTGCGCCCCGGGGTGCTGCGCATGTTCACCTACCAACTGGTTTCGCGCGGGGCCGATGCGGTGCTTTACTTCCGCTGGCGCCAGCCGCGGTTCGGCAGCGAGCAATACCACGGCGCCGTGCTGCCGCATGCCGCCCACGAGAATGGCCGCGTGTACAACGAGATCAGCCAGATTGGCGAGGAACTGAAGCTCCTGGCGCCCGCGCTCAAGGACACCCGCGTCAAACCCGAGGTGTGCATCCTGTTCTCCCACGAGAACGAGTGGTCCCTGCAATACCCGCTCCAGCCGAACAAGCATTTCCGGCTGCGGGAGCACATCCAGTTGTTCTACAACGCGCTGCATGACCGCAACATCATGGTGGATTTCGCCCGCCCGACCGAAGATCTCTCGGCTTACCGCCTGGTGATTGCCCCTTCCCTGCACCTGCTGTCTGCCGGCGAAGCGGACCGTTTGAAGCTGTACGTCCAGAACGGCGGCACCCTCATCAGCACGTTCAACACGGGCCTGGTGGACGCCTACCACATGGCACCGGTGACCGGGTATCCGAACAATCTCACCGACCTGTTCGGACTGGAGGTGCTGGAGTTCGACACGCTGCCGCCCGGGGAGGAGAATCACATCACGTTCAAGGGCTCCTTCCCCACCACCCACCTGCATCCGGCGCGGGTCTGGTGCGATATCATCGAACCCAAGGAATGCCAGGTGCTGGCCACTTACGCGAAGGACTTTTACACCGGACGCCCGGCGATGACCATGAACAGCTTCGGCTTGGGCAAGGCGATCTACATTGGCACCCAGAGTCACCAGCACTTCTACTTCGACCTGGTCACCTGGATCCGGCAGATGTGCGCGCTGCACCCGTTGCTCAAGGTGCCGGAGAACATCGAGGTGTCCATGCGCCAGAAGGAGGGTGCGAACCTGCACTTCCTCCTCAACCACCAGGCTTCCGCCATCCGGCTCCAGTTCTACAAGCCCATGCACGATTTCCTCACCGGCACCAACGTCATGGGCAGCCACGAACTGGCCGGACACGGCCTGCTCGTGCTGGACGAGCACCCGGAAGCCAAGCAGATGGAGTAAGCCGACCGCCGCCTCATGGCCCCTTCGTTCCCGCGGCGATACGCCTACCGGCCCCGTGCCACCGCACGCGACCGGGCCTTGGCGGAGTGGCGGGGCATCGACCTCGCCCCGCTGGAAAAGGCCGCCGCCCGCAGCGCCCGGCCAGTCGGTGACATCCTGCCCAAGGTGCTCACCGGACTGCGCATGGAGCGGCGCCAGGCGGAAGCGGAAATCGTCAAGGTCTGGAACGGCGCCATGGACCCGAACGTCGCCGCCCACGCCCAACCCACCGGCCTGCGGAACGGAACCTTGTTCGTCACCGTGGACAGCAACGTCTGGCTGGCGGAAATCGTGCGTTACCGGCGCAAGGAGATCCTGGACCGGCTCCGGCACAGTTTCGGACCCCAGATGGTGCAGCGCGTCTCCTACCGCGTCGGCTGAGGCCCTCCCGTCAGCAGGACGATGAACGCAGGGGCGCGGAGGCGCGAGTTCGCAAGGGTCCAGAAAGCTCGACTGACCTTTCGGAGCGAAGCCGCCTGGCAAGGGCTGCCTCCCCGCACTGCGCCCCGGCCTCCCCGCGCCCCGGCGTTGTATCCCAACCAACCCCTTGCGCTGAAGTCCTGCTCAAGGTTCCAAGAGTGTTTGGAATCCTTCCCGGAACGTCGGGAACTTCAGTCGGCAACCCAGTTCATCCCTGAGCTTCCGGTTCGAGATCCGCTTGTCCGTGACCCCGCGCTTGCGCGCCAACGGGTCCGGTGGAACGGCCTCGGGCAGCGGTCGGCCCAGACGTCCGGCCAGCCAGCCCAACAGATCCTTCTGCGCCACGGGTTCGTCATCCACCACGTTATACACCTCGCCAACCGCTCCCCGCTCCAATGCCGCCACCAGGGCACCCACCACGTCGTCCCGATGGATCATGTTCAGGAACCGACGTCCGTCGCCCTCCAGCCGTGCCTGGCCGGACAGGAACTGTTTCAGCCAATAGCCCCGGCCCGGCCCGTAAATCCCGGCCAGTCGCAGGATGATGGCCGGGAAACCAGAAGCCCGATGCGTCTCCAACAGGAACCGTTCGACTTCGAGAAGGATCCGTCCGGTCTCCGCCGCCGGCTCGGTGGCGCTGGCCTCCGTCACCCACGATCCGTCGTTCTGACCATAGACGCTGGTGCTGCTGGTGTACACATACCGGGCCGCCCCGGTTCCCGAGTCTGGTGATGCCCCCAGTCGCGACACCAGGTGGCGCGTGCCGTCGAGGTAGATCCGACGATACTCCTCCGCGCCCCCGCCTCCGGCCGCCGTGCAATTGACCACCCAATCGAACGGACCCGGCAACCGCTCCAGACTGCCCGGCTCCGTGAGGTCGGCCCAGACCGGCTCGAGGCCCGCCTGCCGGAGTTCGGCCTCGGACGAGCGATTCCGGCGCAGGCCGAACACGGTGTGCCCGGTTTGGGCGAGCACCCGGCCCAGCGGCAGCCCCACATATCCGCAGCCGACAATCAACACGCGCATGCGCCACCATAGTCCCGGCACCGCATCGCCTGCAAAGATGTCTTTCGCGAAAATCGCGCCCCCTGCTATCGTCGCAGGCAGTGGCGACCGATCTCGAATCTGGAATCCAAGCGGCCCCCGACGCACCCGCGGCTGTCGGCGGAGCCCCTGACGTCGCGCCACCCGAGTTGCTGTCGCCTGCCGGCGATTGGGAATGCGCCCGGGCGGCGGTCGAGAACGGGGCGGACGCCATTTACTTCGGGCTCGACCGTTTCAACGCGCGGATGCGGGCCAACAACTTCACCGAGGCTGACCTGCCGCCGTTGATGAAGTTCCTGCACCGGCGAGGCGTACGCGGCTACGTCACGCTGAACACCCTGGTCTTCGAGGACGAACTCGAGGGCGCCGAACAATATCTGCGCAGCATGATCGCGGCCGGCGTGGACGCCGTGATTGTGCAGGATGTCGGCCTCTGCCGGTTGATCCGCCAGCTCTCGCCGGATTTCCCCATCCACGCCTCCACCCAGATGACCATCACCAGCGCAGCGGGGGTCGAGTTCGCACGCGACCTCGGCTGCCAGCTCGTGGTGCTGGCCCGGGAACTTTCCATCCAGGACATCGGCCGCATCCAATCCGCCTTCCACGCTCCGGACTCCGCGCCCCGCGCTCCTGGTTCCCCGCTGCCTCTGGAGGTGTTCGTGCACGGCGCGCTCTGTGTCGCCTATTCCGGTCAATGCCTGACGAGTGAATCCCTCGGCGGCCGGTCCGCCAACCGCGGCGAATGCGCCCAGGCCTGTCGCATGCCCTACGAACTGATCGCCGATGGACACCTGGTGCCGCTGGGTGACCGCCGTTACCTGCTCAGCCCGCAGGACCTGGCCGGACTCGAGGTGCTGCCGGACCTGGCGCGCGTCGGGGTGGCGTCCCTCAAGATCGAAGGCCGGCTCAAGAGCCCCGAATACGTGGCCAACATCACCCGCATCTACCGTCAGGCCCTCGATGGACTCGGAACGGCCAGTGCAGAGCGGGGAACGGGGAACGGGGAACGCGGAATTCCATCGGAAACCTCCACTCCGCGTTCCCCGCTCCCCGTTCCGCGTTACGAGATGGAGATGGCCTTCAGTCGCGGCCTGTACACCGGCTGGTTTGGCGGCGTCAACAATCAGGAACTGGTGCATGCGCGCTTTGGCAAGAAGCGCGGCGTGTACCTCGGCGAGGTCACCGCCGTGGGCCGCGACCGGGTCTCAGTCCGGCTCGAAGGTCCGCTGAAGCCCGGGGACGGCGTGGTGTTCGACGCGGGCCGCCCGGAGGAACCGGAGGAAGGCGGGAGGGTTTATGAAGTCCGACGTCCGACGTCCGACGTCCGAAGCGGGGAGTCGGTGCTCACCTTTGCGAACAACGCCATCGACTTCTCGCGTGTGCGGGCGGGGGATCGGTTGTGGAAGACCAGCGACCCGGCGTTGGAACGGCGATGGCGACAAAGTTTCGAGGGCGATCGCCCGAGGTTTCAACGCCCGCTCGCGATGGCGGTGCACGGACTGGCTGGTCAACCCCTGACGCTCATCGCCCGGGATGAACTGGGTCACGTGGCGCGGACGCAGTCGTCCATGCCACTGTCGCCAGCCGACAAGCAGGCCCTGGCCACTGACCGGTTGCGGGACCAGTTGGGCCGGCTGGGCGGGACCCCCTTCCGGCTGGGTGAGTTGACCAATCATCTCGAGGGCAATCTCATCCTGCCCGTCAGCGAACTGAACCGGCTGCGACGGGAAGTGGTGTCGCAACTGGAACAACAGCGAGCGCAACCCAAACGCTGGACCTTGGACAAGCCGGTGGCGCCTTCCGCCCGCGCAACCGCCTCGTCGGTCAGCCCCGCCGCCGCTGCGGAACTCAGCATCCTGGTCCGCAACCTGGCGCAGCTCGAGCGCGCGCTGCGCTGCGGCGCGCAGATCGTCTATTGCGATTTCGAGAACCCCAAGAAATACCGCGATGCCGTCGCCACCTTCCGCGCCTGGCAACTCGCGACCCAGGGCTGCGGCGAGCCGCGGGCCGATGACGCGCTCCCCGTTCCGCCGTCCGCGCTCTACGTCGCCCCACCGCGCATCTTCAAGCCGGGCGAGGACTGGCAATTGGAGCAGGTGCGGTCCTGCCAGGCCGACGGCTATCTCGTGCGCAACTATGATCACCTGCGGTTTTTCTCGGGCGAAAGGTGTATCGGCGACTTCTCGTTGAACGTGGCCAACCATCTCAGCGCCGCCTGGTTTATCGAGCGGTTTGGCCTCGAACGACTGACCGCCAGTTACGACCTGAACGTCCAGCAGTTGGAAGCCCTGCTGCGGGGCGCTCCGCCGGAACGGTTCGAGATCACCCTCCACCAGCACATGCCCATGTTTCACATGGAACATTGCGTCTTCTGCGCGTTCCTCTCGAAGGGCAAGGACTATCGCGACTGCGGACGTCCATGCGACACCCGCGAGGTGAAGCTGCGGGACCGCGTGGGCGCCGAGCATCCGGTCAAGGCGGACGTCGGTTGCCGCAACACCGTGTTCAATGCCCGGGCCCAAACGGGGGCGGAGTATCTGGACCGGATGCTCGCGCTGGGGGCGCGCCACTTCCGCATCGAGTTCCTCAATGAAACGCCCGAAGAGGTGGAACGGACGATTGCCATGTACCGCCGCCTGCTGCGGGGTGAAGTCACCGGCGCCCAACTGTGGAAGGAGCTGAGACTGTTCAACCAGTTGGGGGTGACCCGGGGAACGGTGAAGGGCTGAAGCCGGCACGGCGAAAGCCGGGAAGCGGATCGGGCGGTGGGTATCACGTGAGGCATCAAGGCCACTGCGGGGGAACCCTGTCTCATTCACGCCCCATTGTGCCTCCCCATGAACCGGTGGGAAGGTAGGCCGTGAATCGTGGCATTTGATTGATCCTTGCTCGTTGCTGTGACTGCTGTCGTCGGCGTTGGTGCTTTCGAGAAGCCGATTCTTCAGCGTCAAAACGGCACTTGAGAAACCACAAAGATCACAAAGGTCACAAGGAAAAGGGCTTGGGCGATGTCAACACCCCCGCCAACGGATGAATGAGTCTGCCTCCGTAAGCGATTGTCTTTCCTTGTGTTCTTTGCGTTCTGCGGCTTTGCGCGGGAGGTCCGCCGGAACCCCCGCGTTTGGTCAGCTTCCTTGCCGCCCGCGAGTGGTGCGGTCGGGTCCCGGGATGGGCGCCGGCGCGCGGAGCTTCAGATACAGCCAGTTTTCCAGCGGACGCAGCGGCGCCATCCACCGGTAGCACGGCGAGTAAACCAGCCGGATGCGAAGGGCGGACAAGAACATCGTCAGCGAGGTGCGGAAGAAATGGACCTTCGATCCCGCCTTGTCAGTCCATTCGGTCGGGACTTCAAGCACACGATAACCGGCGTGCTTCAAAGAGTAGAGCAGGTTGATGTCGAAGGCCATGTCGGCAATGCGCAGCTTCGGGTGGATTTGCTCGACGGCGGCGGATTTGACCACTTTGGCGCCGCACTGCGTGTCGCGGATGCTCATCCAGAACAGGCATTGCACGATCAGGTGAAACACCCGGCTGGCGAACCGTCGCCGGCCCGTCTGCAGATTGTGAATCACCGCCCCCGGCAGCCAGCGCGAGCCGATCACCGCATCCGCCTCGCCCAACCGTTCCACCAGCGCCTGAAACGCCGCCGGAGCCGTTGCTCCGTCCGCATCCACAAACCCGATGGCCTCGGCCTGAGCGGCAAGCTTGAAGCCCTCGATGAGCGCGCCCCCTTTGCCGATGGGCGCCTGGAAGTCGAGCCAACGGATGCAGGGGTACTCCTGCGCCAGGCGTTGGACCACGCCCAGGGTGTTGTCCCGACAGCCGTTGAGGACCACCACGAGCTGGAAGCGGCCCCCGTAGCGGGGAGAGAAGAACGCCGCGTAATCGCGAAGCACCGGTTCGATGCGGTGCTCCTCGTTGTAGGCGGGGATCAGCAACAACAAGCTGCGCGGCGTCACGGGGAAAGATTAGCCACGCGGACGCGGGAATGTCGAACGCTGCGTTATCCTTGGAGCCCTTCCCTGCTGGCCGCCCCGGGGTCATGATGCCCGCCGCCCAAGTGCAGCGCCTGGATCCACCAAGGCCACCGTCCGGGGTCAACGGCTCGTATTGTCCCTCCTCGATGCCCTGGCAGGAGCTGCCGGCTCAGGGTTGCGCGTACTTGGGGTGGCGCGGGCCGTAGAGCAATCCGTTGGGCTTGATCACCAGCTGGCCGTTCGCCAGGCGCGCCACCTCGTGGGCGGCGTCGGTCGATTGGCTGATGGCCTGGCCCACGAGCGCTGTCACCACGTCGAGGATCGAGCCCTGTGCGGAGTTTTGTTCGGATATCACCCCGCCCTCCCACAGCAGCAATCCCGTCTCGGTGTCCACGAGTTTGGCCTGAGCGTCAACCACGGTCCTGCTGTTGATGATCTGGTACTTGGTCCCGTACTGCCGGACCGTCACGTAGAGAACCGCGTCCGGCCCCAGGATCTCGCGGAACTTGCTGAGGGGCACCTGGTGCATTTCGCCCGCGCTCGGCAAGCCGTTCTGCTTGAGGAAATAGTCCACCACGGCGACCGGATAGACGTAATAGCCGTGCTCGGCAATGGGCCGGGTGACGGTGGACAGGCAGCCGTAGGTGGCCCCGACGTCCGTGGACTCATTCAGAGGCGGCAGGACGAGGATGGATTTGGGATAATGCGCCCGATAGAGCGAGTAGTCGCGCGGGGTGGCGCATCCCGCAAGCAGCACGACGAGCAGCACAACGCGGAGATGGATTCGGAACACGACGGCCCTCCCTTCTCATTTGCCTTCAACGGCTGTGAGGTTGATCAGCAACCGGTCCATGAACACGGTCGATTCCGGGAAGAGCGCCTTCTCGGTTTCGAACTCGTGCCGGGCCGCATCCAGATGGCCCGTTTCGTAGTAGAGATAGCCCAGGTGGGCGTGGAACCCGGGCGGAACCGCTTTGCCGTGGGCCTGCGCCTTCTGGAAGTCCGCCTCGAGCACTTCGATCTGCCGCTCGGGCGGCGCTTTGTCGGGCGCCCGATACGAAGTGTAGATGACCTCTTCGTAATGCCCCCAAGAGTAGAGGGATGGAGCGGTGCACCCGGCGAGCAGGGCGGCCACAGGCAACCCTAGGACCAGTCGCAGCATGTCACTCCTTGGATGGCTTCCACTTCCCTTGCTCCAGCCCCTCCACCAGCCGGTTGACCGCCTCCCGGATCGCCAAGTCCAGCACCTTCCCGTTCAGCGTGGAATCGTAACCTGAGGTGCTGCCGAACCCGAGGACTTCCCGGTCGCTGAGGACGTACTCACCCGCCCCCTGTGTGGAATACACGACCTCCGATGTCGTCACGTCCACAACATTCAGATTCACCTTCGAATACGCTGTCTGCTTCTTGCCGCTGCCGGCGATGCCGAACAATTGCACGTCCCCGGTCTCCTTGCGTCCGAACTCCGCCACATCGCCGGTGATGGCGAAGTCCGCCCCTTTCAGTTGCGCCTCGGTGCCCTTCAGGGCGGCTTCCCGGGCGATTTCATCCAGGTTGTCGCGATCCACGACGACGAAGCGTCCGGTTTGCTGCAGGTGGGTGATCAGGATGCTCTTGCCCTGGCCCCCCAGGCGATCTACGCCGTCCGAGAACAAGCCGCGCATGTAGGACGACCGATTCGCGAATTTGCCGACCATGAGAGTGCTCTTGGACCCCGAATAGGCCGTACCCGCGGAGGTCACCTCCGCCGGTTGCACGGTTTTGTGGGTTTCGACGGCTTGGCAGCCAGTCAGGAGGACAGCGACCGAAACCACCGACAATCCCAGCAACGGATGTGTGAATGTCATGATGTTCAGTTAGCACTCCGCGGGATGTCTGTAAACACCCATGGCTCCTGGTGCATCAGGGTCTTGTTCTTCGGACCTGCAAGTGCTTGAAGTGCATGGCGTAAAAGTCGGGCTAAACACGAGACGTGCTTTCTGCTCTCTTCAGTCTGGATGAAAACGTACTCTTCTACCGTGCCGAGTTCTGCGGCACCCCGACCTGCTGCACTGCCAGCGGTCGCTGGCCCGGACGATCGTGCAAAAGGGTGGCAACTATCCCAGCCAGATCAAAGGCAACCAACCCAAGCGGCTCCAACCAGCGCAAGGATTGGATGGGTTGAACGACACCCCCTTTTTGTCCACACCCAATCCGGTCACGGCCTGGTGTAAACCTGGTCCCTGCACGCCTTCCCCATCGAACCGCTCCAAGCCGACTTTCCCTATGCCTGCAGCCTGATTGTCGTGCGCAGCCAGCGCACGATCAAGAAGAGCGGTCAGACCAGCACCGAATCGCGCTACTACCGGGTGCGGGTTGTCGGCCGACACGGCATCCGGGTTCGAGGTCGTTCTCCACCCTGCGTCCGGGCGTTCTCGCGCCCCGGCGTTGAATTTCAGCGGCGGCGTTCCGGATCAGAACTGGTCTTCCTTGTCCTTGAACAGCACGTTGAAGGTGGTGAGGGAGCCGTAGCTGCGCGTGATGTATTGCTGCATCTCGACCTTGTCGGCGTCTGAGAGGGCCTCGTGCGCGTTGAGCTTCTGTTCGAGGACGCGGAGGTTGTTGCGGACCATGACGACCTTGTGAAAAAAGGTTTCCAGCGGCACCTCCTTGGTTTGGAGCGTGGGGTCGGAGGGGTGCAGCACCAGTTTCCCCTTGTGCCAGCGCACGCCCAGTTGGGCGTTCACAGATTCGGGCCGCTCGAGTCCCAGCGCCTGGACTGTGGCGGCGGCGGTTTCGGCGATGAGATCCTTCAACGGGAGGGCCAAGCCGGAGACGTGCGCCCGGGCTTCCGCGGGTTCGAGTCCGGCGGGTTCCGGAGCCACAGAGCGTGTGGCGTCGGTGAATTCAATCTCGGCGGCGGTGGGAGTGATGGAGCGGACGATGCCGAGGCCGTATTGCGGATGGCGCACCTGCATGCCCAGGTGGAGGGATTCGATCTTCATGGCGGCAGGCTAGCAGATCCTGCCTGGAGTGAACACCTTGGAAACGCTTGGAAGGCGGACCGGACCTCGGATCGGAAGGCGTGTGCCTGGGCCGGGAGGCCGGGAAGCCCGCCGGAATTCGGCCTTGCCAGCGGGGCGGGCCGTTGGGCAGCATGACACTCCCGGTTGCGCGCGGTTAGCTCAGTGGTAGAGCACTTCCTTGACACGGAAGGGGTCAGAGGTTCGAACCCTCTATCGCGCACCATCTCCCTGATGAACACATCTGGCAGTCGGTACAAACTGACCCTGGCGGTGGGGGCCTTAGGGGTGGTCTATGGGGACATTGGGACCAGCCCGTTGTACGCTCTGCGCGAGTGCTTTACAGGCCGGCACGGAGTCCCCACTTCTCCGGAGAACGTCCTGGGAATCGTCTCGCTGGTCCTCTGGTCGCTGACCTTGATTGTCTCCCTCAAGTACCTGGGCCTGATCCTGCGGGCCGACAACAAGGGTGAGGGCGGCATTCTGGCGCTGCTCTCCTTGGGCATGCGCGGTCGGGAAGGCACGCGTCCGACCGGGGCCCTGCGATGGCTGGTGCTGGCGGGGTTGTTTGGTGCCGCGTTGCTCTACGGGGACAGCATGCTCACACCTTCGCTCACCGTGCTGGGCGCGATGGAGGGATTGGAGGTGGCGACGCCGCTGTTCAAGCCGTACGTGGTTCCGCTCGCCATCCTGGTCCTGGTGGCGCTGTTCAGCATCCAGCGGTTCGGCACCGGCCGGGTCGGGGGTATCTTTGGTCCGGTGATGCTGGTGTGGTTTGCGACCCTGGCGGTGCTGGGAGTGCGCGGCATCCTGATTGCGCCGCAGATCCTGGAGGCGTTCAGCCCGCATCACGCCGTGCTCTTTCTCGTCCGGCACGGATCCATGGCATTCGTGGTCCTGGGCGCAGTTTTCCTGTCCGTGACCGGCGCGGAAGCTTTGTACGCGGACATGGGCCATTTCGGTCCCCGCCCGATCCGGCAGGCCTGGTTCGCGCTGGTGTTTCCCGGGTTGAGCCTGAACTACCTCGGGGAAGGCGCGTTGTTGCTGTCCAATCCGGAGGCGGCGCGGAATCCCTTCTTCCTGCTGGCGCCCACGTGGGCGGTGTTGCCGTTGGTGGGACTGTCCACGCTGGCGGCGGTCATTGCGTCGCAGGCGATGATTTCGGGCGCCTACTCGCTGACGATGCAGGCCATCCAGATGGGGTATCTGCCGCGGATGCACATCGAGCACACGTCGCACTCGGAGCGCGGACAGATCTACATGCCGCAAGTGAACGCGTTTCTGCTGCTCACCTGTATTGGATTGGTGTTGGGTTTCAAGTCCTCGAGCGGATTGGCCGGCGCGTATGGAATCGCGGTTTCGCTGACGATGCTGATCACGAGTCTGCTGTTCTTTGCGGCGGCGCGGCGGGTGTGGAACTGGAGCGCCTGGCGGGCGGGGTTGGTGTGCGGCGTGTTCCTGGTGGTGGAACTGGCTTTCGCCGCCGCCAATGGCTTGAAACTGTTGCAGGGCGGCTGGTTCCCTTTGTGCGTCGGGCTGGGGATCTTTGCGTTGATGACGACCTGGTGGAGGGGGCGGGATTCCCTGCGAGCCAGCCTGGCGGACAGCTATTTGCCGTTTAATCTCTTCCTCGAGGACCTGGTTCGTCGCGACATGCCACGGGTTCCGGGGACGGCGGTGTTTCTCTCCGGCAACCCGACCGGGACGCCGATTGCCCTGTTGCACAGCCTGAAGCATTACCGCGTGCTGCACGAGCGCATGGTGATACTGACCATCCTGACGCAGGACCGTCCGTTTGTGCCGGAGGCGGAGCGGCTGAAGGTCGAGGCGCTCACGGCCGGCATCCACCGGGTGACGGGCCTTTACGGCTTCATGGAACAGCCGGATGTGCCGCGCCTGATCGAGGCCTGCCGGGCGCGCGGGTTGGACCTGGATCCGGATCGCATCACGTATTTCCTGAGCCGGGAGACGATTCTGGCGCGCAAAGGCCCCGGCCTGGCGCGGTGGCGCCGCGGGCTGTTCGCCGCGATGGCGCGCAACGCCCAATCCGCCGCCGCCTTCTTCCAATTGCCCCCCAACCGCGTGGTGGAACTGGGAATGCAAGTCGAGGTCTGACATCCGACGGATCAGACCGATCGGACGGATCGGACAGATCGAATGAATCCGCTTGCGCGTTCCTGCGGCCCCAGTCATCCATGGCCCGCCAACATGAACCCCGCGGTCATCGAGTTACACGTCAAGCAGGTGCTGATCCAGTGGACGGTCATCGTGCTGGCGGCATGGGCGTTTGGCCGGCTGGCGCAGCGCCTGCATCAACCGCGGGCGGTGGGCGAGATTCTGGCCGGGATCCTCCTCGGCCCGTCGGCGCTGGGATTGGTGTGGTCGGCGGATTGGCCTGTCCTGTTTCCGCAGGAGACGCAGCAGTCGCTCCAGTTGCTGGGCAAGATCGGCCTGATCTTTCTGCTGTTCCAGGTGGGGATGGAATTCGATTTCGGCCACCTCCGCACCCGCTCACGCACGGTGCTGGCGGTGTCCGTGCTGGGCATTGCGGCTCCGTTCGCCGCCGGACTGGCCGTCGGACCGTGGCTCCACCGGAACTTTGCGGCGGACCTGCCCTCGTTCGGGTTCGTGCTCTTCTTCTGCATCGCGCTGTCGATCTCGGCCCTGCCCATCATGGGGCGGATGTTGCTGGAGTGGGGGCTGGAACGGACGCCTTTGGCGGCGATGGCCATCAGCGCCGCGGCCATGGACGATGTGACGGGCTGGGTGTTGCTGGCGGTGGCAAGCGCGGTGGTGACGGCGGGGTTTGACACCACGGCGCTGCTGCTTCAGGTGGGCGGGCTGCTGCTCTTTGTGCTGGTGTTGCAGCAAGCGGTCGGTCCGGGGCTGCGTCGGATCTGGCGCAAGAGCACGGCGGGCCAGGCCGAACCGGTCATGTCTCCGGGCTACCTGGTGTTGTTGCTGGTGGCATTGTTCGGCTGCTGTCTGGTCACCAACCGGCTGGGCGTGTTCAGCATCTTCGGCGCCTTCCTGCTGGGCGTGGCCCTGCACGCCGAGGTCAGCCTGGTCCGGGCCTGGCGGAACCGGTTCTCCGATTTCGTGTTGGTGGCCCTGGTGCCCATCTTCTTTACGAACACCGGCCTGCACACCGAGATTGGAACCCTGCGGGGCGGCTGGGCGTGGGTCGGGTGCGGGGTGGTGCTGCTGGTCGCGGTGGCGGGCAAACTGGGCGGTTGCTTCCTGGCCGCCCGTCTCACGGGCCAGAGCGCGCGCGAAGCCGGTTGCATCGCCGCCCTCATGAACACCCGGGCTTTGATGGCGCTGGTTGCCATCAATGTCGGGCTCGATCTCAAGCTGTTGAACCGCGAGCTGTTCACCATGCTGGTGATCATGGCGCTGCTCACCACGGCCATGACGGCGCCCTTGATCAAATGGTGGCTGCCGCAGGATCTGCGCTCACGGTTTCGACCAGGCTAGGCTGATCCTTGGAGGTCGCCACGTCCCACGAACCTGCAGCCGTGAGTCCGCGCACCATGACAGGTCGTTGGGGACCAGCGCCGACTCATGTCAGGCTACCCGGGTTTCGACTCAGCAACACCGCCGGACACCCTTGAACCGTTGTTCCGTCACTTCGAGGTAAAGTTGTTCCGGGGACTTCGCGCCGGGACGAGCGGGGTGGCCATCGCAGGCCGATGCCTGCTGGTGCTGATGCTGGGCGCGTTCGAGATGCGCTTCGCCGGACAGCTCCTTCGCCAGCGCGATCGTCAAGGCGGCCGTGCCGGCGACACCACCGAACTGGCGTCCGCCCTCGATCACCGCGTAGTCCGGCAGCCACACGGGCTCGCTCTCGTGGAGCACCGCCGGTTTGCGTCGGGCCAGGAGCCACACCCACTCTCGCACGCTCAAGACCACGATGACCGAGACCAGGCCCAGGAACGCGGCGGCGACGAAGGCATCCAGACGGTGGTTGAACCGCGTGGTGCGGTTTGTTTGGAGGGCTGTTTCGGCGGCCTGGACGGACGCGGCATCGCCTCCCGCCCGCGCGTCCGCGACCGCCTGCTTCAGCGCGGGCAATGCTTCGTTCAGTCTGGCCGCCTGAGCCAGGAACCCAATGCGCGGATCCGGGTGCCCGATCTTCTGAGCCCCGGCGGTGAAGGTGACCGCCAGCAACCACACCAGGGGCGCGAACGTCACCAGCGCGAGCCACGGACTGCGCGGGCGAGGCACTGCCCCTGGATGCGTCCGCGCCCCGGACGAGCGCGGAGGATTCGGGGGGGGGGGGACGAGGGAGTTTTTCAGGAGGATCGTGGTGGCCAGACACAACGCGATGGCGGCGAGCATCTGGTTGGCAATGCCGAACAGCGGCCAGAGCGAGTTGATGCCGCCCAGCGGATCCCGGACGCCCTGGATGAGAAAGTGTCCCCAGCCGCACACCATCAGTCCACTGGCCAGCAGGTTGGGTCCCAGCGCCTTGGTGTCGCCCAGCGGTTTCCAGAGGTTGCCCAGAAGATCCTGGAGGATATAGCGCGCCACGCGGGTGCCGGCATCGATCGTCGTCAGGATGAACAGGGCCTCGAACATGATGGCGAAGTGATACCAGAGGTCCAAGCCGCGCTGCCCGACGACATTGGCAAAGATCTGCGCCATGCCCACCGCGAGGGTCGCCGCGCCGCCAGTGCGGCCGAACAGCGTGTGTTCTCCCACAGCGCGCGCCAGTTCGTCCATGTGCCCGACCGTCACCGGGAATCCGAGCGCGGACACGGTGGCGGCGGTGGCGGCCGGGTCACCCTTGACGTTCATGGCGAAATAGACGCCGGGTTCCATGGTGCAGGCGGCCAGGAGCGCCATGATGGCCACCAGCGATTCGAGGCACATCGCCCCGTAGCCGATCGGGCGGGCGTAGCTTTCGCGCGTGATCAGCTTCGGGGTCGTGCCGCTGGCGATCAAGGTGTGGAACCCCGAGATGGCGCCGCAAGCAATCGTGATGAAGCAGAACGGAAACACCTTGCCCGCCACCACCAGCCCGGTGCCATCCACGAACCGGGTCAACGGCGGCATCTGGACGGCCGGCAGGACGAGGAAGATCCCCACGGCCAGGGCGAAGATTGTTCCCAGCTTCATGAACGTGCTGAGGTAATCGCGCGGGGCCAGCAGCAGCCACACCGGCAGCACGCTCGCCGCGAGGCCGTAAGCGATGATCCCCCAGGCCAGCGGTTCGGCGCCCAGGGTGAACACCTTGGAAAGTGGCGGGTATTCATAAACGAGTTTCCCGCCCCAGACAGCGAGCAGCAGCAACCCGACACCGATCCCCGAAGCCTCGATCACCTTGCCGACGCGCCAGAACCGCAGGTAACCGCCCATGAACATCGCGATGGGGATGGTCGCCGCCACGGTGAACACGCCCCACGGACTCTCCGCCAGCGCCTTCACCACCACCAGCGCCAGCACGGCCAGCAGGATGGCCAGGATGGCCAGGATGGCCACCAGCGCCAGGTAACCCGCCGGGGTATTCAACTCCTCCTTGACCATCTGCCCCAATGATTTGCCGTCGCGGCGCATGGACGCGAACAGGATCACGAAGTCCTGCACCGCCCCGCCCAGCGCCACGCCAATCAAGATCCAAAGCGCGCCGGGCAGGTATCCAAACTGCGCCGCCAGCACCGGTCCGACGAGCGGTCCGGGGCCGGAGATGGCGGCGAAGTGGTGTCCGAACACGATCCACTTGTTGGTTTTGACAAAGTCCTTGCCGTCGTCGTGGACCTCGCAAGGCGTGGCCCGGCGGTCCTCGAGCAGGAGCACACGGGCGGCGATCCATTTGGAATAGAACCGGTAACCGATGGCGTAGGTGCAGAGGGCGGCGGCGAGGATGTAGGCCGAGTGGATGGGTTCGTTCCGCTGCAGCGCCAGCGTTAGATACGCCAGCGCGCCCAGCGCGGCCACCGCCAGCCAGATCAGGTTCGTGGCGATCCGTTTCACAGGAGGCCCATCAAGGGATGCGGGTCCCGGGTTTGGCAAGCCTCTTGTTCAAGAGGCCACGCAGCACCTCGGGTTGGTTGGTGATGAGGTTGTCCGCCCCGAGCCGGATCATCCGCCGCATCGCCTCCGGCTCATTGACCGTCCACACGTGAACCACCTTGCCGGCGCGGTGGGCCGCCCGGATGAAGTCCGGCGTCACCTCCGAGGCGGCGATGCTGAGAAGGTCCACCTCCGCTTCCGTCACCCCGGGGATCACTTCCCCAAGGATCAAGCCGGTTCTGGCGGCGGGTTCGGTCGTCCGCACCTCCCGGATGGCGTCCGCGTTGAACGACGTGAGCACGCATTGGTCGAGGAACTGTTCCTGCCGGAGCAGGCTCAACACGGCAGGCACGAGCCGCGGGTCCGGCCGGTTGTATTTGAGTTCGATATTGAGCCGGACTTTGCCGCGGACGAGGTGGATGACTTCCGCCAGGGTGGGCACTGGTTCGCCCACATGCGATTCGGAGAACCGACGGCCCACGTCGATCCGCTTCAACTCGGCCAGGGTCAGGTCTTCGACGCGGCGCGGATCGCCAGCCACGCGCAGCAGGTCGCGGTCGTGCACGACCACCACGGCGCGGTCGGCACAGGTCTGGACGTCCAGTTCGATGCCGTCACAGTCGTCCGCGATGGCCTGACGGAAGGCGGCGAGCGTGTTCTCGGGGGCCTTGGCGGAACTGCCGCGATGGGCGGTGATTTCCATCTGCGTCACCGGGTTGGGGTTCTACATCTGGACCATCTCGCCATACTCCGGCAGGGTGCAATCCAGCCCGTGTTTCTCCCGGATGCCCTGGCACAACGCTTGTCGGCCCTTGGTTTCACCGTGGGTCAGGATCACGCGCGGGCGGGTGGCGGCCAGGGGTTCGAACCAGCGCAACAGGTCCGTCCGCCCCGCGTGGGCGCTGAATCCGCCCAGGGAATGCACCCGGGCTTTCACCGCGACCTGTTCGCCGAAGATCTTCACGCGCTTCTCCCCTTCCACCAGCAGGCGTCCGAGCGAACCTTCGGCTTGGAAGCCCACGATGATCACCACCGTTTCGGGTTTCCAGAGGTTTTGTTTCAGGTGATGGAGGATGCGCCCGGCGTTGCACATGCCCGCCCCGGCCAGGACCATGCAGGGGCCCTCGCAATCGTTGATCTTCATGGAATCCTGAGCGGTGGGCGTGGCTTTCAGGGTCTGCAAATCCTCCGCCAGCGGGCGCTGGCGTCGCATCGCCTCGAACTCCTCGTCGAACAGCTCCCGGTGATTCATGTAGATCCGGGTCGCCTCGATGGCCATGGGACTGTCGAGATAAACCGGGAAGGGCGGCACGGTCCTTTCCCGGAACAGGGTGGCCAGCAGGTAGATCAGCAACTGGGCACGGCCGACGGCAAACGTGGGGATAAGAATCTTGCCCCGCTGTTCAACCGCGGCTTTCACGAGGGATTCAAACTCCTCGATGGTGGCGCCGATGGGCCGATGGTCGCGGTCGCCGTACGTGGATTCCAGGACCACCGCGTGTGCGTGATGAAAGCCCTCGGGATCCTTCAGAATGGGCGCGTTCCAGGGTCCGAGGTCGCCGGAGAATACCAGTCGCTTCTCCTCGCCGTTGTCCTGGACAAACAACTGGATGCTCGCGCTGCCCAGGATGTGGCCCGCCTCGACGAACTTCGCCTTCAGGCCGGGGGCCACGGGGACGGGTTGGTTGTAGGGCACCTCCCGCAGCAAATGGATCAAGGTCTCGACATCCTCGGCACCGTAGAGTGGCGACAACGGCTCCTGGCCGGCCCGTTCGCGCTTGCGGTTGGTGCGCGCGATGTCCTGCTCCTGCACCTTGGCCGAATCCCGCAGGATCAGCGCGGTGACCTCTGCGGTCGCCGGCGTGCAATAGATCGGACCGGTGTAACCATTGCGCGACAGCAACGGCAGCCGCCCGGTGTGATCCAGGTGCGCGTGGGTGACCAGCACGGCGTCCAGTTGCCGGGGACTGAGTCCGCGCGGCACGCGGTTGCGTTCCTCCGCCTGCCTGACCCCCTGGAACATCCCGAAGTCCAGCAGCACGCTGGCCTGGTCCGTCTGGATATGATACGCCGAGCCGGTCACGTCGCCGGCGGCCCCGTGGAAGGTGATTTGAATCGACATGGGTTTCGGATCGAATGCGCGCCACAGCTAAAGCCGCCTCCCCCGGGCTGTCGATGGAATTGTGAGCGTTCCGGGAGGCCTCGCAGGGTCTTTCGTTTTGAGTTCATGATCGTGCAAGGAGTGCGAGACAGCGCGCGGGATGTGAATGGAGGGTTTCGCGCAGTTGGGGCAGGACTCCTCGCAAAAGCAATCCCGGACTGGACGCAGCCCGCAGCCCTCCCGCCACCCCTCCTCCCGAGAAATCAGCGCGGACTACACCTGTCTGCGTGCCCCGCACAGGCAGGCGTCCGCGACACTGGATCGCAGCCGCCCGATTCGCAGGGAGAGGTTTTTGAAGCGGTGGTGCCGCGCCGCGTCGCCGCCCCCCTCGAACGCGCGCACCCGTCAACCGGGTGCGGTGCGTTGCCTGGAGCCCCGGCGGATGTTCCGTACGGAACATACAATCAGCGGAGGTTCGCAGGCGGGATTGGAGGGTTGATTCGCTACTCTCGCACCGCTGCCTGCAGCTTCTCTTTGAATGCCTGCACGAGCTTGTCGTGTTCGGCGCCCACTTCCTTGTCGGTGAGAGTCTTGTCCGCTGAACGATAGGTGAACGCGTAGGCCAGGCTCTTCCGTCCAGGGGGAACGTTCTGCCCGCGGAACACATCGAACAGTTCAACCGCCTCCAGACAGGCGGGCTTGGTCTTGCGCACGACGGCCAGCACGTCGTCGTGCGTGGTGGCTTCCGGCACCAGCATGGCGACGTCCCGCCGGATCGATGGAAACTGAGGGAGCGGTTTGAAGGATTTCGAGGGGTTGCGCCGGGCCAGGAGCGCGTCGAGGTCTAACTCCGCCAGCAGTACCGGATCGCGAAGATCATATTGCCGGGCGACGGCGGGCAGCACCAGCCCGAGCTCGCCGAGCGGAAGCTTACCGCCCAGGCTGAGAGCTGCGGATTCCAGGAAAAGTTCCGTCGGCCCCGTTCGTCGCGTATAGACAACGCCGCGCACACCGAACTGTTCCAGGAACTCGTCCAGGAGGCCCTTCAGATCGGATGCGTCCATCTGAGCGTCGCGGTCCGGTCCGCTCCAGAATGTCCCGCTTCGCCGCCCGCTCAGCGCGATGGCCAGGCGACGCTGCTCCTCGCAGGTCCCCGGCGCCTTGTCTCCGCCCGTCCGGAAAACCCGTCCGATCTCGAACAGGGCGACATCCCCGTTCTTCCGGGCCACGTTGTGCCGCAGGGAGTGGATGAGGCCGGGCAGCAGCGACGGCCGCAACACATCCATGTCCGCACTAAGCGGGTTGACCAACGTGACCAGCGCTTCAATCTGCATTCTGCATTCTGACTTACCCACCAGCGTCTGTCCCTGGGCCTCGTTCAACCCCAGCCCGGTGAGCAGGCGACGCGCTTCAGCGATCTGGTCGTAAACCGTGTCAAACGCATTTGCCCCATGCGCCCCCCGGGGCGGGGTGGCGGGAATCCTGTCGATGCCATGCAGCCGGCAGACTTCCTCGATCAAGTCCACTTCGCGTTTGAGGTCCACGCGGAACGTCGGGATCTCGAAGCTGAGCGGCTCGTTGAGACTCTCGGTTTCCACGGCGGTTGGACGCCGTTTGGTCGCAGGGGTCTTGAGTCCGAGTTGGCCGAGGTAATAGGCGATTTCCTCGGTGGTTAGCGCCACGCCGAGCAGCTCCGTCACCTTGTGTGGTCGCAACGCGATGTGCCGGGGTGCGGCGGGCTGCGGATAGGCGTCCACCACCCCTTCGGCCAGCGACCCGCCGGCCGTTTCGAGGATGAGCTGCGCAGCCCGGCGGCTCGCCCAGTCGCAGACGCCGATGTCCGCCCCGCGCTCGAACCGGTAACTGGAGTCCGTGCGCAGCCCGAGCGCCTTGCTGGTGCGGCGGATGTTGGCGGGATTGAAATAGGCCGACTCGATCAGCACGTCCACTGTTTGATCGTTGATCTCCGTGTTCTGTCCGCCCATCACGCCGGCCAGCGCGATGCCTTTCTGCTGGTCGGCAATCAGCAGGTTGTCCGGAGTGAGGGTGTGTTTCTGGCCGTCGAGGGTGGTGAACGCTTCGCCGTCGCGGGCGCGGCGGATGACAATGGTAGCACCGGCGTCCCGCCTGCCCTCACCAACCGGGACGGCTGGGCCGCCTTGGAGCAGGTGATAGTCAAACGCGTGCAGCGGCTGGCCAGTCTCCATCATGACGTAGTTGGTGACGTCCACCACGTTGTTGATGCTGCGGAGTCCGATCTTCTCGAGGGTGGTCCGGAGCCACCCCGGGCTGGGGCCGACTTTGACCCCCTGGATCACGCGCGCGGTGTAGCGGGGGCACAAGGTGGAGTCCTCGATTCGGACGGAGAGGAGGTCCGCGACCTGTCGCGTGGCACGTGTTGCGTCAAGGGTGGGTTCCGGCAGTTTGAGCGGATTGCCGGTGACCGCGGCGATTTCGCGGGCGATGCCGACGACGCTGTTCCAGTCCGGCCGGTTGGGTGTGGTTTCGAGGTCGTAAACCACGTCCGTTTCCGCCTGGCCGAGGTAGGCGGCGAAGGGTTGTCCGACCGGGGCGTCGTTTGGCAGGATGAGCAATCCCTCCTCCTTCTTGAGCCCGAGTCTCTCGGGGTCGAGGGCGAGTTCCTCGTGGGAACACATCATGCCATGGGATTCCACACCGCGGATCTGGCCGACCTTGATGGTGAAGGGTTTTTCCCCGGACTGTTTGGGAGGCAGCGTGGCGCCGGGCAGGATCAGCGGCACCTTGTCGCCCGGTTTGAAATTGTGCGCGCCGCAGACGATCTGGCGTTCGCCCTGGCCGTCGTTCACGCGGCACACGGAGAGTTTGTCCGCATTGGGATGCTTGTCGCGGGTGAGCACCTGGGCCACGACGACGCCCTCGAAGCCGCCGCCGACGGTCTCCACGCCTTCGACTTCGAGTCCGAGCATGGTCAGGCGCTCGGCCAGCTCCTCGGGGGACCAGTCGAAATCCACGTATTGTTTGAGCCAGTTGCGCGTGACTTTCATGGCGAAATCGGGCCGTGAGGGTAGGCGCAACCCCGCCGCAGTGCCCAGCGAATTTTTCCCGCAGGCCAACCTCTGTCCTGCTCTTGTTCTGCTGGTCGAACCGTGGGGAGGCGGAAAAGGAGAACGACTCAACGGCCCCGGCTGGGCAGGAGGATCCTGTCTTGCAACCGTCCCACCCGCACCTCGGGCATGCGAGGGTCGAGCGAGTCGGCGGCGGGTGGGGCCATTTCCACGTGGCTGTCCAGGAAGACAACCGTGGCCTGCTCCTGATGCCGGAAGTGGGCGGTAGCTTCGTAATGGTTGACGTAATAGAACTCCTCGATCAGCGGATGCTCGGGGGAGGCGGGCGCTTGGAAAGTGTTTACCTGGGCGGAGTCGGCGAACAGGGCGATCTCGGACGGATGGAGGATGGCGTCCACTTTGAGTGGCGGCCGGCTGGCCGGGGTGGACAGGCTGAGATTGTAGCCATAGGCGTAGGACGCGCCGGTGGCTTTGAGCTTGAGCCGGGCCGAGGCGTAGTCAAACGACGGACAGACCGCGATGCCCCGGCCTTGCAGGTAGGGCCACAAAGCGCCTTGCTTGGGATCAAATCGGCGATTGCCCTCGGTTCCGCGTTCCAGCCAGCCAAACCAGAAGACATCCCCGCCGTTGGTGGAGGCGCCTCGGAACCGGAACGCTTCGCCGCGGTAGTCGTCCCAATACAGCCGGGAGGCCAGCGAGAGTTGACGGAGATTGTTCAGACAACTCACCCGAAAGGCCGACCGTTTGCTGCGGGCCAGCGCGGGGAGCGTGAGCGCGGCCAGCACACTGATGATGCACACCACCACCAGCAGTTCGACCAACGTGAAGGCCGAACGCCGGCGGGCGCAGGGATGGCGAGGTGGGGTCATGGTCGCCGGGCCAAGACTCGGTAGAAGGCGCTTCCGGCCGGGGCGTTGGTGTCCGTCAGGCTCAACAGACCGCCGGTGCCCGGCCATTCGCTGGATGCCGGAACCCATCCCGCCGACTCTGAATTCCGCTGGAGTCGGTAATTCCAGCCGATGGTGGATTGGAAATGGACCTGCAGTCCGTTCGTCAGGGTCAACACCGTCGTGGAAATGGGCGGGTCCGGCACCGTCAGCGAGATGTTATCGATCACCCCGTGCGCCTGGACAGAGCCCAGACCGACCTGGTCGCAGTAGCTCGATATGGCCAAGGTGTCCAAGCGGAAGTCCCCGAACGGCGCCGCGAGGCTGAGGGTCTGAGTGGCGCCGTAGGGCAGGCCGGCGCGGGTTTTGGTGAGGGTCACCTGCTGGCTGGCCCCCGAGCAACTCAGAGTGACGCGATGCCAGATCCCTGTCTCCATCGGCGTCGGATAGTCATGGTGGAATTGGAACTGGCCATAATTGGTGGGCGTGCTGGAAACCGCGATGGCCGCAAACGTTTCACCGTAACCTGCATCCGGGAAGTAGTTGAACTCGACCGCATTCCTCACTCCCCCGCCCGACGGTGTCACTCCGTAACCCACAAACAGGTTGGTTCGCTGCGCGTCGGCCAGGTTGAACAGACTGAGCACCAGCGGAAACTCCCGGGGCTTGCCGGGGGTCGTGCCGGCAGAAATGTCCTCCAACCGGATGTCGAAGGATGCCGTGAAGTCGTCGCTTCGCCTCAGCTCGGTGCGCAGTGGCAGATGGAAGTAGCTGTTGGTCTTGGACGAGTCCCATGTGACACGCAGGACTTCGTGGGTGCTGTCCCAGGCGAACAGGGAGGACTCGCCATGAACCTGCCATCCACGCGAGGCGGGGTTGGTCGAGAAGTCCTCCTGGACGGTAACCCCGCAGGCCCGGTGTGCCAGCAGGGTGGCCGCCAGGAGTCCCAAGCCGGCGACCGCCCCGCGCCCCAGCCCGCGCCAGCAACCTCGGGTCTGGCCTGGAACAAAAGTTCGCCTGGCTGACACCGGGGGTGCAGCGGGGGTTGCGGCGTCCGGGATGCGCAGGGAGCAGTTCATTTCCCCGCGTGTCCGGGCGGAGTGAAGACGGTGGCCACGGCATCCACCTCGGCCCGGCCGCTCAAGACTTCGATGCGAACGAAGCGCACCTGCGGCAGTCGCACCGGGCGCCCCTGCGCATCGCACGCCCAGGCCAGGTCGTAACCCGCGCCGCCGGCTGAGCCCGAGTAAAGCCCGGCCACTTCCAGGTCGGTCAAGCCGGCGAAATCCTCCGGCGCCAAGCCGGGCGGGGGCGGGGTGTGAACATCCCCCTCGGGATCGGTCGGGAGCAGTTGGTCCACGGTGGGAGCCCGGGCCGGGTCGAGCGTGTAGAAATGGACCCCGTCCTTGCTGACGGCGACCCGGGTTGTCCCGAAGTTCGCCCCGAACAGGGATCCATCAGTGGTCGGCGCGCCGATCCATTCAAACGTCTCCCAGTTGAAGTCGTTGGTGACGATGAATCCGGAGTTGCCGTAGATGATGAAATCCAGGCCGTATTCGTTGCAGGGATGGTTGAGGACCGGCGTGTGGAACTCGATCGTCAGCGATCCGCCTTCGCCGAGGGAAACGATGTCCCCGGTCGAGTAAGGCGGATTGAAGGGGGTGACGGCATCGCCCCAGGGATTGATGCGGGTGGGTTCGCCCAGCGCGGCGACCGCGTTGGTGTAACCCGGGGCGGGATGGGTGCCGGGATGGTAATCCACGACGCCCTCGGCGAAGTCGGCGGCTTGGGACACGGAGACGGCGCCCGCGAGAGCGAGCGCCACGATTAACGATGTTTTCATGACTGATCTTTCCAATAAAGCCGCGATGCCACAGCGGCGTTGTGCATTGGAGACCAGAGGGGGGAGAGGGGTGTTGCTCGGTGAGCAACAGATTCGCCATGCCGGCGCCGGTCGCAGACCGCCGCCGCCAAAGCAAAAACCTCCATCCCCCGCAAAATGGAGAATGAAGGCTTCCTCATCTGCCGCCGGAAACCGTCCGGCGGCCTGGCCTCATCCTTCTCTTGGCGGAGAAGTGCCCCGACGCGTCGGGGCCGACGAGCACAGCCAGATCGTTATCCTGACTCCGGACTCCGAGCCGCCCTCCCGCCTTCCCATCCGTCCCGCGCTGGCGGGGCCGAACAGTGGCTGTGGGAGATTGTGGTCCGTTACAGTGGCGCAACCGTCCCCGAATCTCACGGGGTTCCCTGACCTCTGACTGTCACTGTGGGGTGGAACGCCCACCCGCTTTCAAAGAACATCGTGTTGATACGCCCAATGACCCCGCCAGCCAAGGATATTTTCGCGGGATTGCGGCAGCCAGTGCCGGACCGGTCGCGGCTCCCTTCGATGCTTGCCAGTCATTCGGTGGCCGGGTAGAGCTACGCGAAAGGCAAATCATGAAAATCAACTCCCTGGCTCTCCGGTCACTCTGGCGCGGTCCTGCGGCCCTGGCCGCTTTGCTCGCCTTGGTGGCCAGCGGTCCGCTGCGGGCCCAGGAGGCGGCGGAGACTGCGGCGTCGGAGGCGGATCGGGTCTGGGCGGAGACCGAGCGTGCGCTGACACCGCCCGTGCCGCCGGCCGAGTGGCGCGAGCGAAGGCCCAGCCGGGAGGAAATCGAACAGTTTCGCGAACAACAGGGCAAGCTGGCGGCGGTGGCGGCCGGGCGCGCGCGCAATTTCTACGAACAGTACCCGGACCACCCGCAGGCCACCCAGGCGCGCGAGAAGGAACTGGAGATGGTCCGCATCGCGGTCCAGTTGGGAAACACCAACGCGACGGCGCGGCTCGAAGCGCTCGAGCAGGCCAAACTCAAGGATCCCGACCTCCCCGAGGAGGACCGGTTCGAGTTGCGGGCGGCGGCGGTGCAGCGCGCGGCCCTGGCCGGCGGCACCGGGGATCGCGACGCCATGATGGCCGCCTTCGAGGCGGGTGCGCGCGAGCTGATGAAAGAGTTTCCCGGCCGGGATGAACCCTCCGAGATGCTCCTGGGGCTGGCTCAGGTTGCCGATGCCGAAAAAGCCAGGGCGCTGGCCAGGGAGGTGGCGGAAGGCGGCGGGTCGGACAAGGTGAAGGCCTCCGCGCAAGCCCTGCTCAAGAAGTTCGACGCCCTCGGCAAACCGCTCGACATCCGGTTCACCGCCGTGGATGGCCGCGAGGTGGACCTGGCCAGACTCAAAGGCAAGGTGGTGTTGGTGGATTTCTGGGCCACCTGGTGCGGACCCTGCGTGGCCGAATTGCCCAAGGTCAAGGCCGCCTACGAACGGCTGCATCCGCAGGGATTCGAAATCGTCGGGATCAGTTTCGACAAGGACAGGGAGCGGCTGGAGTCCTTTGTCGAGAAGCAGGACATGACATGGCCGCAGTATTTCGACGGGAAGGGCTGGGAAAACGATCTCGGCCGCCAGTATGGCATCACCAGCATTCCCGCCATGTGGCTGGTGGATAAACAGGGCAACCTCGTGGACATGAGCGCGCGCGACCGGCTCGAGGACAAGGTCCAAAAGCTCCTCGCGCCCTAGGCGGCTTTCCGCATGGACTGGACGAACAATCTCTTCGGCGACGGCCGCTTTCTGGGGATCGAGTGGAACACCTGGAAGGTGATCGGGTGGCTGGGCAACGCGGTGTTCTTCTCGCGCTTTTTCCTGCAATGGTACGCCACCGAGAAGCGCAAGCAGGTGGTCGTCCCGCCGGCCTTCTGGTGGCTCAGCCTGGCCGGGTCCGGTCTCCTGCTCAGTTACGCGCTGTTTTACCGGCGCGATTCCGTCTTCATCTTCGCCTACCTGTTCACCTGGATTCCCTACATCCGCAACCTGGTCATCCATTACCGCCATCTCGACGCGCACACGCAGTGTGTGAAATGCCGCGTGGAGTGTCCGCCGCACTCCCGCTACTGCCACGCCTGCGGCACCAAGCTGGCGGAGGAGATGGCAGGACATGAAGCAGGGGCTTCCCGATCCGAATAGGAGGGAACCGCGGCATCAGCGCGCGGGTTGGGGCAGTGCTTCAAGCAAGACATCAGGAGCGCGTCCAGTTTTTTCGCCTTTTCCGCCTTCAACGCGGCCCGGCAAGGCTTCCTTCGCGCCCGCCAGGTCTGCGAAGCTCGGGAACACATGCGTCTGCGTCACGCGCGCGTGCGAACACGCGCCGGCCTCCCCGCCCGGCCCGGCGACGACGAAGGGCACGCGCAAGCCGCCTTCCCACACCGCACCCTTGCCGCCGGTGAGCGGTGAGTTTCTGCTCGGGGTGCCGTGGTCGGTGGTTTGAGGATGGCGCGGCATCCCCGAGCTGTTCTCTGGCTTCATGTTCAAGGAGTTGAACGGAAACCTCCGGCGGCTTTCCACCGGAAAGGTGAGGGAGAATTCCAATGTCCGTTGAAACTGCGACCAGGACAGGCACGGATGACGAGGTCGGCGACGGCTTGTCCGGCTGGGTTCTCCCGAAAGGGGCATGCCGCCTGTCCTACGCTGCCAGCGCCTTCCGCAGCTTGGCCAGCAAGCGTCCCTCTCCGCGTTCCGCACTCCGCACTCCGTGTTTCGGGAGTTCATGTTCCCAGATGCGCAGCACGCGCCAGCCTTGCGCTCGCAGGGTTCGGTTCACCATCCGGTCCCGCGCTTTATTCGCCGCCAGTTTTTTCCGCCAGAACGCGGCGTTGTGGCGGGGCTTCGTGGCGTGCAGCGGGCAGGCGTGCCAGAAACAACCGTCCACGAACACCGCCAGCCGCAGCTTGGGGAAGACGAAGTCCGGCCGCACCCGTAGCCGCAGACGTGAGTCCGCGCCATCTCGCCATAGCGACGTCCGCTTTGAAGCTGGCGCCGACTGATCCCGGCGGCTACGCACGCTCAGTTGCTGGTGCCTCCGCCATCTGCTGATGCCATGCCGGCGAAACAGCGACGACAGCGCAAGCTCTGTGTCCTTGTTTCCGCGCGAGCGAATGCGGGACATGACCTGCGAGCGTTTCTCTTGTGTGAATACGTCAGCCATCGCGGATTCATGCAACCTGCGTGCGGAAGCGATCAAACTCCTTTGGCAGCAGTTGCAGCAACTCCGCCGCGCTCAGGCCGTAAAGATACCAAGTCAGGTCAAGTTGGTTTAGCAGCGTTGCCAACCGCCGAGCCGCGCCGCGAACGTCCGAGCCTGCCCCGCGCTTGAAGGAGTCCTTCGTAGGGTCGTAATACAACTCCGTGGCAGCCTCCGCCACGGCGCGGTTGGTTACCAGTTCCTTCCGAGAGGCAAGCTGCTCGGCGATTTCACCGGGTTTCCACAGTGGATTGCACAGCATGGCAATCGCCCGCTTTGGCAGGTCGCGGTGCGCCCGTACAATCAGGAAAGGACCGACAAGCAGATGCCGGTAGAACCGCTGGTGGTTGTCGAGAATTGGAAGCAGCCGCGCTTCGTCTTTCGGGTCCCGCCGGCCATTTCCATCCGCTGGGCAGACTTGGTCGAAGTAGAACAGCGTGAGCCAAGCCCACAGACCTTGGTCGCGCTCGGGGAGGTTGATTGCCGCTCTATCAACTAAATCGTTGAAGAACAAGCCGGCGTCCAGCCGGTTGGTGAATACTCGCGGCAGTACCTCAACCTCCCCTGGCAGCTCCTCTGTCAACGCCGGGTCTTCGAGCAATTCAACCGGTGGTGGAAGCGCAGGCTCCAAAGCCAACCGCCCTCGGTAGTTCGCGAACGCAGTCACTCCATCGGCGTTGAAACGACGTAGTCTCATGCGCGTGTCTCCTCCTAAAAAACCAGATCCAATTTGGCGCGCAACTCGTGCCGATGCGCGAATGTGGCCACCGCCTCATCAGTCCACGCTTCGCGATCCTGCTTCTGGTCTGGGTTTGGTAGCGGGGTGGAAACACCGAGATTTCGCGCAAACCGCACCCAGTCCGCTTGCCATCCCGGTTCCTCGTCGTCCTCAACCCACGCATCTTCGATGAGGATGTGGGCCAAGATTCTCCGCAGGACTTCGGGATATACCAGCGACAGAAAGTGCTGCGAGCGAGCGAGGTCTTTCCACGTCGGTTTGGCATCTTTGTTCACCAGCAGACGCGGTGGATCGCTCTCCATATCGAGTTTCCAAAGCAGTTGGTCCAGCGCTTCCGGCACGGGCTCAAGCAACGGGCGGCGCTTGTCAGTAGCCTCACCTGCTTTCACAAACTGGATGCCATCTGCCTCGCCGAGCAGTTTGTGGTGTTCGTTGCCGGGCGGTTGCACAACGCGCACCCTAAACAGGATGCCATCCGGCACATCAAACTCGGTCAACCGCCTGTTGCTTGGGGGGCGCATGGCCGAAATGGTTCCCCATGCGAACTGCATCCAGAGGTTCTGCCGATGAGCCTCCAGCCAGACTTCGGCATTGCGAGGAAAGCGATAATCCGCCAACCGCAAGTCGGCATCGAAAACCCAAGTTCCCTGGTCCTCGCGGAGCGTGATGGATACGTCGCGCCGTTCAATCTTGCGACGCCCAGTGTAGTTAAACGTTCTCTTCATCGGCTCCTTTCAACTCAATTGCGCGGACGACCAAGTCACGCTTCTTGTCGAAACCACAAATGCCGAACTGGAAGTCCGGCTTTCGTAGTTCCAACTCGATGTAGTTTCCGTCTTCACGACTGACAATTACACCGTTGGCTTTCGGTTCTTGTCTGAGCGGCTGGCGTGTGAACACGAAATCGTCAGTCGCCCAGCGTTTGATCGCATTTCCACGGCGGACGGCATATGCAGCCTCAATCCGGACCCGCACAGGAAACGACTCCGGCGGTGCGTCACCGGGTTTGAGAACGAAGCCGCCCTCCACTTGTCGGAGGTCAAATCGTCTCGGCTTTGGAGGCACGCCGCCAGGAGGCTCGCTCTGCTTGCCATCGTCACCGGGTTTCGACTTTTTTGCAGGCTCAGTTGGTCCTTCATCGGTTGGCAGGAAGAAAAGATCGAGCAGAAGCGTGGGATCGCCTTTCGTGTCGCGGGCATGGAGCGCCTGCATGATCTCAAACACGCTCCGCGTCACAAACTTGATGGCGTCCGGCCCGTAGAAATAGCGGTTGTGGAACTTCGGAGAGTCCTTCTGCCATTGCGTGTGATTGACGCCTTCCGCGTCACCTAGCAACCCGGCTAGCGGAGGATCTTCCACTTCAACCAAGGAGCGGCATCCCTGCAACTGCGGAGCACGCACATCTTTGATGAGAATGCCGTCACGCAGGAAAAGAGGGCGATAACCCGCATCACGGCAAGGCTCGATGTAAACGGTGAAGAAGGACATGGTTTCGGCTCTTCCATCCTTGGGCCGGACCCGGAGCGGAACCCGGACTCCAACACGCTGATTGGTTTCCATGCGAGTGCGAATTTGTGCCAGCGTGGCTTCCGGCAAGATCAATTCCCCGATCTTTCGCCAGTCTGGCGGTCTGGTTGGTTCTTCCGGCAGACTTACGATCTCTGCCGGTTTCGCGTATGCCGCCCATGCCGCGAACTGAACCACGGCTGCTTCCGAGGCGGGCAGCAGCGCTCTGTGAGCGGCGATGGACTCCGCGTCGATGCGGTGGTTGACGCTGGGGGCTTCAAGCTCGACCACCAACTCGCCGAGCAGGATTGGCCAGAAGAAATTCTGGACTACCCCGCGCCGCAGATCGTCCAAGCTCACGCGATCATCAACGCACGGCACCACCACCGAGAGGCCAGGTTTGTCCCGTCGCTTCAGCCCGAGGGTTTGCTCGAATCGGGCAATGAAATCAGAGTCAACCACGGGCAGCACCTGCTCTCCACCGCCGCTACGGCAACCGAACCAAGCATCGGGTTGGTAGTCCTTGCCCTGGATTGAGTGGCTGCGGACGACCGCCGAACCCATGAGCACTTTGGCTGGCGTATCGCTGCGGACACTCAAGCCAAACATCGAATGGAGTTTGCTGGCGGTGGGAAAGACCTGCTTGCCGATTCCCCAGCGTCCAAGGTTCTCGCCGGTCTTTGCCGAACGGCCGTCCGCCCTAAAGAAGCTGAAAAAGGCGTTGAACTCTGAATGCTCCAACCGCCATTCCGAAACATCCCCATTCAACCCTCTGGTTCCGAAGTCTTCGAAGGCGAGAAAACCAGTCTCGCCATTGAACAGTTCGGTGAAGCTGCCATTCCCCAACCCTTTCTCGAAGTGGACACGGGCCGGCTGGAATAAGTCCAATAGGGCGGTGCGAGCCTGCGCACTCGCCCCCGGCACCAATGCGATTCTCACAGTGACCTGCCGTTCGTTGGCGTCTCCGCGCATTGCTGCGTCGAGCGAGTTCTGAATTCCTTCGCGGACGAGAGCCTCGCTCAGGTTCTCCAAGCTCTCTGCCGTGAAGAAGGCGTCGTTCGCGGAGTCCCGCATTCGGTCGCAGGCTCGCCTTTCGTTGAAATGCCACTGTGGATTCATCGTTCTTGTTCCTATGCCGTTCTGAAGTCTACCCGCGCAATCTTCACTTCCTCGGCAAGCTGCGGGTTGCGATAGCACATGCCCGCCATCTGGGCTTCCGAGCAATAGAAGTCGTCATCGGCGAGTTCCTTGTTACGAAATCGTCTCCATGCTTCCCGGGCGATGGGCGCAAGCACCACCGGCCAGCCGCTGCGCTCGTAGTAAGGCGCGGTCAGCCTTGGCTCTAGTCTGGCCACTGGCGTGTATTCGTTCTCGTTCTTTCGGCAGATGGTTTCGCCGTGATCGAGTGCGCTGTCGGGATGCAGCCCGGCGTAGAGAAAGGCGATGGCAATCCACGCGCGTTTGAAAACGTCAGTTTCGACACGCCGTAGCGCCTGTGGTGGCAAATCAAGCAGCGGACGGACCCAGGCGACTGCCTGATCTTCCGTCACGGGCAGAGGCGCAGCGTCGAACGGGATGGCTTGATGCACAGGCTGGGCGGCAGTCAGGAAGTCGCGCACTTCTTCCGCGACCGCTTCGGCCACTATGGGCGGCACGGCGTTGCCGATGAGGCGGAACTGATGGGTGCGAGCCACGGGGAACCAGAACCAGTCAGGGAACGTCTGGATTCGCGCCGCCTCGCGCGGTGTGAGCGAACGGTTCTGGTTCGGATGAATGAACATCAACCCGTCCTTGCTCAGATGGGCCACGATGGTGGAGCAAAGCTCGTCCCGGTGCTGGCGCTTGTAGCGGTCACTGAAGCAGGATCGGCTGTAGGTGAACTCCAGAGATTCCCCCCGCGCCTCCGCTTCACCGCTGTGCTCGCCTTGGCGCAGGCGGGCGAAGTCACGCAGATCACGCTCGCTGTGCGGCCGGGCGCGGTGTGCGGTGAGATGCGACGCGCGCTCAATTTCCAAGATGGATTGCAGGTAGTGGCGCGCCGCCGCTCCACGCTCCGCCAGAAAGTCATTGCGCCGTTTCAAGTCGTAGTCGCATTCCTCGACGCCTCCGCCTGCCGGCACTTCAGGCAGATCGCCGATGGCATCCCAAAGCTTCGGTGTAGCAGCCGACGTGAGGAGGCTCTGATCAGATTCGGAGCGTGGGCAAGTTTCAGCACCATTCCTAAATGGAGCCTCGTGACCTCGGCTGCTACTTGAGAAGGCTCGCGCCGCGGGGCTCAACTCTCCCGCGAAGTATCCCGGAATGTCGTCACGCACGCCGATGACGAGTTGACGCCGACGCTTCTGCGGCACGCCGAGTTTCCAGGCTTCTTCAACCTGAGCTTGGACGCGGTAGCCCAGCTTGCGCGCCTCCGCCTGAACCATCGTGAAGAACTTGCCTTTCGCGGCGCTTTGGAGGCCGAGGACGTTTTCCATGACGAACACGCGCGGACGAAACGCGGCCACGTAGTCGAGGAAGTAACGGAAGAGGTAGCGGCGTTTGTCCCGGCGCACGCGCGAGCCGTGGTTGGCAGCATCCACCTGCCGCACGGTGCTGAAGCCCTGACACGGCGGCCCGCCAACGATGACATCCACACTGTTGACACCAATCCTGGCCGCCAATTCGTGAGGGGTGAAGCGCGAGAGGTCCTTGCAGAGGGCGAGCGTTTCCTTGCCGAAGTTCGCCTTGAAGGTGGCAATCGCCTGTTCGTTGAAGTCAACGGCGGCAAGGCACCGGAAACCGGCTCGCTCCATGCCAAGCGTGAAGCCGCCGCAACCGCAGAAGAGGTCGAGACAAGTCAGGGACTGAGTTGTTGTGTCCGTGGACATGAGCTGAAGCGCTCGCGAGTGCGTTCAGCCCTGTCGGGATGGCTTGCTGCCTGCGGTGGAACCCTTGGTGCCTGAAACAGAAGTGGGACGCACTTACTTGCGTCCCAACTCAGGCACCTAGGAGGGCCCAACGCAGGAGCGCTTTCAGCGCGCCCCAATTGGGGCGCGCATCGAGCGCCGTCCTGCATTTCCGAAAGTTCCTAGGTTTCGAGTTGGACAGCAGCCGAAGCTACGCGAAATCAAATTGTGTTGTGGTCGTTAATTCATTCGTGTCGGTTAACGCGGCCAGCCTAGCGCAACCGGTGCGCTGGCGGCAACAGGCTCTCCCGCGATCTCGAGGGGAAATTCTCTTCTCGCTGGGGTGTCAAACCAGCCAGTTGATCTTGATCTCCTTCTCCACCGCTTTGAACTCCGGGTCGCCGGTGACGAGTTCGGCCTTGTGCTTCCGGGCCAGCGCGGCGGCGAAGGCGTCGGCCAGGCTGAGGCTTAAGCGCGATTTGAAGTCCGCCGCCACGTCGGCCAGTTCGCGGTCCGCCGGATGGAATTCAACAGGCAATGTGGGCAAATCACGGGCCACGTCCGCCCAGCGCGCGGCGCCGTCCTTGCGGAGGACCATGTATTTGACCTCGGCGTAGTTCACCTCGGTCATGTGCAGCGGCACGTCGCGCTGGCCGGCCCTTTCCAGCAGCGCGGCAACCTTGTCGTCGCCGGCTTCGCCCCGGAGAAACGCGAGCAGCGCAAAGCTATCGAGCACCGGTGCTGCGGGCATGTTTGGCCTCCTCGATTTCCTTTTCCCGGCGTTTGTGCTCCGCCCACTCCTCCCCGAGCGGCTTGTCGCCGGGTTTGCGCTTGAGGATGCCACGCAGGCGGTTGATGGCGTGCCGGGTCACCGGCTTCAGCAGGATGCCCTCGTCGGTGGCGGTGACGATGGCGCGGGTGCCGTCCTCAATGTGGTAGAGCTTGCGGAGCCGCAGCGGGATCACCACCTGGCCTTTGGTGGTGAACCAGACGGTGTCGGCTGGCGATGTCGTATTCACGAACATCAGTATGACTTTTCTAAAAAGTCCGTCAACATCTTTCTAGTAAGAAAACCACACGAGAACAGAATCCGGAAGGAAACCCGGCTGGCGGCGCAGGTCAGGCCCCGCGCCTGACGCTGGCGACCGACACCTCGCTCAACTGGAGACAGGCGGAACGCCTCGTCCTACGCCTCAGCGAAGGGCGCTTGGCCGGTCGTCGCGCGGCGGACGATGGTCCCGGTTGCCACCACCGCCCGGGCCGCGGCCTTCGCCCTGTCTGCCGCCACCGGCACCGCCCCCGCCGCCGCCAACGCGCTGCACCGGTGTCGGTTTGATGACCGGCCGGCTCTCGGCGTTCAACGGCAGCACAAGGCGGAAGCCGAGATGGTGGTAGGGGTGATCTGGGTCTTGCGGACCGCGAAAGCAAGACGGGTTGCGATTGGAGACGCGACGATGGCCGTTCTCGCCGTTATACCATTACCTCCCCGCATGCCGCGATACGGCTTGCCGTCGGGCATGAAGCTCCCGCTGGCGGGGCCGGGCGGATGGTTCGTGGGGCTGTAGGAATAGTAGTCCCGTCCATACCAGTCGTTGACGAACTGCCAGACGTTGCCCGCCATGTTATAACTCCACCTTTGCCTGGCGGGCCTTGGACGGGCCAGGCCAGGGCCCCGTCTTCAGGCTCCGTGCTTGTGGCGGTAGAGCGCCACCAGGGCGGCGCCGATGGCTTGGGAGAGCTCGCCCAGTTCGGCCGAGACGATCTTGAGCGTGTCGCGTTGCTGGGGCCAGAGATAGGGCCGGGCGGTCTCGCGCACGATGCGCAGGTAACGCTCGCGGAATTCCGGCGTGGTCGCCTCGTGATCCATCAAGCCGCCGCCGATGATGAAGATCCCCGGGTCCAGCGCCATCACCAGGTTGGCCACGTGGATGCCCATGACGCGCGCCTGGAAATCGAAGATCTCCATCGCCAGCGGGTCGCCTTGTTGCGCACGGCCCCGGAGCGAGAGCGCCTTGTCCTTGGTCGTGCCGGGCGCGGTGTGCAGCTCGTGGCCGGGATACCTGGGCAGTCGTTCCATCAGCAGATGACCCAGACCGGAGATCGTCGTGTACGCCTCGACGCAACCCCAGTCGCGTCCACAGCCGCAGAGAAGCGGTTGGCCGTTGAGACCGAGCAGTTGCAGCGGCACGGGCATGTGGCCGGCCTCCATGCCCGCCAGCGTGTCGCCGTCCAGGCACATGCCGTCCGCGCCGACGAACGCCGCGCCGAGGCCGGAGCCGGGCATCAGCATGGCGACGGAAGCGTTGGACTTGCCCCGGGCAAGCTTGGCCTCGGCGACACCGCCGTAATTGCCGTCGTTCCCCACGCACAGCGGCACAGGGTGTCCGATCTGCTGGGCGAGGGCGTTCCGGTAATCCTCGTAAACGTTCCAGCCGCAGAAACTGGCGGGCAGGTTGGGCGACTTGCCGAATACGCCATAGCGCTCATACGGCCCGGGAATGGCGAGCCCGACGCCGGCGACCTGCGACCACTCGAGCTGGTTCTGCGCGAGGAAATCGCCCGCACCGCCGATCCAGGCGGCGATGACGCCCTCACGTCCGTTGTGCGCGTTGGTGGAGCGCTGCAGCACCTTGGTGCTCACGGCGTCCCCGTTCTCAAAGACCGCGGAGAACTTGGTCGTGGTCGCACCGCTGTCGGTGCCGAGGAAAATGTCCGGTTTCGGGCTCATGCAGGATGTCATCCGTCGGGCCGGAATGTGTTCAACCGCCGGGCAAAAGGAAAGCTTGCAATCGGTGCGGCATCCTCCCGATCGAGGGGGATGCCTGCTCAATAGACCTCGTCATGGGTGCCGATGTCGGTGAACACCACCCGATTCTTGGTGGCGAATAGAAAAAGGACCCGAACATTGTATTCAACGGAGAAACTCCAAAACTCCGCCAGATCGCCTGAGAGTTTGTGCGTTCGCAGGCGCGCGTCAAACGGGTCCTCCTGAAAGATCTCCACTCGCTTCCAGAAACTCTCCTCCAATCGTTTACGGCCTTCGATGCGCTTCTTGAAGGCCCGCTTGAAGGACGAACTGAAGGCGATCCGCGTCATTCCGTCAGGGACTTCTTCAGCTCGCTGAGGGAACTGGAAAACTTTAGATCGCCACGCTTCATCTCCACGATACTGCGCCGTCCGCTGGCTTTGATTTCCCGGCGTCGATCCTCGACCAACGCGCGTTCGAGCAAGGACTTCAGCTCCAGCTTTTCCTCCGAGGAGCAGCTTCGGATCTCTTCGACCAGCGCGGCAAATGTGGCGCTCATGGGGCCACCATAATGCCCGGGCCCCTTGGAATCAACCTTTGCGCCCCGGATCTTCTGTCCGGCCCAATCCCCGCGCTTGTCGCCCCACCCGGATTCGGGCTATGTTCGCCGCGTCCGGAGAAATCAAACGACCAGAAAACCCATTTAACCAAAATCATTTCGCGTAGCTTCGGCTGCTGTTCACCTCGAAACCTAGGAAATTTCGTACAGAGGACAGCGTTTGAAGTGCGCCCCAGCCGGGGCGCATTGAAAGCGTTCCTCTGTGGGCCCTCCTAGGTGCCTGAGGTGGGGCGCAAGTAAATGCGTCCCATTTCATTTCAGGCACCAAAGAACCCACGGAGACAGTCACCAGACAGGGCTGATTCGCGCGCGAGCGATCTCAGCCCATGCCCGAGAGCAATGCATTGCAGCGGTTGCAGGCGCTTCTGCGCGACCTGTTCCAATACGACTACGCCGACCTGGACTTCGGCATCTACCGGCTGCTGCGGTTGAAACGCGGCGAGGTCGAGGCGTTCCTGACCGAGCAACTGCCGCGACGGGTGGACGAGGTGTTCAAGGGGGCGGTCGGTGATGTTCATGCGCAACTGGAGCGCGAGCTTGCCGGTTTGGCTGAACGGGTGAGGCAGGAGATCGACGCCGAGGCGCTCGCGCCGACCGGGGAGATCAAGGAGGATCACCGGCACCAGAAGGCGAAGGCGGCGCGGGAGTTGATTGCGGCTTACGAGGCCAAGCGTCAGCAGGTTCAGGAGATTCAGGTCAGCGAGGAGCAGAAGGCGGAGGTGTTCAATCATCTCTGGGCGTTCTTCTCGCGCTACTACGAGGCGGGCGATTTCATCCCGAAGCGACGCTACGGGGCGCGGGAAACCTACGCCGTACCCTACAATGGCGAGGAAGTCTTCTTCCACTGGGCCAACCGCGACCAGCACTACGTGAAGACCGCCGAGAGCCTGCGCGATTACGCCTTCACCGTGGGCATGCTCGGCCAACCGTGCCGGGTGCGGTTCACGCTCACCGAAGCGAGCCTGCCACCCGGCAACACCAAGGGCGACACGCGCTACTTCTTTCCGCTGCCGAAGGAAGCGGCGTGGGACAAGGCCACGCGCATGTTCACGCTGCCGTTCCACTACCGGCTGCCCACCGAAACGGAGATCGAGAAACACGGCAAGAACAGCCGGCTGCAGGAATCCGTCCTGCAAGCGGCGCTGCCGAAGATCATTGAGGCCGTGCCCGAGGCCGGCTTGAAGGCGCGGCTCGCCGAAATCGTGGAGCCGAAGCAAAACGAGGAAACGAGCCTGCTTCTGAAGCGGCTGCGCCACTTCTGCCGCAAGAACAGCAGCGACTATTTCATCCACAAGAACCTCGACGGTTTCCTGCGGCGCGAGTTGGAGTTTTACCTCAAAGACCAAGTGCTGCATCTGGCCGATCTCGACGGCGACCTGCCGGGCAAGCAGCGCACGCTGCGGGTGATCCGGAAACTGGCCGAGGAAGTAATCCAGTTCCTCGCGCAGATCGAGAACGTCCAAAAACGGCTGTTCGAGAAGCGCAAATTCGTCCTGAAAACCGACTACCTCGTGCCCATCCAGAACGTCCCGCGCGAATTGTGGAAGGAAGTTGCCGGCAACGCCGGTCAGTTGGCCGCGTGGAAAGAGTTATTCGCCATCGACCCGCCTGCCGATCAGCGGGCAGGGTCGAAGAAGGTGAACGAGAAGTTCCTGGCGGAGCATCCGACGCTGGTGGTGAACACCGCGCATTTCAATGCGCCTTTCAAGGAGCGGCTGCTGACCGCATTCGATGATGTGGACGAAGCAACCGACGGGCTGCTGATTTGCTCAGAGAATTACCAAGCCCTGCGTTTTCTCCTGCGCAAATGCGCCGCCGGAGTTGATTGCATTTACATTGATCCGCCATACAACACCGGCGATTCCCAGATCCCTTACAAGAACGGCTATCTCTTCTCCTCGTGGGTTGCGTTGATGGAGGGCCGGCTTACGGAAGCAATGAAGCTCGTGACGAAAGACGCGATCCTGTTCATCGCCATAGATGATTTTGAGATGGCCGATCTCTGCCAGGTTATGGACCGAGAGTTTCCATACCTGCGCAGGGAGATGATTGTCGTCAACCATCACCCACAGGGAGGCAAAGCCAAGACCTTCGCGACAACGCACGAATACATGCTTGTGTGTGTGCGAAGGGACTGCGCAAGGGCACTCGCCGGCAGGGAAGACTCTGAGACTACCGAGCGGCGTCCGTTCAAGCGCAGTGGCACGGCGGAGAGCAATTTCAGGAAAGGCAGACCCAATAGTTTCTACGCGGTATTGGCAGACCCCGAGACAAAGAAGGTTGTTGGTCTCGAACCGCGGCCGGATGGCGACTATCCAACAGGTCCAACCGAAGACGGTCGCATCCGCATATACCCGGTAGGAGAGCAAGAAGAGGAGCGTGTGTGGCGCCGCTCCTACGAATCGGCTCTCGGCCTCCTCCGCGAGGGCAAGTTGGTGTGCAGTGACGCGATGACGGTTTACCAATTGATTGAGGCTGGGGATAGAACGCCTGCCCTCTTTAGCAACTGGGTTGATCGCCGTTACAACGCTGGAACGTATGGCGCAAACCTCCTTGCTGACATCATCGGAAAACACAACCCGTTTGCTTATCCCAAGTCCATACACACGGTCGGCGATGCGCTCTTTGCCGGCAGGCTTGAGGATGACAATGTGTGCTTGGACTTCTTCGGCGGGTCAGGCACGACCGGCCATGCGGTCATCAATTTGAACAGAGAGGATGGCGAGCAGCGCAAGTTCATCATAGTCGAGATGGGTGAGCACTTCGATACCGTGCTCGTGCCTCGTATCCAGAAAGTGATGTTCACTCCCGAATGGAAAAGCGGCAAGCCGGTGCGGATGGCGACGAAGGAGGAAGCCGAGCGGACGCCGCGTTTGGTGAAAGTGCTGCGGTTGGAGGGCTACGAGGACGCCCTGCACAACTTGGTCTCGGATGAGACGCTCGAACGCGAAGCGCCGCGCGCAAAGGCGATCAAGGGCAAGGTTGGCGACGACGCTTACCGGCTGACCTACATGGCGCGGCTGCCGGTGGAGGCGAGCGCGAGCATGTTGAATCTGGCGAAGCTGGAACATCCGTTTGCCTACACCATCGAGGTGCTCGGCGAGGACGGGCCGCGCACGGAGACGGTGGATTTGGTGGAGACGTTCAACTTCCTCTACGGCCTGCACGTCCAGCGTATCGAGAGGTGGCGCGACGAGGCCGCCAAGCGGGACTACCGCGCGGTCAAGGCGAAGAAGGCCGACGGGCGGCGCGTGTTGGTGCTGTGGCGCGACATGGACAAGCTTGATCCCGCCGTCGAGCGGAAGTTTCTGGAGGCGCGGCTGAAGCAGGACGGGCCGTTCGACGAGGCGTGGATCAACGGCGACTGCGCCGTGCCGGGTGTGCGGTCGTTGGACGGGCTGTTTAAGCGGTTGCTGGAGGAGGAAGAACGGTGAGACCAAAGCGGGACGGTTGTTGCGTGATTGGATGCGTTGCACTGAATTGGCCTTGCCACTGGCCGTCGGAAAAGCGGCGGAGGGCCGCCGCACTCCAAAACCTGGCGGACACGGGCGGGCGACTGGAGCTCGCGAAGCGTCTTGGAGTGCGGCAGTCCTCTGCCGCTTTCTTCCTGGCTGGCGCTCTCGGACGTCCTTGGCGCGGTCCAGTCCATGACACAGTGGAGGACGCATGAGACTGGAACACGCGCTGGTTCTGAACCGGTATTTTCACGCCCTGTTGGATGCGCGTGAGCTGACCGAGTTGAAGCAGCCGATGAACGTGCAGGAAGGCCGGGCGGCGGACGGGCAGAGCTACTTCTACGGGGCGCTGTTGGGGCGGGCGCAGGACGCGGCTTTGCGGGACAAGCTGGCGGAGTATGACGCGCGCGTGATGGGTTACGAGGCGCGGCTGGCGAAAGCGCGCGGCCAGTTTGCGTTCAAGTATTTCCAGTACCTCGGCCTGCTTTACACCGAAATCTGCCTCGACCGGCTGACGTCCGAGCCGGCGGCCTTCCTGGCTGACTTGAATGCGTTCCTCCAACGCCAGAAGCGCGCCGAACCAGCGCTGCACGAGTTTACGGCGTTCGAGCCGGATGATCTGCGGCGGCTGGCATTCTTCATGGCGACCGGCAGCGGCAAGACCTTGCTGCTTCATGTAAACCTGTGGCAGATGCTCCATTACCTGCGGCATGGCCGGCATCCCGAAGCGCTGGTGAGGCGCGCGGACAAGCGGCGGGAGTTCGATTCCATCCTGCTCATCACGCCCAATGAGGGGCTCTCGGAACAGCACTTGAAGGAGTTCCACCTCAGCGGAGTGGACGCGGTGCTGCTCGTGGAAGACCGGTCGGGACAGCAGTCGTTCGAGCCCCGGGTGCGGATCATTGAGATCAGCAAGCTGGCCGAGGCCGCCAGCGGCGAGGGGGTGAGCGTGGCACTGGAGTCGCTGGGCAGCGCCAATCTGGTGTTCGTGGACGAGGGACACAAAGGCACCGGCAGCGAAGCGCGGACGTGGAAGAACCGGCAACAGGCATTGGGCAAGGACGGATTCATTATGGAATACAGCGCGACGTTTGCGCAGGCCATTGGCGCGGCGGGACGGAAGGTGCAGGAGGAGTTGAGGGTCGAATACGGCAAATCCATCCTCATGGACTATTCCTACCGGCATTTCTATCACGATGGCTACGGGAAGGATTTCCGGGTGTTGAACCTGTCGCGGGCGCGGGAGACCCAGGCCCACGACTTGTTGGTTGGCGGCCTGCTGGCGTTCTACCAGCAATACCACCTGTTCCATAAGAACCAGGACACCTACCGGCCCTACAACCTGGAGAAGCCGCTCTGGGTGTTTCTCGGTTCCAGTGTCAAGGCCATCTACACGCGGGACGGTCGCAGCCGCAGCGACGTGGCGCAGGTGGTGGAGTTTCTTCGCAGGTTCCTGGAAGAGCCAGACTGGGCCACCCGCACCATGCGGTCATTCCTCAACGGGGAAAGTGGCTTTCAGGATGCCCAGACCCGGGGCGATTTGTTCAAACCGTTGATGGAGGAACTCGCCGGACGCGATGCCGTCCGGCTTTACGGGGAAATCTGCCAGCGGCTTTTCCACGGCGCGGGGGGGCTGGAGGTGTGGGAACTCAAGAACGCGGACGGCGAGCTGGCGCTGCGGGTTTCAACTTCATCCGGGAGGGAACGCCCCTACTTTGCCGTGATCAACATCGGCGACGTGAGCGCGTTCAAGAAGCACCTGGAGGAGAACCTGAAGCTGGACGTCCACGAGGACAAGTTCTGCGGCTCGCTGTTCGGCGAGATTGACCGGCCCGATTCAGCGGTCAACGTACTGGTCGGCGCGAAGAAGTTCATCGAGGGCTGGTCGAGTTGGCGCGTGTCCGCGATGGGCTTGCTGAACATCGGGCGGGGCGAAGGTCCGCAGGTTATCCAGTTGTTCGGCCGCGGTGTCCGGTTGAAGGGCAGGCAATGGTCATTGAAGCGCAGCACGCCGCCACGTCCGGGGGGATTGGAGAATCTGGAGAAGCTGCTGATCTTCGGCTGGAACGCCGAATATCTCCAAGCGTTCCGCGACATGATCGCGGCCGAGGAAATTCAGGAGGAACTGGAGTTGTGGGTGCGGCTGGTGAATCCGCAACCGCCTCTGCCCATTCCCGTGCCGCGGGCCGGCTATCGTGTGGAATCGGAGACGTGGCAACTGGAGGCAACGGCCCTGCAAGTCCTGGTGGACCTTACTCCCACGGTGACAGCCATCGCGGGGAAGGAGATCGCCGCAGGACACTTGGGACGCGGCCGGGAGGTGGATCTTGGAGCGGAGGGCGAGGGCGGCGTGCTGGATTTCGACGCCCTGTATGCGGACCTCTTGGAATACAAGGCGCAGCGCGGTTACCAGAATCTGCTGGTGCGTCGGCAGGTGTTGCCGGATTTGCTGTCCAGGAACCACTTGCGCCTGGTGGAAACGGATGCCTGCGACCCGCAACGTCTGCAGGAAGGAGCAAGCCGGCTGCTGCGAGCTTGTCTGGATCGGTTCTACAGCCAGAAGGCCAGGCAGGCCGAAGCCGCTCAACTCGAACCTCAACCCCTGGTCTTGCGGGAACGCGCCACGACCGTTTACCGGGTGCGAGCGCCGGTGGACATCCTGGCCGAGATCAAGAATCTGGTGAAGCGGCGGAAGTTCGACAGCGAGGGCGAAAAGCCAATCCCCCGATTGCACATCGACCAGAGCCTGTTCAACCCGCTGCTCCTCAACCCCGCCGACTTCAAGCTGGAGGACGTTTCGGTCAGTCCTCCGGGTCTGGGCAAGAACGAGCGCAACTTCGTGAGCGACCTGCGGTCGTTCTGGGCCGCACATCGGGCCGAAGAACCCTATCGACACTACGAGATCCACCTGCTGCGCAACATGCCCAAGGTGGGCGTCGGATTCTTCATCCACAGCGGGTTTTACCCGGACTTCATTCTGTGGGCTCGGGACCGACGGGACAGGACCACCTACGTCCGCTTCCTGGATCCGCACGGGATGCACCATGGCGGTCTGATGGGCAACGAGAATCGTTTTGCGGCATTCCGGCAATTGCAGGTGGTAAGCCGGCAGCCCGAGTTCCAGCGGCGCAAGATCAGGCTGGATGGTTTCCTCCTTGTGGCTACGCCTTTGGAGCAGATTGTGGATAGGAATGGCAGGGACTGGCGGGACTTGGAGCGGGACTTTCCCCTGATCAGGCAGGACGGGGATTACCACCGGAAAGTGCTGAGCTTTCCCGGCCCTTGACACGGTGCCGCAGCGGCCTCTTGCGTTACCAGGCAACATCGCCTGCCGGCGTTGCGCATGACCCGGTTGGCGTCCGCAGCCGTCACGGCCGGCCAGGTCAGCGGCCGAGGGCATATCCCGCAGCTCACTTCCGTCGCCGCATGCGGGCGAGGGTGGATTGGAAGTCGAAGCTGCGGGCGTGGCCGTCCAGGCCAATGCGCCAGAGGCGGGGCGGGGCGTTTCCCTCCGCCAACGAGATCATTTTCGCGTAGCTCTTGCGGATGCACTGCGCCTTGGCGTCAGGTGTTGCCTCGTTCAATCCGTGCAGAATGAACAGGTACAACTTGGAGCGGCTGAGGTGGTAGAGGGCCAGCGGGTCATGGGTGATGGCTTTGTCACCCGTCACGGCCAGCCAACCCCGTTGCCCCACCTTGGCAATCCAGATTTCGTCGGGGGTGGTGCGGGAGAAAACCTCGTCATGCAGCACAACCTCGATGTTCGCGGCTTGCAGCACCCCCTTGAAACTCCGTCCGCCTGAGTTCCGGCGATGAACAGGGTCGGGGGCTCAGGCCGCGAGCCGGTTGCACCAGCGGAGGGCATCCTCGATTTCCGTGGCCTTCGCACCGAAGTCTTCGGCCATTGCCTGGATGCCTTCACCGGCGGCAAAACGCGCGGCAATGACCTCGGCTTTCACCCCGAGCCGGGCGATGACGGGCCGGCCAAACCCAATCGAGGGATCCAGAGCAATGGTGTTACGGTGGGAATGGGCGATGGGCAGCAAGAAACGCGAGGCGAACCCGTCGGCCCCGTAGTCGAGGCGTTTCAGTCCTTCCTCGATGACCGGCTCCGCGACCACTTGCCCGCGCTCCGAGAGCGAAACGAGACGATCTTCCATCCGCAGGAAGAGGTTGCGGTGGTCGTAGCGAAAGTTCTCGTGGGCGAGGAAGTGCAGATCGGGATTGATTTCGCGCAGATAGTCCATGGCCCGGCGGAAGCGGTTCAGGGGTATGCCATAACCGCGACGGACGAGGTGTAGGACGTGCGCCTCGATGAGATCCAGGAACGAAAGGGTTTTCGCGGCTGGCCCACGCTGGCCGAGCACCGGCTGGCTGCGACGTGGCTGTCCGGCGGCCTTGTAGTTGCGGCCACGAAACCAAGTCCGCAAAGTCGAGGGGCTGGCGCCGAGATACCGGGCGGCCTCCGCCAAGCGATAGGCGGGAACGATCTTGATCTCCTCTGGAGCTGGCAGAGTCATGCGATGACGCCGACGGTTTTTCACGCGTGTACCATAGCTCACGCAGGGGTGCCAGTCTTCTTTTGACAGCTTGAGACAGTGGGGACCACTTCCGGTCCGGGGGCACGGACGGCGCCGCGTCCGCAGCGTCGGCGAGGCTGTCTGACATCACGGCTCACGGGCGGTCTGCACAGGCAGAGCCGAAAGCGGCACGTTGGGATTGGTTTGCGGGAAGTAATCCGCCGCCCATTCGTTGGCAAACAGGATCACCGGGTTGCGCCCCATGTCGTAGGCGATCCGGGAGCCGGTCGGCAGGGACAAGGCCTCCAGTTGATCCTCGGCGATGCCTGAAGGCAGCCAGCGGACGACGGCGAAGGGGGCGGGTTCGAGGCGGGACTCGGCGCCGTACTCGCTCTCGAGCCGGTATTGCACGACCTCGAACTGGAGCGGGCCGACGGCGGCCAGCAGGGGGATCTTGCTCGCCGTATTGCGCAGGTAAAGCGCCTGGATGACGCCTTCCTGGAGCAACTGGTCCAAGCCCTGGCGGAATTGTTTGTACTTGGCTGTGTTGGGATTGTGCAGGTAGCTGAACGCTTCCGGCGTAAACCGCGGAATCTCGTTGAAGGTGATGGCCGGATCCGTCGTCAGGGTGTCCCCGATGCCGAAGTCCGGCAACCCGACCAGCCCGATGATGTCTCCCGGATACGCCTCGTCCACGGTCTCGCGCTCGTTGCCAAACAACTTGTGGGAACTGGACAGCCGCACCTTCTTCGCCGAGCGCGGATGCAGCACCGTCATATCCCGCTCGAATTTTCCCGAGCACACGCGGATGAACGCGATGCGGTCGCGGTGTTTCGGATCCATGTTCGCCTGGATCTTGAAGATGAACCCGGAGAACGCGGGGTGCTCGGGAGCAACAAGGGTGGCGCGGCCGTCCCGGCTGCTGGCGTCGCCGTTTGCCCCCGGGTTCGGCAGGCGAGACGCCTGCGCCACATTCCGCCCCTTCGGCCCGGGCGAGTGTTTCAGGAACCCATCGAGCAGCAGTTGCACCCCGAAGTTGTTGATGGCGCTGCCAAAGAAGACCGGCGTGGTGGTGCCGGCCAGCACCGCCGCGTCATCAAATCCGTGCCCCGCATGCTCGAGCATCTCCAGCTCCTCCACCGTGTGGTGGAAGGTGTCGTCGTCAAGCCGGCCACGCAGGGTTTCATCGTGCAGGCTGCCCACCTCGACCGGCGCCCGGAACTGCCCGCCCACCGTGCGCTCGAAGAGATGCATCTGCTGGGTGTGCCGGTCGTAAACGCCCTGGAAATCCATCCCCCGCCCGATCGGCCAGTTGACCGGGAACGCCCCGATACTCAGCACCCGCTCCAGCTCGTCGAGCAGCTCCAGCGGATTCTTCATCGGCCGGTCGCACTTGTTCATGAAGGTGAAGATGGGCACGCCGCGCTGGCGGCAGACCTCGAACAGTTTGCGCGTCTGCGGCTCGATGCCTTTGGCCGAATCGATCACCATCACCACCGAATCCACCGCTGTCAGCACCCGGTAGGTGTCCTCGGAGAAGTCCTTGTGGCCCGGCGTGTCCAGCAGGTTGATGCGGTAGCCGTCGTAGTCGAACTGGAGCACTGTGGAGCTGATCGAGATCCCGCGCTTCTTCTCCAGCTCCATCCAATCCGAGGTGGTGGCGCGCTGGTTCTTGCGGGCGGTGACCGAACCGGCGAGCTGCACGGCCCCGCCGTACAGCAGCAGCTTCTCCGTCAGCGTGGTCTTGCCCGCGTCCGGATGCGAGATGATGGCGAACGTCCGCCGTTTCTGGATCTCTCTGGCGATACTCACAGGAGCCGGGGAGCCTAGCAGGCCCGCCGGGCAGGACAAGGCGGGAAGAGGGGGAAATGCGGGCACGGGTGCATCCGGACACTGCCCCCGAGCGCGGCCTTCAGGCCGCTTCCACGTCCGAAGGGCACGCGATGAAACGCTGGTTGTGCGGGCTTGCGAATGCTGAAGCGGCATCCATGCCGCGCTCCGGTTAGAATTGCGTTCGAGGGCAGTGTCAAGAAGCCCAAGCCAACCCGACCAGCCCGCACCAGCCAGGTCGGCCTACCGGACAACATACAGGCGTGTTGACTCAAGTATCTTAATTGCAATTGGTTGAAAACACTATTGGCCGCGGTCAGGCGCCGGTCGGGCGGGGTCGTCAACCCGAATGACGATCTTGGGCGGCTTGCGTCGAGCGGCGTACTTCGCGACCCGGGACTGCTCGTCCATGAGGAGGATTCGACGCCGGGCCGCCAAGGCCTGAGGAGAATCCGGGAACTCGATCAAGATCCGCTGCAACAACTCCCGGCCCGCGGGATCTTTGGTAGATTGTTGGAGGGTCCATGCGGCCTTGAGTCCCATCCACTCCGCGCGGCGGGCCGGGGGTTGGCCGTCCATGGCCAGCAGCAGATCCACCTGTTCGATGGCGGCATCGAGCTTTCCCAACCGTCCGAGTGCCCGGGCGAATTCTTCCCGTGCCCCGGTATCGTCCGGATTCCGGGTCAGGGTGTGGGAAAGGACTTCGGCCCGGGTGCGGGCGCGATCCATCCCGGCTTCGTCATGGATCCCGGGCTCCGCCCAGTCGTCATGCAATGCGGGCAAATGCACCGGTTTGGCCTGTTGTTGTTCCAGCCACTCCTCGGCGGTGGGAGGGATCCGATTCAATCGGAGGCGGGCCATGCGATCGAGGTGTGTGCCCGGGTAACGCTGACAGATCACCTCCAGGCAACGGCGCGCGCCTTGGGGATCATTCCGCAACTGAAGGTGCCAGTCGGCCAGCCGGTGCAGCGCCACACAGGCGTCGGAGGGCGAAAGGTCCGGCTGCGCGCAGAGGTCGTTCACCGTCTGCTCGGCCTGCTGGAAGTCGTGGAAGTGAACCGCGTAAAGCTCGGCGAGCATCATCCACCCGTTGAAGTCGTTCTCGCATTGTTCCAGTTCCCGCAGGACCTCCCACTCGGCTTCGGCGTACTTGCCGAACTTGATCCGCGCAATGGCCTGGGCGTAACTGGGTGTCCGCTTGGGGGAGGTCATCACGGGCAGGGTCGCGCGCACCACCGGCGCCAGCCAGATCACCACCGCCAAGCCCGCCGCGCTGGCGCCCCCCACCCACAAGGCCAAAGCCGACACCGGCAGCATGAACACGCTCCAGACCAGGGCGGTGCTGTTGAAGTCGGCGGGATGCTCGGTTCCCGCGCGGATCGTCCACAGCATCCCTGCCAACGACACGGCGGACCAGTAGGACGCGATCACGCTCATTCCCGGACTGGCCAGCCCCAAGGCCTTCCAGAACCAGGGTCCGCCGGCATTCTTGGCCACATCCACCTCCGGCAGGAAGGGCGGCAACCAGCTCGCTAATCCGAGGTTGGCGAGAAACCATCCCCCCATCGGCACCGCCACACCTTGGCCCGCCCACTCGAGGAAGGCACGAACCCGGACTGCCTCGGTCTCATCCTCACGCAACGGCAGTCGCCGCTGGAAATGCAGCGTCAGCCAGACCAGGCTGCCCATGAAGAGCGCATGAACAAAAAAGCTCATACCGTCGGTCCTCTCAACCCGGACCCACCGTAGGATAACCGGTCGGGCAAACCAAGCCCCGCCTCGAGATACGATTCCCGGGACAGCTTGCCTGCGCGCTTGCCAACCTCATCGGGCGTGGTCATGATCCCCGGCGCTATGAAATCGAGAATTCCGCTGTTGGTGCTCGTGGTGGTATCCCTGGCATTGCTGGTCGCCTTGCTGGCCACCCGCCGCCAAGCCACTGAACAGTCCGCCCAGAAAGACAGCCTCATCACCCATCACTCGAATGAGTGGCAAAAGACGTCGATCGCCCTGGAAGAGGTGCGCCACGAGCGGGCGGGCCTCGAGCGGGACCTGTCGGTGCTGACCACGAATTATTCCTCCCTGTCCAATTCCTACCAGAGCACCACCGGCCTGCTGGCCACCACCAAGAACACCCTGGCCGAGACCGCCGCGGCCCTCCAAGCGGCGGAAGCCAAGATCGCCAACCTCGAAGGAGAGAATCAGGCCCTCGACAAACAAACCACCGATCTGAACGCCTCGCTGACTGCCCTGACGGTTCAGATCGAGGAAACCCGGCAACAGCTCGAGGTGGCGCAAGGCGACAAGGCCATGCTCCAGGCCGAACTCGAGAAGCTCATGGCCGAAAAGGCTGAACTCGAACGCCAGCTCAACGACCTCGAGGTCCTTAAGGACCAGATCCACAAGATCCGCGCCGAACTGGCCATCGAGCGGCGTCTGGATTGGATTCGCCGCGGTATTCTCGGCACCGAGGAGAAGGGGGCCACCCGGCAGATGCAGACAGCCCGCGATTCGGTGGGAACCGGGCCGAAGACGTCGGACGAGCCCAAGTACGATCTCAACGTCGAGATTCTCGAGGACGGCACCGTGCGCGTCCTGTCCCCAGCCACCAATGCCCCGGCCGCGCCGGCCGCGGCGCCGTAGTGGACGGCGGCCCCACCGAAGGGGTTGCGGCTCGATCGCGGCCAACCGCGGGCCGCTCCACTTGACGGATGGACTTGTGCGGATCAATAGGAAGTTCGCTATGCCAACCTACGGTTACGTTTGCGACAAGTGCGGCCACGAGTTTGAGACGTTCCAGTCGATCACCGCGGATCCCTTGAAGGTGTGTCCCGAGGATCTCTGCAGCCGGAAGCGCTGGGGCAAGGGCAAGGTCCGGCGCACCATCGGCGCGGGGGCCGGACTCCTCTTCAAAGGCAGCGGCTTCTACATCACCGATTACCGCAGCGAAGGCTACAAGCAGGCGGCCAGCAAGGAATCCTCGACGGCCAAACCCGCGTCCGCCGACGCCGCGCCCGCCGCCCCGAAGGAATCCAAACCTTCCAAACCCGCGTCCGCCTAGGCGACGGCAGGAGCCGATCTTGAAAGCCTCCCCTGCCGCGCTCTGGTTGCTCTGCCTGAGCTTGGGGGCAGGCCCGACCCTGCCCGCAGCCGCCGAATCGCAGATGATCCGCAGCGCTTCCGGCCAGTTCAGCGTTCTGGCGTCCGAGCCCACGGCAACTTCAGCCAGCTCTGCCTTCCTGGCTGAATCGGACTTGCTCCGGCTGGATCCCGGACTCCTGACCGTCTCTGCCGAACGCCTGCGCCAGGCGCTGGTGCGGGAACTTCACGATCGTTCGCCGTGGGAGGGACGAATTCTGTTCCGGGTGCGGGGCACGGACTCGTTTCGGGCGCCGGTGGAGGTGGTGGCAGAATGGCAGGGAACCGGGTGGCGATACCAGGTGTCCCTGCCCGAATACCTGGCGCGGGACCGGTTTGTGCAAGCCTTGGTGGAAGTGGACCTGATGGAAATCGCCAACCGCACGTCCGCCGGCCGGGCCGCCGAGATTCCCGCGTGGCTGACCGAGGGACTCACCGCCCAACTGCTGGCCTCACGTTCCGCGGAACTCATCCTGCCGCCGCCCAAACTGAACCTGCGCGGGGTGAGCGCGACCCCCTGGGTGTTGGAACAGGTGAAGTATCAACCGCTGGCGCTGGCCCATGCCCAGCTCCAGACCAACGCGCCGCTGAGCCTGGAGCAATTGAGCTGGCCCACGCCGGAAAGTTTCGAGGGCCGCCAGGGGCAGGTGTACCGCCACTGTGCGCATCTGCTGGTAACCCGGCTCCTGCAACTCCCTGAAGGCCCCGCGCGCCTCCATGCCTTCATTCACAACCTCGGCAGCCATTACAACTGGCAGGTGGCGTTCCTGAACACCTATCCAGCCCAGTTCCCCAGCCTGTTGGACTTCGAGAAATGGTGGACCTTGCAGGTCGCCCACTTCACCGGACGCGACCTCAGCGCCACCTACACCTATTCAGAAAGCGTCCAACGGCTGCGGGAGGCCGCGCGGTTCCCGGTGGAAGTGCGCCTGGCCACCAACACCCTGCCCATGCATGGCGAGGTCAGGCTCCAGACCATCCTCGAAGCCTGGGATGGCAACCGCCAACGACGCGCGCTGGAACAGACACTCACCGACCTCGCGCTGCTGCGCAGCCGCATCGCGCCCGAACTGGTGGCGTTGCTGGATGATTACCGGCTGACGCTCGGCACCTACCTCAAGCAACGGGACCGGGCTGGGATTTACCTGCCCAAGGGCGGCAACCGGCAGGCCTCGGTCACGCTTCTGACGCGGCGCACCTTGCGGACCCTGGATCAGCTCGATGCCGAACTCACCGACCTGTCGCCCACCCCGCAGACCCCGCCGGCTTCGGTCCCGTCACCCGAATCGTCCCCACGGTAAGCCCATCCGCGCCCCAGCCCACGGACCGCGGGTCCATGACCCGCAGCAGCCACAAAGCTCCCGAAGCCCACAACCAACTCGCAGGCTACCCGCACCTGCGGACCCGCTGCGGCTCACGGAGCCGCGCTCCAACGACGGATCGCGGGTCCATGACCCGCAGCAGCCACGATGCTCCAGCAGCCCACCTCCAATCCGGAGTTCTCCCGCACTCTCGCCGCCGCGGCGGCTCACAGAGCTGCGCCACCCTGAGAATGGCTGGCCGGACCCCTCACTTGACACCCCCGGCAGCGCACCTATCTTGCGCACACAATTCATGCAGAGGCTCGATTCATTGGCCCAGGACGCCGACCTCCCGGATGCGGATCCCGCAAGCAGCTTGAAGGGATTTTGCTCCGCTGGCCGGGGCTATTGGGGGAACGTCTCCGAGGCCGACTGGAACAACTGGCGCTGGCAACTCCAGCACCGCATTCAGACCCCGGAGCAGCTCCAGCAGTTGATGCCCACACTGACGCCCGAGGAAGTGGCGGGCGCCCGGCTGGCCAATCACAAACTGGCCCTTGGGATCACACCCTACTTCTTCAACCTGATCGATCCGGCCGACGAACTGTGTCCGATCCGCTGGCAGGTCATTCCGCGGGAGCAGGAAACGCACACCGCCTCCTGGGAGATGAGCGATCCGTGCGGGGAAGACTCGCATTCGCCGGTCGCGGGCCTGGTGCACCGGTATCCGGACCGGGTGTTGTTCATGGTCACCGACCGCTGCGCGAGCTACTGCCGCTACTGCACCCGCTCCCGGCTGGTCAGCAACGCCACCGGATACGATTTCCATCCCAACTTCGAGGCCCAGATCGATTACATCCGGCGCACGCCGTCGGTGCGCGACGTCCTGCTCAGCGGCGGCGATCCGCTGCTGTTGAGCGATGAGAAGCTGGAGACCCTGCTGAGCCGGCTGCGGGCGATTCCGCATGTCGAGTTCCTGCGGATCGGGTCGCGCATCCCGATCTTCTTGCCCCAGCGCATCACTCCCGCGCTGTGCGACATGCTGCGGCAGTTTCATCCCTTGTTCCTCAGCGTGCACTCCAATCACCCGCGCGAGCTGACCACCGAGGTGCGGGACGCGCTCGGGCGCCTGGCGGACGCCGGGATTCCGCTGGGCAACCAGTCGGTGCTCTTGCGCCACGTCAATGACAATCCGGAAGTCATGAAGGCCCATGTGCAGAAGCTGCTGATGTGCCGGGTGCGGCCCTATTACATCTATCAGTGCGATCTCATCGCCGGCTCGGCGCATCTGCGGGCCAGCGTACGCCGGGGATTGCAGATCATGGAGGCGCTGCGCGGCCATACCACCGGCTACGCCGTGCCCACCTATGTCATCGACGCGCCCGGCGGCGGCGGCAAGACACCCGTCTCGCCCGAATACGTCCTGAGCCGCAACGCCGACCGCGTGGTCATCCGCAATTACGAAGGCAAGCTCTTCGAGTATCCCGAGGCGTCGGACGGCACGCCGTTGTTCGAGGCGCCCCGGGAGATCGAGAAGTCCGAGTGGGTGTGATTCGCGAAGGCATGCCCCGCGAATCGACAGACGCCAGACTCGATCGGACCCTTCGGATCATCGCCGGTTTGAAGCGGGCCTATCCGTCCGCGCATTGCGAGCTGAACTTCTCCAGCCCGCTTGAATTGCTCATTGCCACCATCCTGTCCGCCCAGTGCACAGACAAGCAGGTGAACATCGTCACCGCCGACCTGTTCCGGAAATACCGCACCGCGCAGGATTACGCCCGCGCGCCGCAGGCCGAACTGGAGAACGACATCCGCCGGCTGGGCTTCTTCCGCAACAAGGCGAAGAACATCCGGGCCTGCTGCCAGGCGCTGGTGGAGAAACATGGCGACCAGGTGCCGCGCACCCTGGAGGAACTCACCGCGCTGGATGGCGTGGGGCGCAAGACCGCCAACGTGGTGTTGGGCAACGCGTTTGGGCTCAACAAAGGCGTGGTGGTGGATACCCACGTCGGCCGCCTCTCAAACCGGTTGGGCCTGACGAGGCACAACGATCCGGTCAAGATCGAGCAGGATCTCATGAAGCTGGTGCCGCGCGAGGACTGGACCTTGTTCAGCCACTGGCTCATCTGGCACGGCCGCCGCCGGTGCAGCGCCCGCAAACCCGACTGCCCCCATTGCGAGATCCGCTCGCTTTGTCCCAGTGCCAGCCAGCCTGGAGAAACCGGGACCTGAAGCCAGCGGGATGAATGGGGCTCGCGCGTCGCTGCCCCAAGCCGCGCGCCTGGCCACGCCCCGCCCCCCTGCCAGATCCGGCGTTGCGCATGCAGCGCACGACCATTGCGCGCTTGCCTGACGCGGCGGTGGGTTGGACACTTCCGCGCATGGAGATCACGACTCTGGGAGAATGCCGTTTCAGCTCGCCCGAAAAGCATTTCGTCAGCGACAACCTTCGCGTGCCCGCGGTGATTCGCCAATCGCCCGAGGCGCCGCCGGACCCGAGTGCGCTCGCGTTTGAACTGGCCGGGCGTCGGGAGAAACTGTTCTTCGATCCCAAGACCACGCGCGCGGGCATCGTGACTTGCGGCGGACTCTGCCCCGGCCTGAACAACGTCATCCGGTCGGCGTACCTCGAGTTGACCTTCGGCTACGGGGTGAAGGAGGTGCTGGGCTTCCGCGACGGTTACCGCGGTTTGGATCCCCAGCGCGGATTGGAGCCCTTGGTGTTGACCCGGGAACTGGTGGACGACATTCACAAGGAGGGCGGCACCATGCTGGGCACGTCCCGCGGTCCGGTGGACACCGGGCTGGCCGTGGACAACCTCATCCGGCGCGGCGTCAACCTGCTGTTGTGCGTGGGCGGCGACGGCACCCAGCGCGGCGCGCATGAACTCTACGTCGAGGCCAGCAAGCGCGGGCATCCGTTGGCCGTGGCGGGTGTGCCCAAGACCATTGACAACGATGTGCAATACGTTTCCCGCACGTTCGGTTACTTGACCGCGCTCGAGGAATCGCGCTGGGTCATCGATGCCGCCCACACCGAGGCGCACAGCGTCGAGAACGGCATCAGCCTGGTGAAACTCATGGGGCGCCACGCCGGCTTCATCGCGGCCGGCGCCACGGTGGCCAGTCAAGACGTGAACTTCTGTCTGATCCCCGAGGTGCCTTTCCAGCTCGAGGGCCCCAAAGGATTCCTGGCGGCCTTGAAAACGCGCGTCGTGCAGCGCCGGCACGCGGTCATCGTGGTCGCCGAAGGCGCCGGTCAGGACCTGATTCCCGCCGGGTCCGGCCAGCGGGACGCGTCCGGCAACGTGAAGCCCCAGGAGATCGGCGGGTTTCTGCGCGAGCAGATCGAGGCGCATTTCAAGGCGGAAGGCGTGCCAATGGTGTTCCGTTACTTCGATCCCAGCTACCAGATTCGCAGTCGTCCGGCCAACTGCGGCGATGCGATCCTGTGCGACCAGTTTGCCCGGCACGCGGTGCACGCCGCCATGGCTGGCAAGACCGGTTTGGTGATCGGCCTCTTGCACGACCAGTTCATCCATGTGCCCACCGCGCTGCTGGCCAAAGGCGGCAAACGGGTCAGCCCCACCGATCTCCTCTGGCAGGCGGTGCTCGCCAGCACGGGTCAGCCAGCGGTGTTTGGATAGGCCGGTTGCCAGAGTGGAGCGGATTGCGCGGCGGCAGCGCATGGGCCCCCGAGGCCACAGGCTACACCTGCTGTATTGGGAAGGCCGCATGCGCCGGAAATGCAGCCATTCTCATTTTGGAGCGCGGGTCCGCGACCCGCAGCAGCCACGATCCGGGGGACGCTCTCGCCCAAATCCAAAATCCCACGCACTGGCGCACGCGCTGCGGCTGACGGAGCCGCATCCGGGCCGCGGGTCCGCGACCCGCAGCAGCTTTGCCAGGAACAAGGTCACCGGAAGATTGCAAACGGCCTCCCGTGGCGGTGGTGCTGCGGCTCAGGGATCCGCGCTCCGGACCAAAATGAGAATTGCTGCCAGAAATGACAATACCATTGACTGACCCGTGTGATGACCGTGTGAACTTGGGTTGGGGAGATGATGTCTCGTCAATCTCGCAGGTTCTTAAATTGGACGGCGACGGGGAGGTCTTTGGCGCGGACGGCGGCCATGACCCGCTGCAAGTCATCCCGGCTCTTGCCCTGCACCCGCACCTGCTGATCCTGAATCTGCGTGGTCACCTTCAGCTTCAGATCGCGAATCAGTCCTGTGATCTGCTTGGCCACCTCGGTGGCGATGCCTTGCTTGATCCGGATGACCTGGCGGGCGTGGCCGAGCGGGGAGACGTCCGGGTCGCACTTCTCGACACTCTTCAGGTCGATACTGCGCTTGGCGAGCTTGCCCAGGACGATCTCGACCAGGGCGCGCAGTTTGTACTCGTCCCCCGCGGCGAGCTTGATGTCGTGTTTCTCGAGCTTGATCTCCGCGTGGGAGCCCTTGAAATCGAAACGGTTGGCCAGTTCCTTGTGGGCCAGGTTGACGGCGTTCTCGATCTCCATCGAGTTGACTTCACTGACGATGTCGAATGACGGCATGGGGGACAGGCTACGGAAACGGTGGCCAAAGGGAAGCTTGCAGCCCTCGTTTCCGTTCCCCCGCTCCTGATCAACCTGCCTGGCGATGGAGATCCGTAGGAGGAGCAGGAGAAGGCCGACGCGGCTCCGTGAGCCGCCGCAGCGGCGCAGGTGCGGGTGGCCGGCGATCAGATCGTGGGCGTGCGGAGCAGCGGGGCGGCTGCGGGTCGTGGATCCGCGGTCCGGGGCCAACCGCTGGGCGCCGGTTCGTGCCAGAAACGGATACACCCCCCTGACTGAAACAGGATTCGTGTCTTGTGCCCGGCGTGGGTTCGGGCTAGTTCTGCGGCGCGCGAAGCATGCAGACCATCACTCGACAGTCATGGATCGGTGGACCGTTCAATCGATGGGGGTTGCCGGTGCTGTGGCTGGTTTTGGTCACTGGTGGAGCCTGGGCGGCGGGCGGCGGCCCCGGGTCTGCCGAAGCGCCGTTTCCGCCCCCGTTGGAGAGCTATGGGGACTCGCACCTGACCACGGTGGGGGCGGTCTTGAAGCACCGGGTGGCCAAGGAGCCGTTCAACCTGGTGGCCACCCTCCTCTTTCTCGGGGCGGTGACGCACACCTTCCTCACCCACAAACTCCGCCACCTCGCGCATGTGATCGAGGACCGGCACAAGACGCAACACGCCGGCGAGGCTGGCACGCCTCCCGTGAGCAAGACGGCGCGGCTGCTGCATTTCCTGGGGGAGGTGGAGGCGGTGTTCGGGATCTGGGTGATCCCGCTTTGCCTTTGGATGGTCTTCGAGAAGGGCGCGGCAGCGACGATTGGCTATCTAAGCTACCGGGTGCATTACACCGAACCGATCTTCGTGGTGGTGATCATGGCCATTTCCGGGACCCGTCCGGTGCTGCAGCTCGCGGAAATGCTGATGCAGAAGGTGGCGTCCCTGGGCAAGGGTCGGGTGGTGGCGTGGTGGTTCAGCATCCTCACCCTGGGCCCGCTGCTGGGGTCGTTCATTACCGAGCCGGCGGCCATGACGATCTCCGCGTCGCTTCTGGTCCGCCAGTTCTACCGGCTCAAGCCTCCGGCCTTGCTGGCCTACGCCACCCTCGGCCTGTTGTTCGTGAACGTGTCCATGGGCGGAACGCTCACGCACTTCGCGGCGCCACCGGTGCTGATGGTGACGGGCAAGTGGGGTTGGGACACGCCGTTCATGATGTCGCACTTCGGTTGGATCACGATCACGGGGGTGGTGACCTGCAACATCCTCTATTTCCTCGTCTTCCGGAGACACTTTGCCCATCTCCAGGGCGCGCTCGATGCCCTGGGCCAGGCGATCTCGCATTCCGCGGCGCCCATCCCGCTTTGGGTGACGACCGGACACCTCCTGTTCATGGTCGCGGCGGTAATGTCGGCACATTACCCGGTGTTGCTGGTGGGCAGTCTCCTGTTCTTCCTGGCCTTCTTCGAGATCACCCAGGATTACCAGGGGGCATTTCAGCTCCGGTCCCCGATTCTGGTGGGATTCTTCCTGGCCGGGCTGGTCATTCACGGCGGACTGCAGCAATGGTGGATTGGGCCGGTGCTGGGGAATCTGAGCGAGATGCCGTTGCGGTTTGGCGCCATTGTGTTGACGGCGTTCAACGACAACGCCGCCATCACCTATCTGGCGTCGCAGGTGCCGGACCTGAGCGACACCATGAAATATGCGGTGGTGGAGGGCGCGGTGATCGGTGGCGGTCTCACGGTGATCGCCAACGCCCCGAATCCGGCGGGCCAGTCGATTTTGAGCAAGCACTTCGAGGACGGCATTTCCCCGCTGGGCCTGTTCCTCGGGGCGCTGGTCCCCACCGTGATCTTCACCGTGTTGTTCACCCTCTGGGGGTGATCGCACCCAGGGGTGTGGGACTGATTCTTGGCAGCAATCTCTGAACAGGTGGGGCTACGCTGCGCGCAGCCAGGCTTCGATCCTCCAGCAGCACACCGACAATCCGAAGACCACCCGCAGCCGAGCCACCAGGCGCCGGGGCACCGGCGCCCGGCCAACAACGGAAGAACCGTCGCCGCACAGCGGCCTTGGGGCGACCCAATGGGTTACGGCTCCTGGGGGGTCGCGATTGGGACAGGAGCGGTGAGCGGTGTGTTGGTGTTCTCGGTGGGGGGTACGACGGTCCTTTTCGACTGATGGACCTCCAAAGTCCGGAGGTTCTGGTCCACCACGGCAACGTCCGGATGTTCGGAGCCCAGGTGTTCGATCAGAACGGCCCGGACCTTACGATAAGCGGATTCAGCCGATGCGTAGTCGCCTTGGAGCGCGTACAGGTTGGCCATTCGATTCAGCGCGGCGGCGCCGTCGGGAGTTTCCTTCCCCAATTGGGCCACCAAGGACTGTTCCACCCGGATCAGGGGCTCGAAGGCAGACGGGCCATTGGATTGTGCCGAGGGGATCATGCCTTCCAAACCCATCAACCCCAACCGGTCGCTGGCGTTCCAGGATTCCTGCAAGGCCTGTCGCTCGCTCAGCACCTGACCGATGAGATAAAAGAGAAGGGCACTGACCACCAAGCCGACGATCCAGAGCGCTGCCCGCATGGGTTTCAACGGCTGGTCCGAGTCTGCGTTCTTGCCTGTTTTGGTCATCTCCGCATGCCACGCCCGGAAAGGGAGTGGGGTGACCGACGGGGCTCGAACCCGCGACAGCCAGAACCACAATCTGGAGCTCTACCAACTGAGCTACGGCCACCAACCCGGCGCCCAAGCTACCAGCCCCGCTCCACAGGTCAAGCGCCCCGGACGCGCCCGCAGCCATTCTCATTGTGGCCCGGAGATACGGCTCCATAAGCCGCACCACTCCCGCCACGGGAGGCCGCTCTCCATCTTCCAGTGGCCTGGTTCCAGGCGAAGCGGCTGCGGGTCGCGGACCCGACCCGATCAAAATGAGAATTGCCGAGGCGCCCGTGACGATCCGCGCTCGACAAGCCGCGGACATCCCTGTTTTCATGCGGGCCGCTGTTGATCACTGCCATGGATTCCGCTCTGTTGACCAAAGCCAAAAGCCTGGGATTTTCCGACCGCCAGCTCGCGTCGTTGACCGGTCGGACCGAGGACCAGATTCGCCAGCTCCGACAGGAGGCTGGGCTCGCTCCGGCCTACCGGCTGGTGGACACGTGCGCGGCCGAGTTCGAGGCCTACACGCCGTATTACTATTCCACCTATGACCGGGGCGATGACGAGGTGCGCCGCTCCGAGCGCCGGAAGGTGTTGATTTTGGGCGGTGGACCCAACCGCATCGGGCAAGGCATTGAGTTCGACTACTGCTGCGTGCATGCCTCGTTCGCGCTCAAGGAGGACGGGTTCGAAACCATCATGGTCAACTCGAATCCGGAGACGGTTTCCACCGACTACGACACCAGCGACAAGCTTTATTTCGAGCCGCTGACGCTGGAGGATGTGCTGCACATCTACGAACGCGAGCAGTGCTGGGGGGCGATCGCCCAGTTCGGCGGGCAGACGCCCCTGAACCTGGCCCTGGGATTGCAGCGCAACGGCGTCAACATCATCGGCACCAGCCCCCAGAACATCGAGGTCGCCGAGGACCGGAAACTGTTTGCGGCGATGCTCCACCGGTTGAACATCCCGCAGCCGCCCAACGGCATTGCCACGAACGAATCCGAGGCGCTCGAGGTTTCCCTGCGCCTGGGGTATCCCGTGCTGGTGCGGCCCAGCTTCGTGCTGGGCGGACGCGCGATGCAGATCGTGTACTCGGATGCCGAGTTGCGTCACTACATGCGGTTCGCCGTGGAGGCCTCCCCCGAACGTCCCGTCCTGGTGGACAAGTTCTTGGAGGACGCCACGGAGGTGGACGTGGACTGCATTGCCGACGTCGGCCTGTTCGACGACCCCGCGCGTGGAACGATCGTGGTGGGCGGTGTGCTCGAGCACATCGAGTATGCCGGCGTGCATTCCGGCGACGCCGCGATGGTGCTGCCGCCGCACACGCTTTCGGAGTCCGTGCTGCAGACCATCCGGGGTTACACGCAGGCCATGGCGCGCGAGCTGAAGGTGGCCGGCCTGATGAACGTGCAGTACGCAGTGAAGGACGAAACGGTGTACGTCCTGGAGGTCAATCCCCGCGCCTCCCGCACCGTGCCCTTTGTCAGCAAGGCCATCGGGGTGCCCCTGGCCAAGCTGGCGGCCAAGGTGATGGCCGGACGCACCCTCGAATCGCTGGGCTTCACCCGCGAAATCCATCCAACCTACTGGGCCGTCAAGGAATCCGTGTTCCCCTTCAACCGCTTTCACGGGCAGGACATCCTGCTCTCACCCGAGATGCGGTCCACCGGCGAGGTGATGGGATTGGACGCCGATCTGGGCGTGGCGTATGCCAAGTCGCAGATGGCGGCCAACGCCCCGCTGCCCACGTCCGGCCGCGTCTTCATCAGTGTCAGCGACGCGCACAAGCGGGAGGTGGCGGAGGTGGCCAGGAACTTCGTCGCGCTGGGCTTTGATCTGGTGGCCACCGGGGGAACGGCGGAGGTGCTGGAATCGGCCGGGTTGAAAGTCCTGCGGATCTTCAAGTTGCAGGAAGGCCGTCCGAATGCCGTCGATCTCCTCAAGAACAACGAGATTCAACTGGTGGTCAACACTCCCTCGGGCGCGACGCCGCGGGCGGACGAGGTGAAGATCCGCACCACCGCCGTTTACACCGGCATCCCCATCATGACCACGCTCAGCGGCGCCAAAGCGGCGTTGCTGGGCATCCGGGCCCTCAAACAGCAGGGATACTCCGTCAAGCCATTGCAGGAGTATCACTAGCAGCCCGCGCATCGATCCCCGCCACGGGAGGCCGTTCTCCATCTTCCAGCGGCCTGGTTCCAGGCGAAGCGGCTGCGGGTCGCCCGTCCTCCGGAGCAGAGCCACTGCGGAGGGGGGACGGACCCGCGCTCCAAACGGAGAACTGCGGGCGCCGCGCCCGTCACGCTTGACCGGCTCTGCCTGCTGACATAGGTTCGCCGGCAACTTGATTGGAATGATGAACGAACAAAATTTTCTGGTGCCGATGGTGGTCGAGCAGACCGGCCGCGGCGAACGCGGATACGACATCTACTCGCGCCTGCTGGTGGACCGCATTGTGTTCCTGGGCACGCCGGTGGACGACATGGTGTCCAACCTGATCATCGCGCAGCTCTTGTTCCTGCAGATGACCGATCCGAAGAAGGACATCCATCTGTACCTCAATTCACCGGGTGGCAGTGTGACGGCGGGGTTGGCGATCTACGACACCATCCAGTATCTGACCTGCGACGTGAACACCTACTGCATCGGGCAGGCGGCCAGCATGGGGGCGGTGTTGCTGGCGGCGGGCACCAAGGGCAAGCGGTTTGCGCTGCCCAACGCCCGCATCATGATCCATCAACCCTGGGGCGGCGTTCAGGGTCAGGCCACCGATATCAGCATCCAGGCCAAGGAGATCCTCCGATTGAAGGATCGCCTGAACGAGATCCTCGCCCACCACACCGGCAAGCAGGTGGAGGACATCGCCCGGGACACCGACCGCGACCGGTTCTTGTCGGCCGAAGAGGCCCGGGACTACGGGCTGGTCGATCAGGTGGTGGTTTCGCGCAAGGAAATCCCGGCCGAGCCGGCCAAGAGTTAGCCGGGAATGGCCGGTTGGTCTCAAGTGTGCTGCCACGTCTTGCTGGTTCGTAGCTGCTGAACGACACTCTCGACATGGCGCGTCCGACCAATCTGACCCTGTGCAGCTTCTGCGGAAAATCCCACGCGGAAGTGCGCAAACTGTTGTCCGGCCCGGGCGTGTACATCTGCGACAACTGCGTCATTCTCTGCAAGAACCTGCTGGATGTGGAGCTGGCCGCCCAGGCCCGCAGCCAGAAAAAGAAGCTCAAGGTCCCCAAACCGGCCGACATCCGCGCCGAGTTGGGACGCCATTGCATCGGCCAGGATCACGCCAAGAAAACCCTCTCCGTCGCCGTCCACAATCATTACAAACGGGTGTTCCACAAGCTGGACGTCGAGGGGGGACGGACGGAAACCCGGTCCAGGGAAACCCCGGACGAACCCCATGCGGATGTCACCCTCGAGAAGAGCAACATCCTCATGATCGGACCCACCGGGTCGGGCAAGACGCTCATGGCCCGCACCCTGGCCCAGATCCTCGACGTGCCCTTCGCCATCGCCGATGCCACCACGCTGACCGAGGCCGGTTACGTGGGCGAGGACGTCGAGAACATCGTGCTGCGACTGCTCCAGTCAGCCGATTACGATGTCAGCCGGGCGCAGCGCGGGATCGTTTACATCGACGAGATCGACAAGATCGCGCGCAAGCAGGAAGGCCCCTCGATCACCCGCGACGTGTCCGGTGAAGGGGTTCAGCAGGCGCTGCTGAAGATTCTCGAGGGCACATTGTGCAATGTGCCGCCGCAGGGCGGACGCAAGCATCCGCAGCAGGAATACATCAAGGTGGACACCACGGACATCCTGTTCATTTGTGGCGGCGCCTTCAGCGGGTTGGAGCGTATCGTGGAACGGCGGTTGGGGCGTGGGGTGATGGGGTTTGGATCGGTCGAGCGTCAGGAGAAGACTCAAGCGGTCGAGCGCGACCGGCTGCTCACGCTCGTCGAGCCGGAGGACTTGCTGAACTACGGGTTCATTCCCGAGTTTGTGGGGCGGCTGCCCATGATCACCACGCTCGCCGCCCTCACGGAGGAGCAACTGGTTCAGGTGCTGACCGAACCCCGCAACGCCCTCACCCGGCAATACGCCAAGCTGCTGGGCATGGACGGCGTGGACCTCGAGTTCCAACCCGGGGCCCTGCGCGAACTGGCTTCCCAGGCCATCCGGAAGGGCACCGGCACCCGCGCGCTGCGCAGCCTGCTCGAGAAACTGATGCTCGACCTCATGTACGATCTGCCCGGTCGGGACGACATCAGTCACGTCACCATCACCGCCGAGATGGTGCGCGGTGAAGGCGAACCCAAGCTGCGCCCACGCGAGAAGCGCGAGGCCGCCTGACCGCTACAGCAGGTTCACCGGCAAGGCATCCGGCGGAGAGGCGTCGAACTCCACCTCTGGAAGCCGGGCCGGCGACGAAGCCGGCGGCCTCGCCGCAGCGACCGCCCGACGACCCCACGTCCGCGTTTGCGGATTCTGGAGCACCGTGGGGCGAGGTTGGACGGCTGGCCACAACTTGCCCCGAATGGTCCTGAGGGTTTGGATGCAGGTCTGCAATTCCTCGATCGAGACGCAGGGCCCGATCTCGGCGTGCCGGACCCCATGGGCGCGGTTTGCAGCCGCAAGCACCGCTGCTCCCGCTGCGGTCAACTCGAGTCGCTCTGATCGGCAATGATCGCAGTTGGGCACATACTGCACCCAACCTGCCTCAGCGAGGCGATCCGCGAGCACCTGGACGTTCTGTCGCGAGCGGCCGCGCTGCCGCGCCACCTGAGGTACGGTGAGGCCCGGTTCCCGCGACAACAACCTGAGCACCGCCTGACCGGCCGCTGACAGCGGCCGCGCACCACGAACGATCCGGGACCCATTCCGAACCGCGCCGACAAAGATCTCCGCCTCCTCAAACAAATTTCCCAACTCATCACGCAAGGCCGTTGACATGACAATGATTTGTCATAGTGGCACTCCCCTGTCAACTATCGGTCCCAGGGAGACCCGAAGCAGTCCGATGGCTTGAGCGCTTGCCAAGGAGAATCCCTCATAGCCCGATTTCACGCGGTGAACCCGTGGAGGTAGCCGCCGCACGTCCGTTGGCGGTCTGGAAGACGTGATGGCGACCCGGCCTACAGGGCGGCGGCCACGAGATCCCCGACCTGGGTGGTGCTGTGGCCCATTTTACCGGCGGCCAGGGACTGGATCTTGGTGTTGATGACCTTGACCACGGCCTGTTCGATGGCGTCGGCGGCTTTCGTTTCCCCGAGGAACTCCAGCATCATGCCACCGGCGTTGATGGCGGCCAGCGGGTTGATGACATTCTGGCCGGTGTACTTGGGGGCGCTGCCGCCCATGGGCTCGAACATCGAGGTGCCTTCTGGATTGAGGTTGCCCCCGGCGGCCACGCCCAGTCCACCCTGCACCATGGCGGCCAGGTCGGTGATGATGTCCCCGAACATGTTGTCGGTGACGATCACGTCGAACCATTCCGGGTTCTTCACGAACCACATGCAGATGGCGTCCACATGGGCGTAATCGGTTTTCACCGAGGGATGGCCGGGGGCCATGTCCTGGAAGGCGCGCCACCAGAGGTCGAAGGCGTAGGTCAGCACGTTGGTCTTGCCGCAGAGGGTGAGCTGGGCAGTCTTGCCGGCGCTGACGTCCTCGGGCTTGAGCCCCTTCCAAGCCTTGCCTCCCCGGCGCTTCTTCGCGACCTCGAAGGCATACTTCAGGCAGCGGTCCACCCCGCGCCGGGTGTTGATGGATTCCTGCACCGCCACCTCGTTCGGCGTTCCCTTGAAGAGGTTGCCGCCCGCGCCCGCATAAAGTCCTTCGTTGTTCTCGCGCACCACGATGAAGTCCACGTGCTCGGGGCCCTTGTCCTTGAGCGGACAATCCGCGGCGCGATAGAGCTTCACCGGGCGGAGGTTGATGTATTGCTCCAGTTCGAAGCGCAAGCGCAGGAGAATCCCCTTCTCGAGGATGCCGGGTTTGACCTGGGGATGACCCACGGCGCCGAGATAGATCGCCTTGTACTGGCGAAGCTCCCCGATCGCGCTGTCCGGCAGGATCTCGCCGGTCCGGAGAAAGCGGTCCCCGCCGAAGTCGTAGGGTTGCCAGTTGAGCTTGAATCCGAACTTGGCCGCCGCCGCCTCGCACACCTTGATGGCTTCCCGGGTGACCTCCGGACCGGTTCCGTCGCCGCCGATGACTGCAATGTTGTGAGTCGTCATATGAAATCTGACACCCGCCCCTGCGGGAGCCCGAAATCCTACCGCTTTGCGGGGGGCAGGCAATGGATTTTTGAAAGCCTCATTCCTGTCTTTCGTTGGCATGGCGTTTCGTGTTTGCTGGGCGGACCTTATGAGCAAAACCGCCTTGTTGTTTGCCGGCCAGGGTGCGCAGGTGGTCGGAATGGGCCGGGAGTTCGCCGAGCAACTGCCAGCCGCGAAGTCCTGGTTCGACCAAGCCAACACCGCCCTGGGTTATGATCTGGCCGCCCTTTGTTTCAACGGGCCGGAAGACGACTTGACCCAGACGGAGCACGCGCAGCCGGGCATCTATCTGGTGAGCTGGGTGGCGTTCCAGTTGCTGCGGGAGCGGGTGCCGGGTCTGGCGTTTGAGGCGGCCGCCGGGTTGTCCCTGGGCGAATTCACCGCCCTGGCCGCGGCGGGTGCGATGAGTTTCGAGGCCGGGTTGAGAGTGGTCCGGCAGCGCGGCCGCTTCATGCAGGAAGCCTGCGACGCCACCCGGGGCGGCATGGCGGCCGTGATCGGACTCGAGGAGGAGGCCACGCGCGAGGTCTGTAGCCAGGCGGGCGTGGTGCTGGCCAATCTGAACTGCCCGGGCCAGCTGGTGATTTCGGGCGAGGTCGAGAACATCGCCCGGGCCGTCGAACTCGCCAAGGCCAGGGGAGCCAAGCGGGCCATCCCCTTGCCGGTGGCCGGGGCCTATCACTCGCCGCTCATGGCTGGCGCCCAGCCCAAACTCAGAGCGGTACTGGATGGCGTGGAAATCCGGACGCCCATTGTGCCCGTGATTTCCAATGTCACCGCCCAGGCCCACGGAGCGCCGGAGGAGATCAGGTCCCGCCTGGTCGAGCAAGTCACGTCCTCCGTGCGGTGGGAAGCCTCCCTGCGTCATCTGCTGGCGCAGGGCTTCACCCGGTTCATCGAGCTGGGGCCGGGCACCGCGTTGAGCGGGTTCATGAAACGCATCGACAAGTCGGCGCAAATGCTCAACGTCGCCGACCTGGGCAGCCTCGAGGCCACCGTGGCAGCGCTGGGTTGACCGAAGCCGCGCGCCCGATGGCCGGCCCCTCGGCGCCCGGCGTCGAAAGCCCGTGCTTGCGCCCGCCCCGCGCATTCACACACTCCTGGCTCATGTTCTCGCACATCGTCATTTTCTGGACCGATCCGGCGCAGCCGGGTGCGGTGGATGAATTGATCGCGGGCGCCCATCGGTATCTCCAGGACATCCCGGGCATCCGGCACTTTCACGTCGGGCGCATGGTGGGCAGCCAGCGTCCGGTGGTGGATCAAACCTACCAGGTGGCCCTGAACACGGGGTTTGCCGACAAGGCGGCGCAGGACGCCTATCAGGTGCATCCGCGGCACCTCGAGTTTGTGGAGAAGGTGTTCAAACGCGTCTGCACCAGGGTGGCGGTTTATGACTTTGAGTGAGGACCGCGCCGTGATTGTTGCGTGTCGCACCAGGCGTGCGAGTCGGTTCCCGCGGCGGCTCTGAGCGCCACGCCTTACGCAACCCGCCTCTCACGCGCGTGGATGAAACTTCCGGTGCACATCCCGCAACCGGTGGCCCGTGACGTGCGTGTAAACTTCCGTGGTGCTGATGTTGGCATGGCCGAGCAGTTCCTGGATGATGCGCAGGTCGGCGCCGTGCTCGAGCAGGTGGGTGGCGAAGCTGTGGCGCAGCATGTGCGGGGTGACATTGCGCCCGATGTCCGCCCGCTTCACCCGCCGTTTGATCCGCGCCCAGAGGGTGGTGTGGCCAAAGGGGGTGCCGCGTTGCGTCAGGAACACCGCCGCCGGTGAACGGGGGGTGACCAGGGTGGGCCGTCCGGCTTCGAGGTAACGGTTCAAGGCCTCGACGGCCTTGCGTCCCACCGGGACGACGCGCTCCTTGTTGCCTTTGCCGATGACGTTGATGAAGCCGGCGTCGAGCTGGAGCTGCTCCAGTCTCAACCCGCGCAGTTCGGCCAGGCGCAGACCGCAGGCGTAGGCCAGCTCGAGGATGGCCTGGTCGCAGAGGCTGGCCGGTGTCGCGGGCTCCTCCGGGGTGAGCAGGCGTTCCACCTCGGTGGACGTGAGCGCCTGGGGCAGGCGTTTCCAGCGCCGCGGCAGCGAGAGGTGTTCGGCCAGGTTGACGGGCAGGAATTTTTCGTTCTCGGCAAACCGATAGAACGCGCGCAAGGCGGCGATCTCCAGGTAAACACTCTCGCTGCTCAGCCGCTTCGCGGAGTCCTCGGGCTCATCGGCGAGCGGTCGCGTCCGTTCAGCCTGGAGGAAGGCGGTGAGGTGTTGGAGCTCGACCAGCGTCCAGTCGTTCAGTCCCTGGGAGGCGGCCCAGGCGACGAACTTGTTGAGCAGCGCCGCGTAGGTGCGCTGGGTGTTCTCCGACTGCCCGCGCTCATGGCGCAGGTAGGTCAGGAAATCTTCCACCAGAGTCTGCAAGGGTTCAAAGCGGCTGGCCCGTCAGCCGCCGGTAGGCCTCGAGGTATTTCTCCGCCGTCCGGGCCACCACGTCCGGCGGCAACACGGGCCCGGGCGGCTGCTTGTCCCAGTCGAGCGTTTCCAGATAGTCCCGGACAAACTGCTTGTCGAAGCTGGGCTGCCCTCTTCCGGGGGCATACTGGCCGGCCGGCCAGAAGCGCGAGGAATCCGGCGTGAGCACCTCATCGATCAGGATCAGTTTCCCGTCGAACAGCCCGAATTCGAACTTGGTGTCGGCAATCAGGATGCCGCGTTCGCGGGCGTAGTCGCGCCCCGCCGTGTAGATTTTCAGGCTCAGATCGCGCGCCTGCCGGGCCAGATCAACGCCAACGATCTCGGTCGCCCGTTCGAAGGAGATGTTCTCGTCATGGCCTTGCTCCGCCTTCGTCGAGGGTGTGAAGATGGGTTCGGGCAGTTCGGCGGATTCGGTCAACCCGACCGGCAAAGGAATGCCGCAGACGGTCTGGGATTTCCGGTACTCCTTCCAGCCCGAGCCGGACAGGTAGCCGCGCACGATGCACTCGATGGCGAGGGGTTTGGCCTTCTGGACGATCATGCAGCGCCGGGCCAACTGGCGGGCGAAGGGTTGCAGGCGGGGCGGGAGCGGATCGGTTGCGCCCGCCAGCAAATGGTTGGGAACCAGCGCGGCGAAGCGTTGAAACCAGAAGTGCGAAATCTGCGTGAGCACCTCGCCCTTGCGGGGGATGCCGTTGGGCATCACCACGTCGAAGGCGGAAATCCGGTCCGTGGCCACGAGCAGGAGGGCGTCGCCGAGGTCGAAGATTTCCCGCACCTTGCCGCTCTTGACCTTCGGGATGCCCGGCAATTGGAGTTCGAGCACTGTGTTGTCAGACATGCGGGAGATGATGGCCGGAGCCCGGAAGGCTTCAAGGCCCAAGTGGCCGTGGACCAGCGGGAAGGCTGGATTACGCGGCCGCGGCTCCTTGCCTTTGGCATCAGCTGAGGCAGACTGGCCGTGCATGATGATGACTCGCCGGGTATCCCTGCTGTGGTTGGCGGTTGTTGTCCTCTCGACCGCTTCCTGCAAGAAGCCGGCCCCCGCGGAGCCCGCCCCGGCGCTCCCGAGCCGGAGCTATTCCGTGACCGGCATGGTGATGTCGGTCCAGCCGCCGCAGAGCCAGGTGGTGGTCAAGCACGAGAAGATCCCCGGTTACATGATGGCGATGACCATGCCGTTCCTGGTGCGGGACACCAACGCCCTGAGCGGCCTGATCCCCGGCGAGGAGATCACGTTCACCATGGTGGTCACCGCGGACGACGCCTGGATCGAGAACATTGAGAAGACCGGCAAGGCCGAGAACATCCTGCCGGCCGGCGCCGGGATCCGGATCGTACGCGACGTCGAGCCCCTCGAGGCGGGCGATCCGCTGCCCGATTACGCCTTCGTGAGCGAAAGGGGCCAGGCGATTCGCCTGAGCCAGTTTCGAGGCCAGGCGCTGGCGCTTTCCTTCCTGTTCACCCGCTGTCCGGTTCCCACCTTCTGTCCGCTCACGGCCCGGAAGCTGGCCCAGACGCAGAACCAACTGCTGGCCCGCCCCGGGGGCCCGACCAACTGGCACATTCTGGCCATCACCATGGATCCCGGGTTCGACACGCCGGAACGGTTGAGGCAGTTCGGCGAGATCTACGGTTACCTGCCGGAACATTGGACCTTCCTGACCGGCGAACTCATCGACATCACCGCCTTGGGCGAACAGTTCGGGCTTCAGTTCTGGAACGCGGACGGCACCGTCAACCACAACCTTCGCACCGTGGTGGTGGATGCCGGGGGACTCATCCGCACCAACCTGGCCGGCAACGAGTGGGCGGTGGATGCACTGGTGCACGAGGTGGTGCGGGCCGCTGCCGCGGCGGACAATCCGTGAGCCGCGACTGCACCTTCGCATCCTTGCGCCCTTGCATGGCCCGCCTCACAACAGGTTTACCGGATCGATGTCCACCGTCAGGGTCACGTCCGCCGGGGCCGCGAACGGCCCCAGCAAGGCTGCGAGGCGCCCGCTGAGTTCGGTCATCTGGCGCGTGTGCAGGGTGAGTTGGTAGCGGTAAAGCGTTTCGGCGCGCAGCAGGGGTGCGGGCGCCGGCCCCTTGATCTGAGTTCCGGGCAGGTCGGCTGTGGCCTGCTCGAGCTCCCGATGCAGGTGGTCGGCCGTGAACCTCACCTTGTCCTCGTTGCGCCCCTTGAGCGTGATCAGGGCGATGCGTGAGAACGGCGGATACGCCAGCGCCTTGCGGAACTCGATCTCCTGTTCGTAGAAGCCGGTGTAGTCGTGCCGGCGTGCATATTGGATGGCCGGGTGAAACGGGGTGAAGGCCTGCACGAACACCTCGCCCTCGACCTCGCCCCGCCCCGCCCTGCCCGCCACCTGGGTCAGCAATTGAAACGTGCGTTCGCCGGCCCGGAAGTCCGGCTGGTGCAGCGCCATGTCGGCATAGATGATCCCCACCAGCGTCACGTTGGGGAAGTGCAGACCCTTGGCGATCATCTGGGTGCCCACCAGAATGTCGATCTTGCCGGCCCGGAAGTCGCCCAGGATCCGGCGGTAATCCTCCTTGCGCTTGAGTGTGTCGGAGTCCATCCGCACCACCCGCGCGCGCGGAAACAACTGCTGCAGGGTGTGCTCGACGCGCTCGGTGCCCAGGCCGGCATAGCGGATGCCGGGGTTGCGGCATTTCTCGTTGGGACAGCGGGCGGGCACCGGTTGCTCGCAGCCGCAGATGTGGCAGAGGAGTTTTGCGGCCTTGCGGTGGTAGGTGAGGGTGACGCTGCAGTTCGGGCACTCGGCGACATACCCGCACAACGGACACTGGAGCGAGGTGGAATAGCCGCGGCGGTTGAGGAAGAGGATGGTTTGCTCCTGGCGCTCCAGCCGCTGCGTGATGGCTTCCTTGAGCTGGGGGGAGAAGATGGGGATGCCCTTCTCCTGGCGGGCGGCCTGGCGCATGTCCACCACGCGCACCAGCGGCATCTTCTTGTCGTCCGCCCGCTCGGGCAGCTCCAGCAGCGCGTACTTCTTCCGGACACAATTGTGAAAGGTCTCCAGGGACGGAGTCGCGGACCCCAGCACGACCACCGCGTTCTCCCGCTGTCCGCGCAGCACAGCGAGGTCGCGGGCGTGGTAGCGCGGGGCCTCCTCCTGCTTGTAACTGTGCTCGTGTTCCTCATCCACGATGATCAGGCCCAGCGGCTCCACCGGCGCGAACACCGCCGAGCGCGCCCCGACCACGATGCGCGCCCGGCCCTGCCGGATCTTGTGCCATTCGTCATGACGCTCCCCCGCCGACAGATGGCTGTGCAGCACCGCCACGAGGGTCTGGAGGTTCCCGGAACAGAACCGCGCCTTGAACCGCTCCACCGTCTGCGGTGTGAGTGAAATCTCCGGCACCAGCACAATCGCGCCTTTGCCCTGTTCGAGCGCGTGCGCGATGGCCTGCAGATACACCTCCGTCTTCCCGCTGCCGGTGACGCCGTGCAGGAGGAATGTCGAGGATGGACGAGGGACGAGGGAGGATGCTTTCGCGTTTCCATCTTCCCGGTTCGATCCTCCCCGGCGGCTGCGATGCATGGCCGTGGTGATCGCCTCCAACGCCTGCGCCTGCGCCGCGTTCAACGGCAACGGCTGGGTGGGCACGATGTGTTCGTGGACGTAGGGATCGCGTTCGGACCGTTCGCTGCTCAGGGCAATCAGGCCCTTGTCCTCGAGACGGCGCACGGTCGAGGCGGTGGTTTCGGCGAGCTCGACCAGTTCCTGCAAGGGCAACTCGCGTCGTTCCTCGATGAGATTCCAGACCTCCTGCTGGCGCCTGGATAACTTGGGGAATTCACCCGTCACCGGCAGTGCGCGGACATGGAGCCGTTCCCGCCAGCCCGCCTGTTCGCGTCGCACCGCCTCCGGCAACACGCTCTTCAGGGCGATCTCCGGCGCGCAGCAATAGTAATCGGCCATCCAGCGGGCCAGTTGCAGCACCTTGGGCGTCACCAGGGACTGCGTGCCGATGACTTTGAGGACGGGTTTGAGGTTGGGGTAGTCCGATTCCTCGGCCAGCGCGGTGACCACGCCCAGGACCTTGCGCGGGCCGAAGGGCACCTGCACCCGGCTGCCCACCTCCACCTGCCGCTCCCATTCGGCGGGAACCAGGTAATCGAACTCCCGCCGCAACGCGATTTCCAGTGTGACCCGGGCAATCATCCGAACATCCACCGGCAGATCAGCACCGAAGCCACCATCCCCACCCCGTCGGCGACCAATCCCGCGGGCACCGCATGCCGCGTCCGATGAACCGCCACGGATCCGAAATAGACCGCGACCACGTAGAGCGTGGTCTCGGTGCTGCCGAAGATGGTGCCGCCCATGGTGGCCAGGAGGCTGTCGGCCCCGTGCGTCTTCACCAGATCGGTGAACAGGCCCAGCGTCCCGCTGCCGCTCAGCGGACGCATCAGGCACAGCGGCACGAGTTCGGCGGGGAACCGCAGGCGTTCAAGAATCGGCCGCAGGCCCTGGGTCACGAGTTCGATGCCCCCCGCGGCGCGAAACATGCCCACCGCGACCAGGATGGCAACCAGGAAGGGGATGATGCGCAAGGCCACCTGGAACCCTTCCTTGCCCCCCTCGACAAACTCTTCATAGACCTTCACGCCCTTGAGCGCGGCCACCAGCGGGAACCAGGTGAACAGGAACGGCACGGCGAGCAGCGAGGCGGTCTTGACCACGCGGACGAAGAGCCGGGATTCGTCCGCCGCCAGGACCTGGAGCAGGAACAGATAGACAAAGAACCCCACAAACCCGACGATGATCAACCCTCCCCAGAACGGCATCGGCCGGAGGGGCTCCGTCGCCCCCGGCACGGCTGCGACCTCGTGTGGCTCGACGTCCGGCGGCGCCGGCGTTTGTTCGGCGTCCGACCGTGCGGGCAAGCGGAACAGGGGCCACCTTTCCATCCACTTGGCCGCACTGATGCCTGCCACCGTCGCGCAAAAGCTGGCGAGGAGGGCGGGGCCGACGATGGCGGTGGGATGGACTGCGCCGTGAACCGCCAGCACGCCGATGGCGGTGAGCGGCAGCAACTGGATGGAGCCGGTGTTGATGGCCAGGAAGGTGCACATGGCATTCGACGCGGTGCCCGGGCGGGGGTTGAGCGTCTCCAGATCTTTCATGGCGCGAAGGCCGAGGGGCGTGGCGGCGTTGGCCAGGCCGAGCATGTTGGCCGCCATGTTCATCACCATGCTCCCCAGGGCCGGGTGATCAGCGGGAACATCCGGGAACAGCCGGCGCAAAAGCGGGCGCAGGAGCCCGGCCAGGGCCTGAACAAATCCGGCCCGTTCCGCAAGGCGCATCAACCCCAGCCACAGCGCCATGATGCCCGCCAGGGGTAGGGCCAGCTTCATGACGGCGTACTCGGCCCGCTCCAATCCGGCCTGGGTCACCTGGTCCAGCGACCCGTTGATCCCGCCGAGGACCACCGCCAGCAGCAGCAGTCCCAGCCAGATGTAATTGAGCATGCCCGCAGGCTACTGAGCAGCGTGGCGGAGGCGAGGAAAAAGCCGGTCCACGACCCGGTCCGGGTGCGTCTGGACACTGCCCCCGGCGCGCGGCCTTCAGGCCGCTTCAACGTCTGAAGGGCACGCGATGAAACGCTGGTTCCGCGGGCTTGCGAAGGCTGAAGCGGCGTGAATGCCGCGACCCGGCTGGAATTGCGTTCGCGGACGGTGCCAAGAAGCGCCCGGTCCCAGCGGGTGCGATCAGCGCTTGCGTTGGTAGGCTTCGGTGCCGTGCCTGGTCCGCACCAGCGCGGCACACCGTGCTTGCAGAACCTCATCCGGCGTCCACCTCCGCCACGTCACCGGCTGGACGGCGCACAGCGCCTGCTGCCAGGCCCGGCGATCCAGGCCCAGCGGCGGCGGTTGCACCGAGCCTTGAATCAACAACCCGCTCCGGGTGCGACGCTGCGCCGCCCCGGCCACCTTGCGGCCGTGCCAGAGCACATCATTGAGTTCATGACCGGCGAAGCATTGTCCGGGCGCAGACCGGCGGGCCTCCGCCGCCAGTGCGGTCGGAACCGCGAGTTCCTCGAACGCGCGCCGGATCCATTCGTGCAGGCGCCGGTAGCTCATCGCCGCCTTCCACCCATGCCACTCGTGCCCGGCCGGGATCACCACGCTGTAGGTCCAATCGGCGTCATGGGGCACGATCCCGCCGCCGGTGGGCCGCCGGACCAGCGGCCGCAGCGCCGTGGCGCGCTCGACCTCGGTGATCCTCTGGAAATACCCGAAGGACGCGGCGGGCTGGGTCCAGCGGTAGAACCGCAACACCGGCTGGCCGATCCGCGGGGCCGACTCCAGCAACGCCTCGTCCAACGCCATGTTGAATGCGGGTTCGCCAGGGCCGGAATCAAGAATCAACCAGGATTCGCTCACGCGCGGCAGTGTAAGTGGGAAGCTGGGATCCAGGGAGAAAAATAGGCCCTCTCGCGGGCGAGGCCTCGCAGCGGCCACGCTGCTCCACACGCCCACGACCAGATCGGGAGCCACCTGCACCGCCGCCGCCGCTGCGGCTCACGGAGCCGCGCCCCAACCACGGACCGCGGGCGGCGGAACCGCCTTGGGCTGGCCGATTCCCGACCGGATGGACCCGGCCTACAGCCACGGACCTGATGCAGGGCCGATGCCCCCACCGGACAATCCACACCGGTTCCAGGGGTCAGGAGTTCTCAAACTTCAACCGGGACGCCAATCCAACACTTTCAACTGGAGGGCGCGTCGTCCGTTGTAGTCATTGATCTGCGGGGTGAAGGCGAGGTCGAAGGTGCCCACCGGCAACGAGCGGTCCCCGGCACGCCACCAGACAGCTTCACAGGTCGCGCTGCCGTCGGTCACCCACAGCTTCACGTGCTGCCCGTCCGCTCCCATCCGGCGCAAGGCGCGCGCGTGGGTCAGATGTCGCGCCACCAACTGGACGCCGGGATTGCCCTGACCACAAGGATGGAGCCGCTCGAGCTCCTCCAGTTGTGACAAGGTCATCTCGTCCAGGCCAACCTCCGCATCCAGCCGGAGCGGAGGCTGCAAATCAAGCGGCTTCAAGGTGCGCCGCGCGATCTCGTTCAGCCGCGTCCGCAAATCATCCAGACGGTCCGGATGCACCGTCAGTCCGGCCGCCATGGCGTGGCCGCCGTGCCGGATCAACAGGTCATCGCATTCGCGCAACGCCGCCGCCAGGTCAAACCCGGCGATGCTGCGTCCGGACCCGCGCCAATGGTCCCCGTCACCCCCGATGATCAGGGTGGGGCGGTAGAACTCCTGGAGAATGCGCGAGGCGACGATGCCCACCACGCCGATGTGCCAGAGCAGGCGGCCCTCCACAATGACCAGGTCGCGTTCGGGATCGAACCGGCTGCGCACCGCGCCGGCGGCTTCCTTGAGGATGGATTGCTCGACCTCCTGCCGCTCCCGGTTTCGGGCGTCCAGTGCCTGGGCAATGGGTATCGCCTCCTCGAGCGTCTCCGCCTGCAACAGCTTCAAGGCGGCCTCGGCCGTTTCGAGCCGGCCGGCAGCGTTGAGGCGAGGCCCCAACTGAAACCCCACCTCATACACGCCGGCCGGCGAGGCTGTGCCGGCCACTTCCTTCAGAGCCACCAACCCCGGTCGCCGGGTCTTGTCCAGCCACTCGAGTCCCGCCGTCACCAGGATGCGATTCTCGCCCACCAACGGCACAATGTCGGCAATCGTTCCCAACGCGACCAAATCGAGCCATGGACGCACATCCAAGGCTTCCGCGGCGGCCAGTCCCTCGGCCCGGCCGCGCTTGACCAGTGCATGGGCCAGCTTGAAGGACAATCCCACGGAACACAGCTCACGGAAATCTGGTTCATCATCGGCGGCGAGCTGTGGATTCACCAAGGCCACGGCGGCGGGGGCGGGATGGGAAACCTGGTGATGGTCGAGCACGACCACCTCCACGCCCTGTGCGCGCATCCCATCGATGGTTTCAACGGCGGTGGATCCGCAGTCCACGGCCAGGAGCAGGCGGGCGGGATGGGCCTTCAGACAATTCTCCACGCCATCCCGGCTGAGTCCGTAGCCCTCGTCCATTCGGCTCGGCAGGTACCCGCTGACGTGCCAACCAAGCCGGCCCAGCACCTCGAGGAGCAACGCCGTCGAGGTCACACCGTCCACATCGTAATCCCCGAACACGACCACGGGTTCACCGTGGTCGCGGGCCTGCCAGAGCCTATCCACGGCGCGATCCATCTGGGGCAGCAGGAAGGGATCAGCGAGGTTCTTGAGCCGGGGATCCAGGAAAGTCTGGACGGCCTCGGCCTGGCTGAAGCCCCGATTGATCAGGCATTGCGCCATGAGCAGGGAGACCCCTGTCTGGCGACCCAGGGGTTGTGCCAGCAGCGGCTGCGCCGGGGCCAGGTCCCAGCGGTATTTCATGATCCTCCCCCCGAGGATTGCAGCAGTCCGTTTCCCCATTTCAGCAGGTAGGGCAACAGCACCCCGCCCATGAGGCCGAAATACGCCAGGGTGGCCGCCACCGCACCGTAGCCGATCCAGACGGTCACACCGTCCTCCTCCATGATGCTCAGGGCGATGAGGATGATGGCATAACTGGGCAGCGAGTTGGTGAAGAGCACGATGGGAGGAAACGGCAGGGCCAGCAGCAGGGCCATGAACGCCATCAATGCCCCGTTGACAAACATGGCCGACGGCCAAGCCAGCCAGCGGGTGCGACGCGGTCGGACCAGCCGTTCGAGGAAGCGCAGGAATCCGATGCTGGCTCGCAGGATGCGCTGCACGGTTCTTGGCTTCAGCTCCCGCTCGCCGAGGAAGCGGGGCAGCACCGGCGGCCGGCCCACGGCCAGGCGTACACTCAGCATCCCCACGATCAATCCCATCGCGGTGCTGAATCCCGGCAACGACACCGGCACCACGAACGGCAGGCAGGCAAACAACATCACCAGGTAAATCCCGCGTCCCCCGGTCCGTTCGAGAATCTGGTTCAAAGACATCCCCTCGCCACTGCTGCCCGCTTGCAGAAGCTGGCTCAAGCGAACCGACAACGGAACGTGCGCCGCCGGCGGGGTATGGGATGGGACCGGGTCAGTCATGGTTGAACGGCGGTTCGGCCAGGGCCGGCGGGGGCAAGCGGTCGCGCCGCGGTTGCCAACCGGGCACCCCTTGCTGAAACCACCATCACCCGACGGCGGAGCCGGAACGATCCGATCGAGCGTGGGAACGGCCCAGGAATCTGCGGATTGTCAGCAGGAGCCGGACGGCGCCCAAGCCGGCGCTCACCCAGCGCGTCGGTCCCTTGGTGCGGCGCGCGAACCAGAACCCGGCCACGGGCAGGCCCAGCCACAGCAGAGGCCGCAGCCCGGTGGGAAGCCGATCCATCCAGCGCAGCGGGGCCAGGGCCTGCTGAAGTTCGGAGGCCACCACCAGGCGCAGGGTGGCGGATTCCGCGCACAGGAAGCGTTTCTGGAGGGCCAACTGTTCTAGTGCTTTCCCCGGAGCCATTCGCGATCCTTCTTAAGCTCCTCCAGTGTGCCGGAGAACGGAGCGCCGCTGGACTTGAGTCGATTCCACATGACCGCCAGCACCACCGCGCCGACAAGCAGCAGCAGCAGTGCGAGACCGAACAATCCCGCCAGGCCCCACCAGCAATGCACCACCAAGGCCACCGCACCCACGCCCATGGCCAGCCCCAGAAAGATCAGCATCACCCCGATGCACAACCAGAGGCCCGCCTGGAGGACACGGTGCTTCTCCTCCTGCAACTCCACGGACAGGAGTTGCAGGCGATTGTGAAGCAGGGCGAGGATTCCTTCCCCCACCCGCTTCACAGAATCGACGAGGCCCCCCGACTTGGGCTCAGGCGAGGCCATGCGCTATTTGCGGCCGATCAGCACACCGATGAGGACGCCCATCACGAAGGCCGCCCCCGCCGATTCGTAAGGGTGGGAGCGGATGGCCTTGTCGGTCGCACGCGCGGCCGCCACGGTCTTGTCCTCCCAGCGGGCGCAGGAAACTTTTGCCTGTTCCAGCGCAATCGCCAGACGCGACCGCGCCTGCTTGGCTTTCTCGCTCATCTTTTCGCCCATTTCGCCGGCGGTGGCCTTGAGCAACTCCTCGGCATCCCGAGCCAAGGTCTTCAGATCACCCACGACTCTGTCCTTGGAGATGGCTTCATGCTCTCGTTCGATGTTTTCGAAGTGTGTTTCCATTGTGGTTCCTTTCCAGTTGATGGGATCCCGTTCCGGCTACAATTAAGTCTCGTCCATGCACGCTGTCAAACCCGCGGATCGATTTCCAGCCGGATTTCTTGTCGAACACCGCGCGCTGCCGTTCAACCGAGGCCGGGGTTTCCAGCCACTCGGGTTGGCTCCGAGATCTTGCTCGGAGGCTTTGCGTGCCAGGTCGAGCGAAGGGTGGGTCCGGTTGCCCGCCGGGCAGACCGATTCTCAAAAGAGACTTCCAGGCAGGCAGGGTCGCACCTGGGCGGAATCCAACTCACTCGACCCCGAAGCCGATCTCCTATCCTCGATCTGGCCTTTCTCCCGTCTGGCGCCGGGCCACCATCAGCGAGAGGACAACCGAGGTGAGGATGATCGCGGCCACGACCGCCAGGGAGATCGAGATGGGGATTTCGAACTGGAACCAATACCGCGGTTCATGGCCGTGCGGACTCACCAGCATCTTGGTGCCGATGAACATCAACACCAGCGCCAATCCGGTCTTCAGATAGAGGAAGTAGCGCATGGCGCCGGCCAGCAGGAAATACATCGAGCGCAGGCCGAGAATCGCGAACACGTTCGAGGTGAACACGATGAACGGCTTCTGTGTGACGGCGAAGATGGCGGGGATCGAGTCCACGGCAAAGATCAGGTCGGTCGTTTCCACCATCAACAACACCAACGCCAGCGGGGTGAGAGCCCGCCGGCCATTGAGCGTCGTCAGGAACCGCTGCCCGTTGTACTCGGGGGAGACCGGAAACAGCCGTCGGGCCAGCCGCAGCACCGGATTCTTCTCCGGATGCACCCCCTCCTCGGAGGCGAACAGCATCTTGAGCCCGGTGAGCAGCAGGAAGGCGCCGAAGATGTAGAGCATCCACATGAACCGCTGCACCAAGGCCGCGCCGGCCGCGATCATGACGCCGCGCATCAACAACGCCCCCAGGATGCCCCAGAAGAGCACCCGATGCTGGTAGGCGGCCGGCACGCGGAAGTAGGCGAAGATGAGGGCGATCACGAAAACGTTGTCCATGGACAGGGACAACTCGATGAGGTAGCCGGTGAGGAATTCGAGGGACTCCTCGGTGCCCCGGGTGAAGCGCAGGCCCAGCGCGAAGAGGCAGGACAACGTCACCCAGAGGGTGGTCCAGAGCGAGGCTTCCCGGATCCCGACCACATGGGCCTCGCGATGGAAGACCCCGAGGTCCAGGGCCAGGAAGAACAGGATGCAGGCAACAAACCCCGCCCAATGCCAGGGCGTGATCTCCATGAGGGCAAGCATGGACGGGTGCGGCTAGGCTTGAACCGGCACGGGGCCCGGCCCCGGCGCCGGCGATCCGCCAATGGCCGGCCGCTGCCCCTTGTGCCAGCGCAGCACGATGAAGCAGGCGATGTAGATGCTCGAGTAGGTGCCGGTCAGGATGCCGACCAGGAACGCGAAGGCGAAGTCGTTGATCACCCCGCCGCCGAAAAGGTAGAGCGCCAGGGTCGCAAGAAACACCGTGCCCGAGGTGATGATCGTGCGGCTCAGGGTCTGGTTGAGCGCGGTGTTCATCACCTCCCGGAACGTGCCGCGCACCCCCAGCTTGAGATCCTCCCGCACGCGGTCGAAAATCACGATGGTGTCATTGATCGAGAACCCGATGATCGTGAGGAACGCGGCCACCGTGGTCGCGTTGAACTCGCGTCCGGCCAGGAAATACCAGCCGCTGGTCATCAACAGATCGTGCAGAATGGCGATGACGGCGCCGATGGCGAACGAGAATTCGTAACGGAAGGCGACGTAAACCAGGATGCCGAACAAGGACAACAGGGCGGCCACCACGGCGGTCTTGGCGATCTGCTTGCCCACCGTCGGCCCCACCTTGTCCACACTGAGCAACTCGAACTGGGCCGTGGGGAAGGTCTGGGTCAGGGCCGAACGCACCAGCTCGCTGGTTTCGGTCCGGGCCGCGCCCGCCGCCGCCTCACCTCCGCCGGCTCGGACCGTGATGCGGAGGCTTTCGTTGGCGCTGGTGATGTCGCGCTGGAACTGCACCTGCGAAGCGCCGCGGCCCAGGGCATCGACCGTGGCCCGGATCTTGTCCACCTCGATCTCGCCCCGCTGGCGGGCGGACTGGTCAAACGCCAGCGTGAAGGAATCGCCGCCCACGAAGTCAACACTCAGCGCGTCCTTGCCGCGGACGAAGATGCCGTAGCTGTTACCCGCGATGATCAGGATCCAGGAAGCGATGAAGGCGGGCACGGCCACCTTCATGAAGTCGAGCTTGCTGGCCCGGACCAGGTGCAGCATGGGCAGGCTCTTGAGCAGGTTGCGCGCGAGCAGGAACTCGAAGAACAGGCGGGTGATGAACAGCGCCGTGAACATGCTCACCGCCACGCCGATGGTGAGGGTGACCCCGAAGCCCTTGACCGGCCCGACGCCCATCTTCCACAGGATGATCGAGGAAATGAGGGTGGTGACGTTGCTGTCAAAGATGGTGCTGAACGCCTTCTCGTAGCCCGCGGTGACCGCCCCGCGCATGGACTTGCCGGCGGCCAGTTCCTCCCGCACACGTTCAAAAATCAGCACGTTGGCGTCCACCGCCATGCCAATCGTCAGCACGATGCCGGCGATGCCCGGCAAGGTGAGCGTGGTGTCGATGGCGCACATGACGCCCAGCAGGATGACGACGTTGAGCGCCAGGGCGGCGTTAGCGATGAGGCCGGCCAACAGGTAATACACCAGCATGAACACGGAAACCGCGACCAGGCCGATGACCACCGCCTTGATGCCGCTGGCGATGGAGTCGCGTCCCAGGGATGGGTCCACCTCGCGGGACTCGACGAGGACCAGCGGTGCGCGCAGCGGATTGAGAAGGATTTGCGCCAGTTCCTGCGCCTCGCGGGCGTCGAAGGAGCCGCTGATCTCGCCGCTGCCGCCCAGAATCTCCGTGCGGATCACCGGGGCCGAGTAAAGCTCGCCGTCCAGAATGATGGCCAGGCGGTTGCCCACATTCTCACGCGTGATCTCGGCAAAGATCGAAGCGCCGCGACTGTCGAAGGTGAAACTGATCTTGGGTTCGCCCAGGTTGCCGCGGGTCACGAAGGCGCTGGTGACGTATTGGCCCGTCAGCCCGCGCTCGGGCCGGCGCTTGACCAGGATGGATTCCAGGCGTTCCCCGCCCTCCTGGCTGCGGTGTTTGAGCTGGAGCACTTCGTAGCCGGGCACGAGGGCTCCCTCGGCCAGGAGGCGCTCGCTTTGGGGATGCACCAGGCGGAACTCGAGAAACGCGGCCTTCTGGATGTTGCGCAGCGCCTCCTCCTTCTCCGACTGGGAGAGCCCGGGCAACTGCACCAGAATGCGGTTCTCGCCCGCCGGCTGGATCACGGGCTCGGAGACGCCCAGGACATCCACGCGGCGGCGCAACACCTCGACAGCCTGCGGGAGGGCCGACTGCAATTCTTCGGCGTTGGCCAGCCGGTTGGTGTCCATTTCCATCAGGAAGGAAGTGCCGCCCTGCAGATCCAGGCCCAGCTTGATCTGGCCCGCGGCCTGGCGCTGCAGCCGGTTCAGGATGGCCGCGGTCGGCCGGAGTTCCGCGCTGGTGGCGAACTGGGGGAAGTAGGGTCGAATATCGTTGGTGCCGATGGCCTCGACCAGGTTGCCGAACGCATTGTCGGGATTGCTCTGTCGCAGCGATTCGGCGCGCGTGACAATCCCGGAAAACGTGTCATCCGTGCGCACCGCGCTCCGTTTGAACACCTCGATCAGGTCGCGCCCGGCGGGGGGATACAGTTCGTAGAGGGCCCAAGCCACAAGGAGGGCCACCAGCGCCCACCGCCAGAAGGAATTACGGTTCATGGGAAAAGGTCGGACTAGGATTGCCCGGAGGGCTCGCCGCTGCGCTCCAGGATTTCGCTGACGGCGCCCTTGGTGATTTCCAGCTTGGCATCCGCCGAACGCAGGGTGACCGCCTTGTCCTTGACGGCGAGCACCGTTCCGACGATGCCGCCCGAGGTCACGACCTTGTCGCCTGGACGGAGCGTGGTCAGGAGTTGCTGGTGTTCCTTGGCCTTCTTCTGTTGGGGGCGGATCAGCACGAAATAGAACACCACCAACAGCAGGACCAGGGGAACAAAGCCCGCCCAACCGGGGGTGGACTGACCGCCCTGCTGGGGCGCGGGAGCCATGGCCAGCAGAGGTGCGATTCCGTAAGTAAGGTTCATAAAGCCAATAGAGCCCGACACTTTAGGCAACACCCCCGCTTTGGCAAGCGTTATGAGGTCAAAAGCGACTGCCTTTCAGGATGGCTTGGGCCGCACGCTTTACGTTCTCCGACAGTTCCCGGGGCCGGACGACCGTGGCCCGTCCGCCCCAGCTCAGGATCCACCGCTCCACCTCGCCCAGGCTCGAAAGGCGCAGCTGGAGTTCGACGCCGCCTCCGCGCAGTTCCCTCAGTTCCTGCGAATCATGCCAGCGCTTCTCCCGGATGTAATCCGCCACCTCGGGGGTGAACCGGATCACGACGTCAAACCGGCCCGCCCCGGAATGCACCCCGAAACTGTCCTTGAGCCGCTGTTCCAGCGAGAACCCCGGCGGCCGCTTGAACTGCTCGCCGGTGGCCCGCACCGACCGGATGCGCGCCGGCACGAAGGTGCGGATGTCCCGGCGCAGGTGGTCGTAACCGAACAGGAACCATTCGCCGTTGATGTTGCCCAGGTGGCAGGGATCGACGCGGCGGGTTTCCGGCTGGGTCTGGCCGGGTTTGCGATACTCGATGTCGAGTTGTTCACGCCGCGCCACCGCCCGCGCCAGCGCATCGAACACCTCCAGGTTCAGGATCGGTTCGGCGCGGGTCCGGAACGAAATGGCTTCGCTCAACTCGGTGAGGTTGATGGACATCGTTTCCGGGAGGGATTGCTCCATTTTCTTGAGGGCGGAAATCAGCGGCCGCTCGAAGTGGGTTCCCCGGTATTGCTGGAGGGCCTTTTCGGCCACCAGCAGGGCGAAGAGTTCACCTTCCGTCAATTGCAGGGTGGGAAAGGCGTTCACCTCCTCGGTGTAATGATAGCCGAACCGCTGCGGATGGTATTCGAGCGGCAGTTCGAGCCGGTCCCGCATGAATTCGAGGTCGCGCTGCACCGTTTTGCTGCTGACTTCCAACTGCCGCCCCAGGGTGGTGGTGTTGGGAAATTGTCCGGCCTGAATCGCCTGATGAATGCGCAACATGCGCTCCAACGGGGGACGCGAATGCAGCGTCAACGGCCCCGAATCCGCCTTGCGGGGTTGGGATCGCCTGGTGGCCATGGGGGAACCCGGCGCAGCAAAGGCCGGCCGGCACGGGCTAGAGGAGTTTGGACAACAGTTCCTCGTTGGTCTTGTGCTTGCGGCACGCGGCCAGCAGCGTCTCCATCGCCTCGATCGGATTCAAGTCCACCATCGTGCGTCGCAGCTTGCGGATCGCCTCGATGTACTGGGGCGGGAAGAGCTTCTCCTCCTTGCGGGTGCCGCTGCGCGGAATGTCCAGCGCGGGGAACAACCGGCGGTCGGAAAGCTTCCGGTCCAGGATCAGCTCCATGTTGCCGGTGCCCTTGAACTCCTGGAAAATCAACTCGTCCATGCGCGAACCGGTATCCACCAGCGCCGTGGCGATGATGGTCAGCGAACCCCCGTGCTCGATCTTGCGGGCGGACGCGAACATTTTGCGGGGAATCTCCAGCGCGCGGGCATCCACCCCACCGGTCATGGTCCGTCCGCTGCCGCCATGGGCGCTGTTGTAGGCCCGGGCCACGCGGGTGAGCGAGTCCATGAGCACAAACACGTCCTGGCCGGCTTCGACGATGCGGCGGCAGCGCTCGATGGTGAAGCGGGACAGGCGCACATGGGTGTCGAGGTCCTGATCGTTCGAGGACGCCACCACCTCGGCCTTGACGGACCGCTGGAAGTCCGTGACCTCCTCGGGCCGTTCATCGATGAGCAGGACGATCACGGCCACCTCGGGATGATTGGCGGCGACCGCGTTGGCGATCTGCTTCAGAATGGTGGTCTTGCCGGTGCGGGGCGGAGCCACAATCAGGCCGCGCGTCCCTTTGCCGATGGGGGTGACCAGGTCGATGATGCGCGTCTCGAGCAGGTCCGGCGTGGTCTCCAGCTTGAACTTCTCGATGGGATCGATGGTGGTCAGGTTCTCGAAGCGGACGGCCTTGAGATAGTCTTGAAAGAGCATCCCGTTGACCTTGGTCACGGACTTGAGCTGCGGGCTGTGGCCGCGATGGGGCGGCTGGGTGGGGCCCTCGATCAGGCTGCCTTCCCGCAGAAAACTGCGCTTGATGGTGTCCGGCGTGACGAAGATGTCCGTGGGTTTGGGGCAATAGTGCTGCTGGCTGGTGCGGAGGAAGCCGAAGCCCTTCTCCGAGATCTCCAGGTAGCCGGACCCCAGGTCGCCGTTGTTCTTCCCTTCATTCGCTTCTGTCTTGCTCATAACATCCTTAGTAGGTCGAGGCCGTCCAATGAAAACCAGAAAACCCAAGATTGAAATGGGAACAGTTTAGAAGTGAACACCCCGAATCTTATCATCCACAAGGGGTGTTACCAGACCTTCGACGACGCCTATTTACTGCTTAACCCTCCCGGCTGCAACAACTATTTTTGGGCATTTTGCTCATTGAAGCGCCGTCGCGGCAGCCCTAAGCTGATTCCGCATGAAGAACGCAGGCAAAGCCGGATCCTCCGCGTTTCGGATGATCCTGTGGACGCTGGTGCTGCTGGCTGTGGTTCTTGCCGCAGCTTTTGTGGCCACAGTGGCGGGGGGTCTCATCTTGGTGTTTTCGTGGGTCCTGATTGGCCTTTGGGTGGTGTTTGCCCTGTTCTGCCTCTACTTCTTTCGAGATCCGACCCCGCGTGTTCCCCTGGGAGCGGGGTTGGTGGTGGCGCCGGCGCACGGCAAGGTGGACCTGATTGATACGACCGAGGAGGCGCAGTTCATGGGGGGAGCCTGCCAGCGCGTCTCCATCTTCCTGTCCGTTTTCGACGTGCACGTCCAGAACGCGCCCGTGGCGGGCCGGGTGGCGTTCTACAAGTACACCCAGGGCAGGTTCCTCAACGCCATGAAGGCCGACTCGGCCGCGCATAACGAGAACGCGGTCATCGGGTTCGAGTCTTCCGACCCGGCGGGGGTCAAGATCGGCGTGCGGCTGATCGCGGGCCTCATTGCCCGTCGCATCGTGCCGTGGGTGGCCGTGGGGGAGACGGTCGGGCGCGGGGACCGCATCAGTCTGATCCAGTTCGGGTCGCGGGTGGACCTGTATCTGCCCCGGGAAGCCCGGGTGCAGGTGAGGCTGGGCCAGAAGGTGGTCGGGGGACAGACCGTGATTGCTTCGTTGGACTGACCCCATGAACGTCGAGTTCCCTCCAGCAGCTGAAGCGGACAAGCTGCGCATTTATTTCTGGCCGAACCTTTTGACGGCGGGAAACCTGTTCTGCGGTTTTCTGGCCCTGACCAAGATTGTGGAGGCGAATCCGGGCTCGGAGCATTTTGTGCGCTCCATCCATGGCGCCCTGTTCCTGATTCTGCTGGCCACCATTTTCGATCTCCTCGACGGGCGCGTCGCCCGGATGGCCGGCAAGGAAAGCCCCTTCGGACAGGAGTTTGATTCGCTGGCGGACATCATTTCCTTTGGCGCCGCGCCCGCCTTCCTGGTGCATCGGATCGTGCTGGCGGACATGTGGCCCGCGCATCCGCAGGTGGGCTGGTTGATTGCGTCAGTGTACCTGATTTGCGGCGCGTTCCGGCTGGCGCGTTTCAACTGCATGGCCCGGCGGGAGCGGTCCAGCGGCAGGGAGTTTCAAGGTTTCCCGATCCCGGCGGCGGCCGGGATGGTGGCCTCGCTGACGTTGCTGCTCCTGTGGGTGGAGGAGAAGGGGTTTCCCGAGAGCCGGTGGCGTTACATCCTGCCCGTGCTGCTCATCTTCCTCTCCGCCATGATGGTGAGCGAGGTGCGTTATCCCAGCTTCAAAGCGCTTGATTTCCGCGCCCGACGAACCTTCCCCAAGATGCTGGCGATTGTCCTGGTCGTGGCGGTCTTCGTGATCCTTTGGGAAAACGTCCTGCCCATCGCCGCCCCGGTCATCTTCTCCGCCTACCTGGTCTATGGCTTCGTCCGTCCCTGGCTTCCCAAGCGGACGCGCCAGGGCATCGAGGATGAGGATCTCGAGGAGGAAGCCCGGGAAGCCGATGCCGGCGCCCCGGACGCCCCGCGCTGATGTCTGGCCTCGAGCCCATTGTCCTGGCGGCTCTGGTGGGGTGCTTCAGTGGCTTCCTGATCTCCATGCCGGTGGGGCCGGTCAACCTGACAATTCTGAACGAGGGGGCGCAGCGGGGATTCCTGCACGCGGCCTTGATCAGTCTGGGCGCCGTCTCCATGGAGGTCATCTACTGCCTGATCGCTTTCACGGGCTTTGCGTCGTTGTTCGAAGCGGGCATCATCAAGGCGGCCATGGAACTGGTCAGCTTTGTGTTCCTGGTCTTCCTGGGATTCAAGTTCCTGGTGGCGCGGACGGTGGAGGCGCCAACCCATCTGACCCGGGTGACGGATCGGATCGAGGCGCGCATCGAGGAGCGGTTGGATCCGCATTCGGCCTTCATGACGGGTTTTGTGCAGGTCATGGCCAACCCGGGCGTGCTGTTGTTCTGGATCATCCTGGCCGCCAACCTGATTTCTCGCGGCTGGGTCGGGCCTGCGGCGGCGGAGCGCCTGGCCTGTGTCGCCGGGGTGACGCTGGGCGTGGGTGGCTGGTTCCTGGGCCTGAGCGCGGCCGCCTCCCTCGGGCGGGCCAGGTTCAGCGAGCACGCCCTGCTGCAACTCGAACGCGCTTCGGGCGTGGCCCTGTTGATCCTGGCGGCCTGGCACGGGATCCACTTGATCCTGAGCCTGGCTCGCGGCGCGCTCTGAACTGCCGGCCAGCCGGGGCGCGGATCCACCGCTCCAGCCTGCCATCGAGGTTGCCGCGAAGACACGACATGAAAGCATTGAGTTTCAAGGGGGAATCTGATTAGCTCGCCCGTCGCTTGGGAGTAATCAATCCATAACCGCCATGCCTGAACCCGTTCCTTACCTCGATCTGAAGGCTCAACTCCAGCCCCTGCGAGCTGAGCTGGAAGCCGCCTTTGCCCGCACCCTCGACCATTGCTCCTTCTGCCTGGGACCCGACGTCGCCCAGTTCGAGAAGGACTTCGCGGCCTTCATCGGCACGCAACACTGCGTCGGCGTCAACAGCGGCACCTCGGCCCTGCATATCGCGCTGCTGCTGCTGAACGTGGGGCCGGGCGACGAGGTCATCACCACGCCGTTCACCTTCGTCGCCACCAGTTGGGCGATTTCCTATGTGGGGGCGAGGCCGGTTTACGTGGACATTGATGACAACACGTTCAACCTCGATCCCCATCTCCTCGAGCAGGCCATCACGCCGAGAACCAAAGCCCTTCTGCCGGTGCATCTCTACGGTCATCCTTGTGACCTGGATCCGATCCTGGCTGTGGCCCGGAAACACAACCTGCCCCTGGTCGAAGACACGGCCCAGGCGCACGCGGCGAAATACAAGGGCCGGACGGTCGGGACGTTTGGCCAGATCTCCTGTTTCAGCTTCTATCCCGGCAAGAACCTCGGCGCCTGCGGCGAGGGCGGGGCCCTGCTGACCAACGACGCGGCCCTGGCCCAACGGGCGCGGGCGTTGCGGGAACATGGGTCCACCGTGCGCTATTACCACGACGAAGTGGGCTACAATTACCGCATGGAGGGCATCCAGGGCGCCGCGCTGGGCGTCAAACTCAAGCACCTGGCCCGCTGGACGGAGGGGCGCCAGTCGGTGGCGCGGCGCTACCACGAATTGCTGGCGGACACCCCCCTGCAACTGCCGGTGGAATCCGCCCGGGTGGAAAGCGCGTATCACCTGTATGTGGTCCGACACCCGAAACGGGACGATTTGATGAAGTACCTCCAGGCGCACCAGGTCGGTTGCGCCCTGCACTACCCGCTGCCACTGCACCTCCAAAAATGCTACGCCTCACTCGGCTATCAGCCGGGCGATTTCCCGGTGGCGGAACGGGCCGCGCGGGAATGTCTCAGCCTGCCGATCTATCCCGAGCTGACCCAAGCCCAGATCGAGCGCGTGTCCGAGGTCATCCACGACTACTTCCGGGGCTGACGCCGGACCGAATCATTCCAATCCGCGCTCGGTCAAATCATCCTCGTCGAGGCCGAGGTAGTGACCCAGTTCGTGCAGCAGTGTGGTGCGCACTTCCTCCCGGAAGGCCCCCTCCTCGTGATCCGCGAACTCCCAAAGGTTGTCGAGGAACAGGATGATTTGCGGAGGCATCGGGGTGTGCCCCTCTTCGACAAAGTCCGCACCGGTGAACAGCCCGAGGGTGTCCGGCGCGATGCCGTCGGCTTGCAGTCCGGCATTGGGCACCGGTTCGAAGGTCACCGGCAACCGGAGGGCCTGTTCCCGCAGCGGGGGCGGCAATTCGGCCAGGGCCGCCTCCACCTCCTGCTCCGCCCACGGCCGCAGGCGGGACCGTGGGGATAAGGGTGGCTCTGGAGTTTTCACAGGAGGGCGCGTCCGGATTCAAACTGGCCGCGGTGACCGTGGGTGTCGAGCTGGTAATGCGGGGTTGCCCTGTCGCGGAAGGGCGGCGAATTCCTCCAGGGACCGTCGGATGGGACCCACCCACCGGCCGCGACCGAAGCCGAAGCGGGGCTCAACGGGGATCGAGGACGGCTGGGGTCCCTTCGGAAGGCGCGGTGCTGAACACGCTCAGCCATTCTCATTGGGGAGCGCGGGTCCGCGACCCGCAGCCGCTTCGCCTGGAACCAGGCCACTGGAAGATTGAGAACGGCCTTCCGTGGCGGGGATGCTGCGGCTCAGGGAGCCGTATCTCCGGGCCACAATGAGAATGGCTGGGGCACGCTCCGTCGTACTAGACTCGGGCGCGGTCGGCTTGTAGGCTGCGCCCATGAACTTTCTCGTCACGGGCGGTGCGGGCTTCATTGGCTCCCATGTCTGCGAGCGGTTGCTGCGCGACTGGCACTCGGTGTGGGCGTTCGATGACCTGAATCCCTTCTACGATCCCAAACTCAAGCAAGCCAACCTGGCGGAAATCCGGTCCCTGGGCCGGTCGTTCGAGTTCGTCAAGGGCGACATCTGCGACCGGGCCGCGCTCGACAAGTTGTTCAGCCAGGTCAAGTTCGACGGGGTGATCCACATGGCCGCGCGCGCCGGGGTGCGCCCCAGCATCCAGGAGCCGGCGTTGTATCAGCGGGTGAACGTCGAGGGCACGGTCAACCTGCTCGAAGCCGCGCGCCTGCATGGCGTGCGCAAGGCCATCCTGGCCTCGTCCTCCTCGGTGTATGGCGTGAACTCCAAGGTGCCCTTCCGGGAACAGGATCCGATCTTCAAGGCCATCTCGCCCTACGCTGCCAGCAAGCTGGCCTGCGAAGCCCTGGGCCATGTGTACCACCGGCTCTACGGCATGGATGTGACCATGCTCCGCTTCTTCACCGTTTATGGTCCGCGCCAGCGCCCGGACCTCGCCATCCGCAAGTTCGCGCGGATGATCACCGAGGGGAAACCCATCCCGATGTACGGGGACGGGTCCACGGCGCGGGACTACACGTACATCGACGACATCCTGAACGGAATCACGGCTTGCATTTCGCGGGACTTTGGTTATGAGGTTTTCAACCTTGGTGAATCCCAGATTGTCCGACTCGACCGGCTTGTGGAATTGCTGCAGGACGCGTTGGGCAAGAAGGCCGTCATTGACAGCCAGCCGGCCCAGCCGGGGGATGTGCCGCTGACCTTTGCGGACATCAGCAAGGCACGAAAGATGTTGGGCTACGAGCCCCAAGTGAAAATCGAGGAAGGCATACGCCGGTTCGTCCTGTGGTTCCAAAGCTGCAAATCCTAGCTGACATGTCACACAACGCGAGTCTCGAGCGGCCCTATTTCTTCGACGTCCTGCAGGAATGGAAGAAGCTCCTGGGCGAGCACGGCCTGCCCCAGGATCTCCTCTGGATCCTCGACGAGAACCTGGTCTTCGAACGCGACCTGGCGTCCCCGAGTGGCGTCCGGCTCGGGTTCCAGACCGCCTTCACCGCCATCCCCCCGGAACTGGCGGAGCGCACCTACGGGTTCTTCAGCGAGTTCGAGGCCCGGATGGTGTTCTACTGCCTGGGCACCTCGAAAGGCCGGGCGGTCTGCATGATCCTCTGTGATCCGGTGTTCGAGACCCGCGATGCCGAAGACGGGTTCATCCGCCGGGACGACTGGCTGATCTCGTTTCATCCCGGGCCCGGAACGGAACTCGAAGAGGTCACCGACGCCCAGCGCTGGAAGGACCGCATGATTCGCGGACGCCCGTTGAGCGACCTGGATTTCTGCATGCCGATGGATGTGCTTCGTGAAATCGAGGCGCACGGCCGCCCCCTCGACTCCCGCGAACGATTCGGCGTGCGGGTGCTGCGCGCTTCCGAACGCTTGGGCAAGGACGGACGTTGACCCCGCCTTCCAAGCGCCAGCCTCTCCGCGGGCGCCGAGGTTCTCGCTCCCCATGACCCGTGTCGAGAAACTGCTCCGTGACCTGATCGCGCTGCCCAGCGTAAATCCGGCCTTCCTGCCGGCCGGTCATCCCGATGCGGGGGAACAGCAGGTCGCGGATTACCTCGCCGCTTGGAGCGCCCAGGCCGGGATCGAGGTCGAGTTCCAGGACGTGGCCGCCGGCCGGCGCAATGTGCTGTGCCGCCTGCTCCCGCCGGGGGCCGTGCAGCACCGCGTCCTGCTGGCCCCGCACCTGGACACGGTCCCTTTTGCCTCCGAGGCGCAGCGGTTGCCTTCGCGCCAGGGCGGACGGCTTCATGGCCGGGGGGCTTGCGACACCAAGGGTTCCGCGGCGGCCATGCTGACCGCCATGACGGACCTGGCGCGGACGGGCCGGCGTCCGGCGCACACCGAGATTCTTTTTGCCGGGCTGGTGGACGAGGAGAATGCCCAGGCCGGCTCCCGTGCGCTCGCCGCGTCTGGACTCACGGCGGACCTGGCCATCGTCGGCGAGCCCACCCGGTTGCGTGTCGTCACGGCGCACAAAGGTGATGTTTGGGTGCGGATCGGGACCCGTGGCCGGGCCGCCCATGGTTCCACCCCGCATCTCGGGCGGAACGCGATCCACGCCATGGCCCGGGTGGTGGACGTCATCGAGACGCAATACCGGTCGCAGTTGAGTCGTCGGACGCATCGGCTGCTGGGGAGCCCGACGGCTTCGGTGGGCGCGATCCGGGGGGGCACCCAGGCCAACATCGTTCCGGACCGCTGCGACATCGAAGTGGACCGGCGCACGCTCCCGGGCGAAACGGAGCGGTCTGTCCGGTCCGAGTTGAAAGCGTTGCTGCGCGAGGCGGGTTGCCGGGCAACCGTGGAGCTGCTGAAGACGGTGGATTGCCCCCCGCTCGAGACGAATCCACGATTGCCTCTCGTGCGGGATTTCCTGGGCGCCGCGCGGCAGTCCGGCGGTTGCGGGGCACAGTTCTTCTGTGATGCGGCGGTGCTGGCGGCGGGCGGCATCCCGAGCGTGGTCTTCGGCCCCGGTGATGTTGCCCAGGCCCACACGAGCGACGAGTGGATCGCGTTGAGCGAATTGGAACGCGCGCCGCAGGTGCTCGTCCAGTTTCTCAGGTCCTTGCCCTAGCCCGTCCTTCCTCTCATGTCTCCCCCCCTGCAACCGCCGAATCAGGCCACCGAACGGAAGGCCTCCTTCTTCCGCCAGAGCGGCTGGCTGATGTTCGCGAACATTGCGGCAGGCGGATTGATGTGGGCGGTTCATTTTCTCTCCAAGCGCATCCCGGAATCCGAGTACAGCGTGGTGGGGACGCTGTTCGCGCTGACCATGGTTGTGCCGGTGCTGCCCTTGCAGATGGTGTTTGCGCAGCAGACGGCCAAGGCGCTGTCGTTCGGACGGCAGGCGCAGCTCCGTCGAACGATTCGTCGCAGTGTGCTGGCGCTTTTTCTGGTCTGGTTGCTGTGGGCGGGGACCATGGCCGTGTTTCACCGGCAACTGATCGATACCTGGCAGATCACCAATCCGGCCGCTTTGTGGATCACGCTGGTGGGGGTGCTGGGGTCCATGCTGTTCCCGGTTTTGGGTGGGCTGTTGCAGGGGCGGCAGGCGTTTTTCCCGCTGGGGATCTCGATGATCCTTTCGGGGGTTGGACGGTTTGGCGGGGCGGCGTTCATCGTGTTGGTGCTGGGGGGATACGCGGCTGGGATCATGACGGCGACGGTGCTGGGAATGTTTCTGGCTGCGGGCTACGTGGCCTATGTCACGCGGGATCTCTGGATCGGGCCGGGGGAACCGTTCGAGAGCCGCGAACTGCTCCGGCAGGTGGTGCCGCTGATGCTGGGGTTTGGCGCCTGCCAGTTTCTCTTCACGGCGGACACCATGTTTGTCAAAGCCTGGTTTCCCGGCGAACAAGTGGCCCACTACGTGGCCGCCGGCACGCTGTCCCGGGCCCTGATGTGGCTGGTGCTGCCCCTGGCCGCCGTGATGTTTCCCAAGATCGTTCACAGCACGGCCCGTTCGCAGAAGACCGACCTGCTGGCGGTGACGCTGCTCGGCACCGCGCTGCTGGCCGTGTGCGGCGCGCTGGGTTTGTGGCTGCTTGGGCCCCTCGTCGTGCGACTGGTTTATACTCCGGCCTATGTGGAGGTGGCGGCGGCCTTGCTGCCCTGGTATGCCGGCGCGATCGTCCCGCTGGCGCTCGCCAATGTCTTGATCAACAACCTGCTGGCCAAGGGCGATTTCCGGCCGGTGCCCAGCCTGGTGGTGTTGGCCATCGGTTTCGCCGTGGCCCTTAACCTGGCCCATGCCAGCCTGGTGCAGGTGCTGCAGGTCATGGCCGTCTGCAACACCATCTTCCTCCTGCTCTGCGTGCTGTTCACTTGGGTTTGGAAATCCGCCGCAGTCCCGTCCCCCGGCGCACTAGTGTCCAAACCAGGTGTTAGTAGTGAGTGAAAAGGATCCCCGTCTTTGATGAGATGAGGGTGGAACCCAATAAAACCAATGATTTCACTCTCGCAAAACCGCCAATTTCGACAGCAGTGGCCAGTTCATCGCGCCCCACCCGGCCTTCGCTCCGCGAGCTGCACCGCCAGCCGGATCGCCGAGATCATGCTCGAGGGGTCCGCGATGCCCTGGCCGGCGATGTTGTAGGCGGTCCCATGATCGGGCGAGGTGCGGATGAAGGGTAGTCCGAGGGTCCAATTCACCCCGGTGTTGAACGCCGCCAGCTTCAATGGCGCCAACCCTTGGTCGTGATACATGGCTACCACCGCGTCATATTCCCCGTGCAATGCCTGGTGAAACACCGTGTCGCCACTGAGCGGACCCACCGCATCCAACCCCTGCTCGCGTGCTTGTTGGATAGCCGGCTGGATGATCCGCGGTTCCTCATCACCAAACTCGCCGCCCTCGCCAGCGTGAGGGTTGAGTCCGCACACCCCAACCCGCGCCCGCGACAGGCCCAGATCCCGGCAGGCCTGGGCGGACCGCGCGATGGCAAGCCGCACCTTCTCCGAAGTGAGCTGCAACGGCACCTCGCGGATCGCGATGTGAATGGTGGCCAGCGCCACGCGCAACCAGCGATCCTTGTCATCGGGACCGAGCAGCATCATGACGGTGCGCGGTTCACCGGCAATCTCGGAAAGCAATTCCGTGTGGCCGACGAATGGGATGCCCGCCTGCACGATGGCGTGTTTGTTGACCGGCGCGGTGACCAGCGCGTCCAATTCGCCGTCCAGGCAAAGCCGCGCGCCATCGCGGATCCAATCCACCGCCGCGCGAGCCGCCGGGGCCGCGCCGGCCGGGAGCGCCTCAGACAGCGGCTGGGCATGGACGTTCCGCACACGGATCGTGCCGGACAGGTCGAGGTGGAGACCGAGCCGCCGGTTCCACGCCTCCAACACCCCGGGGTCGCCGAGCAGGGTGAACCGGGGCGCGTCCGGTCCGGTGGACAGGGTGGCCAACGCCTTGAGGGTGACTTCGGGGCCCACGCCTGTCACGTCACCGATCGAGAGGCCGAGGCGGGATTTAGAAGTAGCGGACAAAGGTCTTGCGTTTGAGGCGGTCGATCCAGCCCGTCTGGCGTTCATTGCGGCGTTCGGCCTGGAGCGTGCGTTCAATCTCACTCTGCACGTCGCGCAACGGTTTGTAGTGCTTCGCCTTCAACTCTTCCACGCGCATGATGTAACAGGTCGTGCCGGTGTCGATGACCTCGCTCACCTCGCCGGGTTGGAGGCGGAAGGCGACCTCCGCCAGTTCCTCGCGCAACACCGAGCGGTCCACCCAGCCCCAATCGCCCCGTTCCCGCCGCTGCGAGCCTTCGGAATAGGTGGCGGCCAGGTCCCCGAACGATTCGCCCGCCTTGATCTTCTGCAGGATCTCCTGCGCCAGGGCGGGCACCGGATCGTTGGTATCGCCGGTCTTGTTGAGCACGATCATGCTCAGGCGCACCTGATCTTCCAGGGCGTACGCCTCGAGGTGCGCGTTGTAATAATCCTCGATCTGCCGGGGTGAAATGAACGGATCCTTGCCCAGAAACTGCGAGCGCATGGCCTCGATGATGAACTGATCGCGCATCTGCCGCCGGTAACTCTCGTAGGTGCGCCCCTCGGCCTGGAGGGATTGGGTCAAGGTGCGCCGGTCTCCCCACCGCTCCTTGATCCGGGATTGAATGGTTTCGTCAATGAGGCTCTCCGGGAGACTGTAGCCCGCCTTGGTGTACTCGTGCAGGATCACCTGGCGTTCCATGAGCTGTTCGAGGTTGTCGCTCAACGCCGCCGCGTACTTCTGATTCAGGGTGGCCGGATCACTGCGGTATTCACGGAACAGGAGCTCGGCAGCCGGGGCGGTGGCCTGACGAACTTCGTACTCCGTGATGACGGAATCATCCACCAGTCCTTTGAGGCCGTTGACCACCTGACCCCAGCCGGCAGTCACGGTCAGGCCCACGCACACGCAGATGAGAGGCAACACGCGCATCGAATCTTGCAGCCATGCTAGGGAGCGCCGGGCGGCGGTCAAGCGTCGGCGGCGGGACAGCAATCCCCATTCTGGCCCGAGCGCGGCTCCCTGAGCCGCAGCACCCCCGGCATGGGAGGCCGTTCTCCATCTTCCAGCGGCCTGGTTCCAGGCGAAGCGGCTGCGGGTCGCCCGTCCTCCGGAGCAGAGCCACTGCGGAGGGTGGACGGACCCGCGCTCCAAACTGAGAATGGCTGGCGGCTTCAATGCATTCTGACCTTCGAACAAAAGGGTTTCAATTGCGCGCGGGCCGGTGTTAAGTTGGCCGGGCTCAAGTTGACTGCCTTTGAACGATGGAGTCCCGCATGAAGCTGCTGGTCTTTGCCCACACGCCGCCGCCCCACCATGGCCAGAGTTACATGGTCAAACTCATGCTGGACGGATTCGGCGGCGACCATCGCCGTCGGCTTTTTCGCAGGCCCCCCGAACCCCGACCCTCGACCCCATACGGACTGGAGTGCTATCACGTCAACGCACGGCTATCCAAAGACCTGGAGGACATCGGCAGTTTCAGGCCCCAGAAGTTCCTGATCCTCTTCTGGCATTGCCTGAGCGCGATCTGGTGCCGCCTGCGTTATGGCGTCCGCACCCTCTACTACGTGCCCGCCCCCGGCAAACACTCGGCCATCTGGCGCGACTGGCTGGTGATGGCTCTCTGCCGTCCGTTCTTTGATCAGCTGGTGCTGCACTGGCACGCCGCCGGCATGGCGCGCTGGCTGCAGACCTCAGTCCAGATGCGAACTCGCCGGGCCACCTACCACACCCTCGGCAAAGCCACCCTGAGCATCGTGCTGTCGGACTATGGACGCGCGGACGCCCAGAAGCTGTTGCCGCACCGGGTTGCCGTGGTTGGCAACGGGATTCCCGACCCCTGTCCGGAGTTTGAGGAGGGTGTGCTGCCGTTGCGCAGGGCACGCGCGGAGGTTCGACGGCTGCTCATTACCAACCAACCTGTTCCCGCCGGGCTGCTCAGCGCGGCCGGGTCGGAACCTTCTGTGTTCAGGCTTATGTTCATGGCCCACTGCACGAAGGAAAAGGGGCTGTTCGACGCGGTGCGGGGGGTGATCCTGGCCCAGCAACGGCTGACCGCCGCTGGATCGCCGGTCTCCATGAGATTGGAGGTGGCGGGCGAATTCATGAGCCGCAAGGAGCAACAGGAGTTTCGAGCGCTCTGCGCGACCGCGCCGGGCCAGCTTGTGCGGCATATTGGGTTCATCAGCGGCGAGCGGAAGCGTCGGTTGCTGACAGAATCCGACCTGTTCTGTTTCCCCAGTCACCTGGAGAGCTTTGGCTTGGTGCTGGCGGAGGCGATGGCGTTTGGACTGCCGATTGTGACCACCCGCACCGGGGCGCTTCCCGAAGTGATGTCGGATGACTATCCCGGGCTGGTGGCGGTGGGGGACAGCGCCCAGGTGGCCGACTCGCTGCTGCGATTCCTCACCGAGGAACCGTTCGCAACGCTCCGGGAACGCTTCCAGCTCCACTTCACCATGGAACGGCATCTGGAAAGGCTGGCCTCGGCCCTGCAGTTGCTGGAAGCTCCTCCGGGACTGGCCGACCCGACGGCCCGGATCGCCCCGGCGGCAGGGTAAGAAGTCGTCGACGTTTCGCGGGTCGTGGGCACACTCTCCAAGCCTTTCTTCGGCAGCCTCGCGGGGCTGTTGGGCTACGCGGGGCGTTCGTTTGACGGTGAATATCCTCCTGTTTCGATCCCGACCTTCAGCAACGGCGCCTATCGGACAACCCCTACGGCGAACTGGTTTCTGGATCACTATGTACTCCCGCCCGGGGGCGCAGTCTGGTGGCAGAACAAGGGCTTTGCCAATGAATCGATGCCGGCCAGGCAGCTGGGTCTTTACTCTGTGGCCTGGCCACAGGGCGGGGATTTCACAGTCAGTTTCTCGACGTATGAGTCGCCTCCTTCGGAACCAGCTGGGCTTCTATGCGCTCCGACTGGACCGGCACTTGCACCATGATCAGGTGGTCGAGGGGTTGAGACTCGAATGGACCACACGCACCAACATCCTTTTTGAACTGCAGTCCTCCACCAATCTGGTCCAATGGCAGACCCGGTATGCCGTGTTCGGTGACGGTAATCCTCGAGCTTGGACCAATACCGGTGATGACAACCTTGTTCTCTTTCACCGTCTCAAACTCACCGGGCAATGAGCCAGAGGACCGCGCGGTGCCTACATCACGCCCTCTTGGCGATGCGGTTCAGCGTGCGTCCGCCGGCAGGCGCGTTGCCGCCACCATCAGACCGATTCCACAGGCCTCTCCGGGGAGTCGCTTGTCGAACCATCTGGCGGTCAGCGGAACGATGTAGTGCACGGGCAGCTTCCAGAAGGCAATGCGCAGCACAAGCGAAAGGGTTCGACGCACCAGCGGCAGCGTCCTTTCCCAAGTGCGCCACCCAAGATAGAGCTGTTCCAAACCGTACACAGCCACTCTTCCGGGCCCGCTTTGGGGCGTGACGGATTCCAGTTTGAACCCGCATTGGGGTATCCAGTGTTTGTACCAGTAATGACTGAACCCGCCGTAGTAGTGGTGTGGTTCCATGTGCACCATGCTTCCCTGAGGCGCGGTCAGCAGCAGCAAACCGCCCGGTTTCATCAGGCGGCTGAATTCGCGCAGCACCGCCACGGGGTCCACCACATGTTCAAGGACCTCCACGCAAAGAATGCAGTCGAATGCCGCATCCCCGATCGGGATTTGGGTGATATCACACACATGATCAATGGGCTGGCGGTATCGCACCAGTTCTCCCTCGTACTGGCAGAAGTCCTGCGTCTCATACCGGCAGAGCTTGAAATAGGGGCGGTACTTTGAGCTGCCCGCACCAGCATCCAACACACGACTTCCTTCGCGAAGTCTGGACGCATGTTTGAAGATCCACTGGTCGCGGCGCAACGCGTCCGGGTTCCAAAAGCGCTCCCTGCGGGTTTCCACGAGCTTGTCCATGTGGAGACAGTGTTTCCAGTTTGCACCGCGCTTTCAACCTTAGTCTCGGTGCAGGAGGAAGGCGACCAGATTTGTGCCCATGCTTCTTGCCCCCCGGAACATCCAGTACCAATAGTTGAACAACCCTCCGGCTGCGAGGGGGGGCAGGATCAACGCCAGATAACCCATGTTGAAAACCAGGCTGAACAGAAGGTACAAGCCGAGTGCCAGGATCTGGGTGGCCACCGTCGGCCACAGGGACGGGATGCGGTTCTCAGTTGAGATCAGGGTCGTCCAGAAAGTGAATTGAAGATCAAGCAGGAAGACGAGCGCCAGCAGGCCCAAGAGGTCGGAGGGAAGCAATTGCTTGCCGCTCCCGATCCATCCGAGCAGCGTCGGACCGAGAGCGATGGCGCAGACGGCTAGCGACACGAAGGTGAGGTTCTGAAACCAAAACCGCGGCCGCAGCAATCGACGCATGGCTACCAGGTCTCCGCGGGCACGATATTGTCCAACCTGCGGCCACTTCACTTGCATCCAGACGAGCGCCATCCCCATGCAGATCGTCATGACCTGATTGGAGACCCCATAAGGGGCGAACGTTTCCAGACCGTATTGGCTCGCGAACAAGAGCCCGGGCACAGTGACACCGATGTAGGAACTCAAGAACTGCAATCCTGCCCGCCAACTGTTCGGCCATAGCGCGCGGATGAGCTGCCATTCGCCTCCCGCCGGGCTCGAGATGTGATTGCCCAAGAGCCGCAGACAGGCCCGGCGCGAGAGCAGCCGGATCAGTAATCCACCCGCCAACGTGCCGATAGGCAGACTCAGCAGCCCGCCGCCGCACAGCAACAGTCCAACGGCGACGCCCAGTTGTACGGCATAGCCCGTCACAGCGTACCGCGACGCGGCCACTACCTGATTGGCTCCACGCAGAAAAGCGTTCCACCAGCCAAGATAGAGTTCGAAGGTCGCGGCAGCCAGTGCGATACCCCAGGCCAGCCAAGTCAAGGAGGGGTCGTCCGTCTGGTCCACCGTGGCCATCACGTTCCAGGTGCCCCAAGCGCCCAGGAGAACAAACGCGGCCAATGCCATCAGCGAATACAGCCTCCGCGAGGCAACCAGAAGTTGCCACAGCAGTGGGTAGTTGGGTGTGTCGCCCGCGGTTTCGGCTGTGAGCCCGATCGCCTGGATCGATCTCGCTCCGCCAACCGCGTAACTCACGTGCCGGCCGATGGACACCGAGAAACCAAAATCAAAGATCGGGACCAGTGCGACCAAGCGCAGGAAGACGTAGTACATCCCGAGGTCGGCCTCGCTCAGGCGCGTCAACAGCAAGGGAAGGAGCAACAGACCGCCCGCGAGGCGCAGGAAGTTGAACACCCACGACCACGCCACTGCTGAGTGTCGGACTCGTTTCGCGAATGCGGCAAGGTTTGCCATAACGCGAAGTCAACAAGAAAGAGGCAAGCCGTTCGAGGGATGCGTGGAGACCGGGTGGGCCGTGGGGATACGAAAGGCCGGCTTATCGGTTGTCACAACGCCGGTGGCTTCAGCCACGTTGCCGTCGTCAATCGTCCCGGGCTTGGGGAGCATGATCCCGGCCCCCGCGATCATGATCCGCCGGGAGCGGACCGTGCACGAACCGGGGACACGACCCGGCAACCAGGCTCCCTTATGCGATCGCCGAGCAATGTCGCCGTCCACAGTCGGCACTCCGGGGCGGACGGGGGCTTCCGCACTGGTTTGGCTGCTCCGCCCGGCGCAAATGATTGTGGCGCTCATCCCAAGGTTGCGTTCCATTATCTCGGCTCAAGGGATCGGCCGAGCGGAAGCCTGCAACAACACCGGCCGGGGTTTCGTGCCGCCGAACAAGTGGACGGGTCCGAAGATCGTGAATCCCTTGATTCTGAACCGGTAACCCGGCTGTATTGATTTCAGGTACGCGAGGATTTCCCGGGCGTGACCCTCGGTATGATACGTAGTCACGGCTATCTGAGGCCGGTGATCTCGAATCGTGTGCTCGGCACCTCGCAAGATATCCAGATCGGCCCCTTCGGCATCGA
>JALOTZ010000096.1 GCA_025457615.1 Verrucomicrobiota bacterium
GCGCAGCGGTTTCGCACCAGAGGATGGGATTTGCCTAAATGCGGGGTGGGTGGGTTTTTTTTGACGGCGTCGAGCCGAATCTCGACTCGCCGCCGTCGGTGGGAGACGACACCGCTCCCGCGCTGGGTCGCCGTCGCGTTTGGATGCTGTCAAAGAGCCGTCACCCCAACCCCCTGCCTTCGCGTCAACCACTCCAAAGCGGCTCCAGTTCTTCGTGTCGTTCCAGCGCCCGATCCAGTTGCCGGGCCAGTTCAGCCAGGGTGATCATTCCGACTCGCAAGAGCTGGCTGTGTAACCGCGCAAACCACTCGAAGAGATTGAAGGCCAGCATCAGGATGAGCAACCAGGCCACGATCGCCACCGGATGATGATGCGGGCAGTGTTCCAGGTGATAGTGCTGGGTCAGTTCGTTGAAGACATGGTTCTCGATGCCCCAGCGCCTATGGCCGATCCGCCAGATCCCTTGGACCGGAATGGCCTCCAGTTCCCCGGTCACCAGCCAGCGCCAGAAGCTTTCCTGGTTCACGGTGATTTTCTGGCCGCCTTGCTGGCGCCGTTCCGACCAGCGTTCTTCGGCTTGGACGACGCGGAGCAGGCCGAGGACCGGGTCGGTGAAAGGCAGGTCCTGGACCTCGCGCAGTTCGATCTGCCGATCCTCCCATTGCCAAGTGATAGACGAGGCTTGGGTCATCAGGGCCGTCGCCTCTTGATAAATCTCGTAGCGCTCCTGCTTGAGCACCGCCACCACACCCCAGCCCAGGCGCTGCACCGCTTTGAGGAACGGACCGGTTGCATACCAGGCATCCACCGTCACGGCGTCGAAAAAGCGCGGGCCATACAACCGCCGCATCCGACCCAGCAACCGGAGCGCCGCCGCGGCTTCCTCTTCGCCGGGACGGATCGGTTCCAGGTCCAGCACGACGCTCAAAGTCGGCCCGTTGAGTTGGGCACAGACAAACCGGTGATAGTACTCGGTGACTTCCTCGATCTGCCCCTGGCGGTTCTTGACTTTGACCCGCCGTTGGCTGCACTCCGGACAACAGCGACAGCGGCTGTTGAACTGTTCATTGGCGTCGAGCGCCACCACCAGCAGCCCGTGGATTTTGGCCGCCTCAAACGCCTTGTTGCGTTTGAGGACCTGGTTAGTCTGCACCAGCAGCGCCCGCCAATCCTCCAGCCGATACCGCTCCGCGACATACGCCAGCCGATCATCGGTGATCGCCGCCGCCTGCGCGATCAGCCGCTGCCAGCCGCGGCGGGCACTCTCAAACTGCAATTGCAGGAAGGAGGGCTTGCGCAATACCGCCCCCAGCAAGAGGGTCGCGCTCACCGCAAAGGTGGGGATCTGCGGGTCGGCACGGCCATCGCGCACCCCGCGCAGCCGACGGGGCAGATCGAAGACTTTCTTCGTGGCGTGCCAGAACTGGCGCAACCGGTTCATGCGCCCGCGCCGCCCAACGGCTCGCCCCGGCGCAAGAGTTCCGTGTTGAGTTGCGAGAGTTCCTCCAAGCCGTCGTAAAAGCCGTTGAAGGCGGCGGTCGCCGCGCGGGCCGCCTGCCGGTCCGCCTCGGACTTGAGGAGAAACTTCTGCACCTGCCCCGGGGCCAGGCACTGGGTCAGATAATAATAGGGGCCATGCTTCTGGCCCCGATGACAGGCGCAGTTGGATTTGCCACACGTGCCGAAGCGCTCGACGACCGAGGCGCGAATGGCCTGGGGCGGGAGGGCCAGTTGGCGCAACAGGGCCGCCTTGCGGTGCCGCAGCGCCAGGGTGGACTTGCGCCGGAGGGCATAGACCCTAGCCATAATAATGGTAAGGATACCCGAAACCGCCTCGCCCGCAAGTGCCGCGACTGGCGTTACCCCGTCAAAACTCCCGCCCGTACGGAATCGCTGGTCTTCCAGGTTCATGGCCGTTTCGCCGGGAATGTCTCTCATGTCCGGCTGGTCGTGTCCAGCGCGAGCGTGTCCCGTTGGGCAACCCAACCTCCGACTTTCAAGAGATGGCTTGATCGTTCCCGTTTCTCCGCTTAAGGGTCTTGCGTCGAAGCGGTGGCAACTCCCGGAGAACAATGATGATCGCGATAAACAAAACACTTCGCTGGCAGCAGGTGGTTTGGTGTTGGGTAACCCTTGCCGGAGTGCTCGTGCTCACGATTCCGTCGGCGGTGGTCCGTGCCGAAGCGTTGGCGCTCCGCACCTTCCGGGTGGAGCTGCCCGGTCAGGCGGATAATGTCATCAGGACGTCCTGGCCGGGGATCGGCTGCTGGTTCATGACCGCTCAAGACTTCGAACCGGAAGGCTACAAGCAATTCGTGGACTTGCACGAAAGGCACTCGGGCTATGAACTGCTGACCACCAGCATCCGGCACCCCGTCGAGGTAACCCAACCCGCCGTTCACGACCAAATCAAACGTGCCGCCGAGTATGCGCGCGCCCACGGCATGAAGGTGGTGATGGACCTCGATGTCCGGCTCGCACGGCAGTCCTTCATGCAGAAGCATCCCGAGGAGATGCAGGAGATCGTCCGTTTGCGGGAGGTGGCGCTTCAACCGGATGGCTCGGCGACCTTGCAGATTCCCGCCCTGACCCTGGCAGACCACTACACGCCGACGACGCGGGGCGTGCGGGCGTATGAAACGATCGCCGCACGCCTGCTGCGGGTCTATTCGTATGAGACCAACGCGACTGGGATTGATCCCCAGTCCATTCAAGACATCACGAGCCGTTGTCTGGTTTCCCAAGCCGACACAAATGGACTGCGGGTGAACCTCCGCGGAGAAGCCGCAGACACGGGCCGCACGGCGTGCGTGCTGGCAGCATTCACGCTGTTCACGCCGGACGTGTTCGCGCCGCATCTCCTCGAGTTCGAGCGCGACATTCTCAGGCAATATGCCGACGTCCCGCTGGCGGGCGCGTGCAAAGATGAGTGGGGGTTCCCCGGACGATTCAACCCTCGGCGGGACGATTGCTACTTCTCCGCTGCCATGGCGCGCGAGTACGCACGGCGGCGGCCAGGCCACGACCTGGCGCGCGATCTTTTGCTGATGTCCCGGCCGCACACCGGCATGGAGGCGGCGCGCACCGCGGCGATCAATTACTACATGGAGATGAACTGGCAGCGCAACGCCGAGGTGGAGAACGCCTTTTACCAGTCCATCAAGCGGGTGTTTGGCCCGCAAGCCATGTGCGCCACGCATCCGACGTGGTTTCCGGACCCCGGAACCAAGGAGGAAGTCT
>JALOTZ010000050.1 GCA_025457615.1 Verrucomicrobiota bacterium
AATCCTCGCGCAACGCCGAGCCGAACAGCTCCAAACGAGAGACCCCGCGCTCACGGCAGAACCGGGCCACGCGCTCCGCATTGACCTGCAATTTCATGGCGGTTTCCTACCTTCCGGGCCGGAGCCTGTCAAAGCGGGTTTCCAACTCTCGGGCGCGATGACCTCAGTCACCAAGGCGGACTTGCCCGGGTCAAGACTATGGTCTGACCCTTGTTTTCAAGGCGGACTTGCCCGGGTCAAGACTATGGTCTGACCCTTGTTTTCAAGGCGGACTTGCCCGGGTCAAGACTATGGTCTGACCCTTGTTTCATGTTTTGGCTAAACGACTGCTCTCCGTCCAAGATCGGAAACGGAGCCAGTGACCCGAGTGAGTGCAACGCCGTTGACCTTTGACCTCCCCTTCACTGGTGGGGTGAAACTCCTCTGTGCGTGTCCGCCGTATCCATCTCATTATTCTTGTGCTTCTTGCACTTCTTTGCGGCCACTCCAACTGCCGTTTGAGGCTCCAGCGGGCTGCCGCCTCACAGCCTCACGACGGCAGCCTGCGCACTTCCCACCCGCGTGGTCGCAAGTCTTTCAGCCTGCGACCTGACCACAGCCCCGTAGCCTGCGGCGGGCGCGACTTGAAAGTCGCTACGGAAGCGGCCTGGCCGGGCATGCGAGCGGTTCTTGTAGCGCAGACTGGCAGTCTGCGGTGTCGCAGGTTGGCAACCTGCGGGGGGGGCGGTCTGCCGACTGGCAGTCGGCGATACGGCAGACAGACTGTCTGCTCTACGGAAGCGCCTCAGACAGCGAACACAGACGCCACGGACGGTATGTAACCCACTGTTCACGGGCCCCTCCTTTCACGGCACCAGCCGCGCCCGATAGAACCGCTGCGCGTTTGTCGCCGAAGCATCCTCAAACGTGATCGCTTCGGACCCCGCCGGGAAGTTGGTCAGGCTGTTCCACGTCGCCAGATCAGTGGACACCTCCACCGCCACGGCACGTTCCAATACCTCCGACAACGTCAGGCTGAAGAACCCGCCTGCGCCCGGCTCAGCCGACTGGAGATGAGGGCGGTCGGCCAGCAACGGATCGGTTTCATAGCTGGCTTCCTCGCCATCGAGCAACCCGTCGCTGTCGCGGTCCAGGCTGGTCATCACCGACACGACCCGGGCGTTGTTGTCTTCATCGGCCTCGCTCACCAAATCGCCCGCGTCCACCGTGGCATACACCAGTTCAAACGCGTTGGTGAACGTCAGCCCTGCCAAGTTCCACTCGAAACTCGCGTCATACATGCCGTTGGTCGGCAGGCTGGCAATCGGCACGGTGGCCAGCACCGGGCCATTGGTGGCCCCGCCTTCCACCACGTCCTCCCACAAAGATCACAAAGAAAAGCGCTCGGGCGAAGTCAACACCTCCACCACCGGGTGAATGAGTCTGCCTCCCGAAGCGCTTGTCATTCGTTGTGTTCTTTGTGCTCTCTCTGGTTGAACTGCGGTTTCCAGGTGCAGGGACAGATTCCACGACCACAAGATCGCGCATGGGGGCCATGGACCGCAGTCGCCGCACCGCAACCCCTTGGGCGTTGGATCTTCACTATTGCCGGTTCAGGCGGTGGGGCCCGGTCGCAGGACGTGCGGATGGCGATGCTGGAGGATATGGGGACGCTCGAGTCCGTGCGCGAGCATGAGCGGTTCGTCCCCGAGCAGATCCGCCGTGGGGCCCTGCGCCACCACGCGGCCCTGATCCAAAATGATCACCCGCGAGCATAACTCGACCACCATCTCGAGGTCGTGCGTGGCGATGAGCTTAGTCGCCGGAATCTCGCGCAGCAAGGCCTTGAACTCGCGCCGGCCCCGCGGATCCAAGTCGCTGGTCGGTTCGTCCAGCACCAGCACGGACGGTTCGCACGCCAGCACACCCGCCAGACAAGCCCGCCGCTTCTCACCGTGGCTCAAGTGGTGCGTGGCCCGGTGCCCGAATCCGGTCAAACCCACCCGCGCTAGGCAGTGATCGATCCGCTCCTCCAACGCCGCGCCGCGCAATCCCAGTTGAACGGGACCGAAGGCCACATCCTCCGCGACGGTGGCACAAAACAACTGGTCATCCGGATCCTGGAACAAGAGGCCCACCTGACGCCGCACCTCGAGCAGATTGGTGTCGGTAACGGGCTGTCCGTGGATACGCACCGCGCCGTCCGAGGTTGGTTGCTCGGGGAGCAAACCGTTCAAGTGCAGCAGCAAGGTGGACTTGCCCGAGCCGTTGGGGCCGAGCAACCCGACACATTCCCCTTCCGCCACCTGGAAGCTGACCTCGCACAACGCCCGGGTGCCGTCGTGATACGTGCAGGACAGATGGTTGACTTCGATGACGGGTTTCATTTCCACCCCCGGGCGCACATGGCGTCGTAGATGCGTTCAGCCCGTTCGGAGGCGCGCACGAACAGTTGACTGGCCACGGTGGCGAGCGTCTGCCAACGCGCCGAACGATTCGGGACAAAGCTGCGGCTGGCGCGGGCGCGTTGCATGCGCCCGGCTTCCTCGACCAACACAAACAGGTAACGATGCATCAGCGCCAGCGTGGTGATCAGCAGGGTCGGCATCCGCACCGCCCGCAACACCCGCAACACATGGCTGAAAGGGGTGGTGTTCGAGACCAGGACCACCGTGAGCAGGCATAGGAAACTTCGCAGCACGAGGAATCGCCACTCCATGACCGCGCCTGGCTGAAATGCATTCACCAGCGCCACCCCGAACACAAAGGGCGAAAGCAACAACAGGCGTTTCAAAAGAAAGAGCAACGGCAGCTGGCTCAACACCGTCACCAAACCCAACACCAGCCCCACCCCGATGAACCACCCGTGCCACAGCGGAGGCACCGCGACGCTGCCGGTGATCAAGACCAACCCCACGCCCAGCTTGCTCCACGCCGGCAGCCGATGAATCGGGCTGTCGCCACGACGGTGATCATGGGCAAGCCAGTTGACGATCATGACAGGGGTGGGCTGGACGCTGCCGATGACTTGGTGTCAGGCACCAATACCCGGCCCAGCCACCAAGCCAGACCGAACACCATCAGAACCCCCAGCATTCCCGCAAGCGCTGTGGCGCCCGGCGGCCAATCAACCCCCGGCAACGCATAATCCGGCGCAAGCGCCCCCGGGCCACTCTGTCTTGCCGCATGCTCGAACCCCAGCCGTGCCGCCACCGACTCCAATCCGTCCGGCCACGGGCACGCAAAAGGTGCCACGAAGATCGCCAAGCCCAGCGCGACGACCAGTCCGCACAGCCACCAGCCACTCCCGGACAACTGGCTGGACTGCGATCCGCCCACCAAGTCCGGACGCGTGCGTGCCACAGCGGCAAAGACCAGCGCGCTGATCAATCCCTCGCCAATGCCGATCAGCGTATGGATCCCGGCCATCGCCGTGAACGCGGGCAGCCAGGAGACCGTGCCCGACCACGCCAGCTGCCCGGCGCATCCGATCGAAGCCAGCACCACGGAGAACCAGCCGGCAAACGCCACTGCCGTGACACGTCCGGCCGGTCCACGGACCCAGCGGCTCAGCAACGCGTAAGCCAGATAGCCGCCGGCGGTCCCCAGCAGCGCCATATTGAACACATTGGCGCCCAGCGCGGTCACCCCCCCGTCGGCGAACAAGAAACATTGAACAATGAGCACCGCCGTCATCACCACCATGGCCGCGGCCGGCCCCAGCAACGCCGCCACCAGCGCGCTGCCCATCAGGTGACCCGAGGTGCCTCCCACGACAGGGAAGTTGAGCATCTGCGCGGCGAACACGAACGCCGCCGACAACCCCAGTAGCGGTACCCGCCTCGGCGGCAGGTCGCGCCGCACCCGGGCCAAGGCCAAGCCCACACCCGCCGCCGACATCGCCGCCGTAGCTGCCGCCGTCTTCACATCGATAAAGCCATCCGGAATATGCATGCTTCAGTCTCCTAAGGTTGCGGATCAGGTTTGAAATCGAAAGCCCAGGTCAACCCCGCCGTCACCCGCCAATCCGGCGCCTCACCCGCCAATCCAGCCCCCACCAGCGCGTCGAACACCCAGTTCTTGAAGGCTGCCCACCGCACCCCGCCGCCGATCGCCAGCGCCGAATCGCTTTCCCGTCCGACCAACACGTCGGTGTACAACTCCGCCACCAACTCGATCCGGTCACCGACCTGCCAACTGCCCGCCGCGCCCGCGTGGAAGATGTCCTCCAAAGGGTCGGCGTCCGTATCCCCCACCCAGGTGTAACCGGCGTTCAGATGAACACTCCAGGCGCGCGACAACGACTTCGAGGCGATGTAGGTCAGGTCGAAATCCGGCTGCCCCGTGCCCAGGTCGGAATCCGCCGTGGGCAACTTTGAGGCAAACGCCAGGGCCTGACTGGCAAACCCGCGTTCCTCGGACCAGAAGTTCCACTTGGCACCCATCACCAGGTCTCCCACCCCGCCGTTGGACTCCCTGAAATCAAAGACCTCCTCGCGCGCCTCGATGCGTCCGCCGAAACCCGCCCCCACCTCGAGGGTGCGCACCAGCCCGTAGGTCAGACCGAACGGGAGGTCGTAGGTGTGCGGCGAATCCGTGCGAAGATACGTCAGACCAGCTTCGAGCTCGAACGTCCGCGGATCGACAGCGTACGCGTCGTCCACCAGCAGCGGACGCCCGGCCAACACGGTCGAATGGCCGGCGAGCATCAAGCTGAGGCTGAGAACGGTCCGGGAACGGCGGGGGGCGGGTTGGCTCTGGCGGGCAACAGCCGGTGGCGAGACTCCCTGCGCCCCCCGCAAAGCGGCGCGCACGCGGGGCGGGAGGGTTCGTCTGGTCATACGAACATTATCCTGTGCAATACCAATCATCATTTCACACTTTGCAGTATGATCGTAACATTCATCTTCGCTCCCGGTCAACCGGCGATTGCCCGCCCGTCCCTCGCCACCCTCCTGGCGCTTTCGTGGTCTGCCGCGCCGCGGCGGGCGGCAACGCGCTGGAATCTCCAGGTAGTCACGGCCCCCGGCGCCAGCGCCCGCAGTGCCTCCACACGTTGTCGGCGGAGGCAGGGATTAGCGAAGGGAGCGCCGACATTCTCGTTGGCCTGCGCGCCTGCGTACGCGGCTTGCGAACAAGAATGTCCGCGCTCCAGCTCCGACCACTTGTGGATGCGCCGAGCGCCTGGACACCGGCGATTCCGCGCTTCACATCCCCAGGTCGGCATGGTAAAACCCCGCCCATGAAGAAAGCCAAGTCCTCCCCGGCGAAGTCCTCCACCGCCCTCGCGCGCAGCCTGAACCAGGTGCTGGCCGATTCCTACGCGCTCATGGCGTTGACGCACCTGGCACACTGGAATGTCGAAGGCCCGGGCTTCTTTGCCCTGCACACCGCCTTTCAGACCCAATACGAGGAATTGTTCACCGCGATTGACGAGATCGCCGAGCGCATCCGCGCGCTCGATGCCTACGCCATCGGCGGCCTGGGCACGTTCAACCAGACTGCCGGCATGAAGGAATTTGCCGCGCCGCTGCCGCAGGAAGGCTACGTCAAGCACCTCATCGCCGCGAATGACAAGCTGATTGCCAACGCGGCGAAAGCCCGCGACCTGGCGGGCGACGTGGGCGACGCGGAAAGCCAGGACCTGATGATCAGCCGCATCACGCTGCACCAGAAGACCGTCTGGATGCTCAAGAGCTTCCTGAAGTAGTCGTCAAGCTACCCCGCTTTGCGGATGGTGCCGACGAAGCGGACCACCTCGCGTCTGGAGCTGCGCCAGTCCCCTGGCGCTTTAGGGCGGGCTTGGCAATGCGAAGTGGGTTTGAAAGCGGCAGCCGCCGTCGCGCCGAAGCGGCGCTATGGCGCGCCGCGAAGGCGGAAGGACTGCCGCAGTCCAAAACCTGGCGGAGTGTTCGATGGCTCATGGTCGGTTGGCAGCGTTGAGAGGAGGCGGCTGCCGGCAAGGAACAGGAAACGGCAGTTGCCCCGATGCCTGACCAGCTTGCGCTTTCACGCGGTTTCCCACGCGTCTCGGGAGCGCAAACGGTCCACACCAGCCGGGAGCAACGGGGCAGCCTTCCCACCCCGACAGCATGCGCGAGGTCCATTGACGCCGTCCCGGCCTTCGCTACCCTCGCGTGCATGCGTCTCCGTGATTCCGTGACCCGCTTCAGCATGTCGCTTCCCGCCAGCCTGGCGAAACAACTCGACCGGATGTGCCGGGAGAAGGGTTACGACAACCGGTCCCTGGCGTTGGCGGACATGATCCGCAACCAACTGGTGGAACATCAGCAGCAGATGGGGGACGCGGAAATTGCCGGCACCATCACCCTGGTCTATGACCATCACAAGCACGGATTGCAGGAGGAACTGACCAATCTGCAGCACGACCATCATGAGCGCATCATCTCGGCGCTGCACGTGCACCTGGACCATCATAACTGCCTCGAGGTGCTGGTGGTGCGCGGGCCGGCGGACGAAATCCGGCACATGGCCGACCGGTTGATCGGCGCCAAAGGGGTCAAGCACGGCAAGCTCACCATCACCACCACCGGCAAGGGACTCCCTGGCTGATCCCCCCCCGGCACGAGTCAGCGGCGCCCCTCGCGTCCGGGCCCACGGAACGCGCCAGACCGCTGAGATATCACATGCCCTTGCGGTATCGGCGCGCCGACCCCGCCGCGTTCAGCGACGTCGCTGCACCCTTCCAATCAGCGATCACCAAGCAATTCCTTGAGTTTGGGCTCTATGGCCGCAGCCCAGATGCGGTAGCCGGTCTCGTTGGGATGCAAGGCATCGGGCATGACGTCCGGCGAGATGGAGCCGTTCTTCTCGATGAGCTGCGAGCCCAGGTCGAGGTAGAAGACGTGCTGCCCGTCGTCCAGTTTGGCCAGGGCCTGGTTGATCTGAAGCAACCGGCCGCGCTGCGGGCTGAAGGTTTTGGCGCGCGGAAAAATGCCGAGCAACAGGATCTTGGTTTCCGGCTGACGGCGTCGGATCTCGTGCACAATCGTGGTGATGCCTTCCAGGATTTCCGCTTCGGAATAGGTGTCCGTGCCGTCCTGGTTCTTGTTCGAGTTGTTGGTGCCAATCATGACGACGGCGACCTTGGCCTTGATGCCTTCCAACTGGCCTTGTTCGAGACGCCAGAGAACATGCTCGGTGCGGTCGCCGCTCACCCCGAAATTGATGACCTTGCGTTTGCCGTAGAATTCCTGCCAGACGTTCCTGCCCCCTTTGGGTGCCGGACTTTCCCACCCTTGAGTGATCGAGTCGCCAATGAATGCAATGTCATAGTCCCCGGGAGCTTCCTTGGCGCGCTGCAGCACCTGCGCCTGCCGGTTGGTGATGTTGCCGGTGCGCGGCACGGGAATGATGGCGGGGTTCTTCCGCGCTTCCGGCGCGGCGACAGGCGCCGGGGAGGTTCCGACACCGGTCTGGGCTGGGAGATGGAATTGGAACCAGGCCGTGAGTGCGGCGACCAGCAAGATTCTCGTCTTCATCTTCATCTGGGCAGGTTTGATGATTGGCAATCGGGCGCCTCGTCCCATCAGTCCGGGTAACCGTGCGGATGCTTCTGGTGCCAGGCCCAGGCCGTGGCAACGATGTCGCGCAGTTTGGGATACTGCGGGTTCCAGTGCAGGTCCTTGAACGCCTTGTCGGCCGCCGCCACCAGTCGGGGCGGGTCGCCCGGACGCCGCGGTTTCTCCACAGCCGGAATCTTCCGACCGGTGATCTCCTCGCACATCTGGATGACTTCCCGCACCGAATAGCCGTCCCCGTTGCCGAGATTGTAGAAGCCGCGCTTGCCCGGCTGGAGTCCGGCGATGTGCGCCTGGGCCAGATCCTTGATATGGATGTAGTCGCGGATGCAGGTGCCGTCCGGCGTGGGATAATCGGTGCCGAAGATCTGAATCTCCGGCATCTGGCCGAGAGCCACCCGGAGCACATTAGGAATGAGGTGTGTCTCGATCCGGTGATGTTCCCCGAACTGCTCGCTGGCGCCCGCGGCGTTGAAGTAGCGGAAGGCGATGAACTCGAGTCCGTGAATCTGCTCGTACCACTGGAGGATGCGCTCGAACATCAGCTTGGATTCGCCGTAGGGATTGATGGGTTTCTGCGGCAGGTCCTCGGTCATGGGAACGCGGTCCGGCGGGCCGTAGGTGGCGCAGGTCGAGCTGAACACGAATTTCTTCACCCGGGCGGCCACTGCGGCATCGAGGAGATTGAGACCCGAGGCCACGTTGTTCCGGAAGTACTTGCCCGGGTTCGTCATGGATTCGCCCACCAGCGCGTTGGCGGCGAAATGCATGACCGCTTCGACCTCGGCACCTTGGATGGCCTGCTCCAGTTTCGGACGATCACTCAGGCAGCCATGGACGAAGGCCGCCCGGCGGTCCACCGCGGACCGATGCCCTTCGGTCAGGTTGTCATAGACGGTGACGTGGCAGCCTGCATTGAGCAGTTCTTCCACGCAGATGGAGCCGATGTAACCTGCGCCGCCTGTGACAAATACGTTCATGCGAGGTCAGGCTAGGCGGAAGGGAACCGCCGTTCAAGCACGCAGGCAGATCCGCACGTCATCGGCTGGTTTCAGGTGGACTTACCGCGTGAGGCAAAGAGTTGTTCAGGCCGGTTGCGGCCTGGCGCCTCGGCGTCTGCGCTGAATGCCTTCAGCATCACCCAGGTTGCAAAAGCCCTTGCCCATCGGGCAACACATCGGCTGTCCCCGGGCGGTGCTCGACTAGCCGTACCACGCGCGATAGAAGGCAAACGCCATGATCGCCAAGGCAATGCACCCGAAAAGCAACTCCACCGTGTCCTCCACAGAGAGCAAGTGTGGATGCTTCGGCTTCATAACTGGCTGCCAATGGTGCTTCTTAAGCATTTGTCTCATCAGATTTTTCCCAACAGCAGCGACGGTGCCACGCCAATGTCACAGTTGCAACACATTTGTAACATTCGACACCTCTTTGTGACCTTGGTTGGACCTGAACCGGATCGCTGCTGGCTTTTTGCCAGGCTTGCCGGAAGGTCACGCTGGAACCTTGCGGCTGACCCACCTGGCCGGGTATTGGTTTTCGTCCCCTTGGGGGATACTCTCGGCGTCAATCAAACGGCACACCATGAGCATTGCAGCCCACCTATCAACGGCCTTCCTCGCCCTGCAATTCGCCGGATCCGGACTGCTTGGGGCTGTGGCCCAAACGAACGCGGCCGGACCGTCCACCAACATCCCACCCTCCCAGCGCGCGGATACAGGTCTGATCGTGCCAACCGGATGGCGGGCCGAACGGGTTGCGGATGGCAACCTTGTCGAATCTCCCGCCGCTCTGGCCTTCGATGAACATGGGCGCCTGTTTGTGGCTGAACTGCGCGAGGGGCGGGGGGCCCGGCCGGGCTCCACCCCCGGCGGACGCATCCGGTTGCTGCAAGACACCGATCAAGATGGAGTCTTCGACACCTCGGTGGTGTTTGCCGATCGGCTTGATCATCCCACGGCCATTTCTTGTTCCCGGGGAGGGCTTCTGGTCGCCGGTCCACGCGACCTGAGCTTCCTGCTGGACCAGGACGGGGATGAGATCGCCGACCTGCGCCGCACTCTGCTGACGTTTCGGCCGGGCTCCGCGCCTGAGGATCCCCGGAGTTTTCCCCGCGCCATGACTTGGGGCCCCGACGGCCGTTTCCACCTGGGGTTTCCCGCCGCCGAAATCGAGGTGCTCAACCCAAACGCTCCCGGCCAAGGGCCTCTGAAATTTGGCAGCGGTGGATTCTCGTTGGATCCGCGCACACTGCAACTGCACGCCGAAAGCGGGGAGAATGTGTCCGGACACGCCTTCGACCCGGCTGGCCGGCGCTGGTTCACGACGTCGTCGGCCCTGGCCATTACGATGCTGGAGGCCGGCTTGGCTGGACGAAATCCCTACGCCCCGGAAATGCCTGCCTTCGTGGCTTTGATGTCGATTCCGCGGGCGAGTATCCGCCTGGAATGCCTGATTCAGCAAAGCACCGCCTTTTCCACGAACGTTCATGACGAAGCCATTCTTGCCGATCCCGAAGCCCACGCGATTTACCGCGTGCCGTTGCGCGCGGGGGAGCCTCATGCCGTCGGCATCGCGCTGGACGGTCAGGGACTGACGCCCTGGGTGACCGCCCGGGATGCCTCGTTCCGCCCCATGCAGGTGATCGCCGGCCCGGCGGATTCACTCTACATCGCCGATCTGGAGCGAACGGACGATCCCGGCAGTCCATCAGCCGGGCCGGATCTGGACGTAAGCGCCCCCAAGCCATTGGGCCGGATCTGGCGGCTGAGTCCAGTGACAACCCGGTCTCCTGCCAGGCAGGGAGTGGATGGGTCGTCTTCCTTGGGACTGTTGACCGCGCTAAACGATTCGAACGCCTGGGTTCGCGCCACCGCCGGGCGACTCCTCCTCGAACAGCGTCTGACCAACGCTGTCCCGGAGCTGCGCAAGATGCTGACACGGGCTCAATGGCCGGTGGCCCGGCTCGAAGCCTTGCGTGCCCTGGATGCGGCGGGGGTGGCCACTGTTCAGGATCTGCAGCAGGCCATGGGCGATCGCGATGCCCGGGTGCGCGCCACCGCCGCGGGCATGACCGCAAGCCGGGTGAGGAATGGACGGATGCCCGACCCTCTCTGGTCCTCCCTCCGAACGCTTGCGCGCGACACCTCGGCACCGGTCCGATGGCAAACAGCGCTGGCGCTCGGGGCAATTCGCACGCCTGCACCACAAAGGCTGCTCACCGACCTTTACCTGAAGGATTCGGCCGATGTTTGGATGCGACGCGCCTTGCTGACCGTCGATCCCGAAACCATGGCCCCGTTGTTCATGACCCTGCTCGGTGAAAGCGCAGCGCGCCAATCCCCGATTGGCCAGGAATTGCTTCGCAACCTGGCCACGTCCATCGGACTGGGTGGCGCAGGCAGTGAGGTGACGGACTGTCTGGACGCGCTCCGGAACCTGAGCGTGCCGGTCGAACTGACGTTTCCCATCGTCAATGCGCTGGCTGAGGGATTGGAGGGACGCGGACGGCGCCTGCCGGACGTGGATGCGTCCGGGCGCTGGGGATCTATCGCAAACGCAGCGCAGAACGTCATGGTCGGGACCGCGGATGCCCGGATCCGAGCCGAGGCGGTGAAGGTTGTGGGGGCCTGTGTCAGTCCCAGCCTCAGGGCCGATGAGCCGCTCCTGTTGCTGTTCACACCGCAACTGCCCGTGCCCATGCGAATCCCCATGATCCAGGCCCTGTCCAGACAAGGATTCGGACGGGATTTCGAAGCGTTGACCCAGCGCTGGCATCTGTGGGATCCGCCCGAACAACGGGCCACCCTCGATGCCCTGCTGGAATCCCTACCCGGCGCCAACGCCCTGCTGTCCGCAGTCGCCAACCAGACCATTCCCATCGAAGCCTTGACCTCCTCTCACATCCGGCTCCTCCGCGACCATCCAGCCGAGGAGGTCCGGACTCGCGCCATCCGCTTGTTGGGGCCCGCTCAACCCAGCCGGGACGAGCTGGTGACCATCTTCATGGAGGCATTGGAGCTTCCAGGGTCCGCGAAGCGAGGCCGGGAGCTGTTCAGCGCGCGCTGCGTGGACTGTCACGGATCCACCAAGGCGCTCTTCGCGCCGACGCCCGACCAGCTCGGCCGGTTGAGCAGTCTCCAGTTGATGGCTGGCTTGATCGATCCATCACGCGACGTGAAGCTGGGCCACCGCACGATGCTGTTGCGGTTTCCCGACGGGCGGCTGGCTTGGGGCGTGGGCCGGGCGCTCAATCCGGCGGTCATTCAGTTGACCACCCCAACCGGCACCCGGAGATATTGGCGCGGTGCGCTCGCGTCCGTGGAACAGACGGGCTGGTCGCTCATGCCGGACAACACCGCAGCCGGCCTGACCCGGCAGGACGTCGCCGATTTGCTGCAGTTCATCCGCACCCGGGCGTCCGAGTGATTCATGGGACGGAGCGGGTGAAGCCTGGACGGCACCCGGTCATCCCCGTTTCAGGCGGACATGGCACTCCTCCCCGCCCCGTCCAGGGGCACCCGGACGCCGGCATGCGACTGTTGGAAAGCGACTTGCTTCATGGTGCCCGGCCTGGGGTGGACCTGATCTAAACGAACCGCAACGACCCGGTTTAACGGCCCCCCCGGGCAGAGCCAAGACGCTATGCATGTGCCGATTGGGGAGTTCATTCGGACTCAGGGCGACTATCTGTGCCTCGTTTTGGGCACGGGTTTGTCCTTTCTTGGCGCCGCGCTAGTCTTGCAGCGGTGGCACCGCAGTGCCCGCTTCCCTGCGATGTTGTGGCTTATGGCAGCGGTGACGCTGACCGTGGGCTGGTGGGCGGTGGAAGGAGCGGGGGAGGACGCTCGACAACAGTGCATGGCTCAGGTCAGCGCCCTGGCTCCGACCTACGCGCGGGAACTCACCCGCCTCGGGCATTCGGCCATCACCCTGGACACCGATCCGGAAGATCCGCGGTATCAAGCCATGCTCACCGCGGAAATCCAGTGGCAGGCGCTCAATCCCCACGCCCACGACATCTACACCATGCGCAAGCTCACCGACGGGCGGAACGTGTTGGTGGTCGATTCCGAAAGTGATTACAACAAGGACGGCCGTTTTGAGGGGGAAGCGGAACAGCGAACGCCCATCGGCGAAGGGTACGAGACGCAGGATCCGGGATTGGAAGCGGCCTTTGCGGGCCATTCCGTCTTTGATACCGAAGTGATCGAGGACCCCTGGGGACAATGGGTCAGCGCTTTCGTCCCGATGAGGAACGCGGCGGGCGAGGTGGAGGCGGTGTTGGGGGTGGACTACAACGCGGCCGACTGGCAGGGGTCCATCTCCAAGGCGCGCCGGCAAAGCATGGCCTCCGTGGCGATGGCCCTGCTGGCCGTGGGTTGCGGGGGCTTGTTCTTCAGCGTCCAGCGCGCGGACCTGGAACGCCGCGTGGCCGCCGAGGCACGGATGCAGTTGACGATCCGGCAGATGCCGTTGGGATTTGTCGAGTGGAACGCCCGCGCGGAGGTGGTGCAGTGGAACCCGGCCGCAGAGCGGATTTTCGGGCACCCCGCCGCGGATGTGCTGGGCCGAGCCATCTTTCCGCTGATCGTCGCCCCGGCGGCGCGCAACCAGGTGGACCGGCTCTGGCAACAACTGCTGGAAGGCAAGGGCGGCACCTACAACGTCAATGAGAACATCACCCGGAATGGGCGGGTGATCATTTGCGAATGGTTCAACACTCCGTTGATCGGGCGCAAAGGCGAAGTGGTGGCGATCTTTTCTCTGGTCCAGGACATCACGGAGAAGGTGCGCATTGAAAAGCATCTGCAGCAGACCGACCGGCTGAACGCGGTCGGTGAACTGGCGGCCGGTGTGGCGCACGACTTCAACAACATCCTCACGGTCATTACCGGCCACACCGGCTTGTTGCTGGGTGAGGATGGGCTTCCGGAACAACATCGATTCGAGCTCAAACGCATCAGCGAAGCCGCCTCCCGGGCCGGCGGACTGACCCGCCAGTTGCTCGCTTTCAGCCGGCAACAGGCGATGTTCCCCAAGCCGCTGCAGGTGTCCGAAGTGATCCACAGCGCCGCCGCCATGTTGTCCCGCTGGCTGGGAGAGGAGGTCACCATCAACATCCGCATCGCCGACGGGGTGCCACCGGTGGAGGCCGACCCGGCCATGCTGGAACAGGTGATCACCAACCTCGTGCTCAACGCGCGCGATGCGCTTGACGGACCCGGCCACATTACGGTGGCTCTGGACTGTGTAGTGATCTCCCACGAAACCGTCTCCCGCGAGGCCGAAGCCCGCCTGGGCCCCGCGGTCTGTCTTTCGGTAACCGATACGGGGCGGGGGATCGCACCCGAACACCTGCCGCGCCTGTTTGAACCCTTCTTCACCACCAAGCCGGTCGGACGCGGAACGGGCCTCGGCTTGTCGGTCGTGCATGGAATCGTGCAGCAACACCAGGGCTGGATCACCGTCGAGAGCAAACGCGACCAAGGCACCACATTCAAAGTCTTCCTGCCGCCCACCACGCGCCGGGTGGAGGGCGAATTGTCAGCCGCCTCTCCGCACCCCCCTGGCCCCGCCCACGGCCCCTCGAAGACGATTCTTCTGGCGGAGGACGAGGAAATGGTCCGGGAACTGGCCCGGCTCACCCTGGAGCGCGACGGGTTTCGGGTGCTGGAAGCCGCCGACGGACTGGAAGCCTTGCGCATCTGGAGGGAAAACCGCGGCCACATCGATCTGCTCTTCACGGACATGGTCATGCCCAATGGGATGACCGGCCGGCAACTGGCCGCCGAACTCCTGCGGGATCAATCCGACCTCCCCATCATCTACGCCAGCGGCTACAGCTTGGAGGTCATCGCCCCCGAGTTTGTGGTCAGCGACCGGGTCGTGTTCCTCTCCAAGCCTTATCTGACCGACCAATTGCGCGAGGCGGCCCGCCGATGCCTGGAAGCCCCGGTGCCCGTCTGAAGGCGCGCCATGGGTTGGACCACGGACGGCCAAGTTCACCTTGATTGCGGAGGTGGCGCTCGACCCACGACGGCAACCATCCACTGTTCCATGGGCACCAGGTGGCGGTAGAGGAACGCCTGCATCAGATCCTCAGGCGGCACGCCAGGTCGAATGATTTCCCGGCCGGCGACCACGGCGCGTCCTTCGATTTCGAGGTTCCAGACACCCCGCCGCATTCCCGTGGCCGCCTTGAGCTTCAACTCGAAGCGGTTGGTTTCCCCACTCGGAAGGGGATTGATCTTGCCGGCGCCACCGGTACTTCCTGGCCTGCTTCGACTCCTCGATGGTGATCCCGCGATCCTGCGAGGGCGTTAAAAGCAACTGCATTCCCTCGGCTGAAGGCGGCGTCCAGTTCGCAATCATGGCGCCGACTGACGTTCGGCGGCTACCGTGCAAGGCGTTCACGACCCCAACTCACGTCCCACCTTGGAGGTGTTTCCTTTCCCTGAACCGCGCAGTCGTGACGCCAAGTGATGTTGCGACTTTGACAAAAAAGGTGGGGCTGGCCGGGCGTGGTCGCGGGATTCTAAAGCGGCCCGATTGGGGCTCCCGAAAACAAAGCCAGCATCCAAGGATCTCGAAACATGCGAAAGATACTCACCGTTGACGCGAACGAGGCTGTGGCGAATGTCGCCTACCGCCTCAATGAAGTCATGGCCATCTATCCGATCACCCCCTCATCGCCGATGGCCGAATTCTGCGACCAATGGGCGTCGGAAGGACGCCGGAATCTCTGGGGCACGATTCCCTCCGTGGTCCAGTACCAGAGCGAGGGCGGCGCGGTGGGCGGCGTGCATGGGGCGCTCCAGACCGGTTCGCTGGCCACCACCTTCACCGCCTCGCAGGGCCTGCTGCTGATGATCCCCAACATGTTCAAGATCGCCGGGGAACTCATGCCGGCCGTGTTTCATGTCACCGCCCGATCAGTGGCCACGCACGCCCTCTCGATCTTCGGCGATCACAGTGACGTGATGGCCTGCCGCTCGACCGGCTGGGCCATGCTGACGTCGGCCAGCGTCCAGGAATCCGTGGACATGGCGCTCATCGCCCAGGCGGCCACGCTCAAGTCCCGGATCCCGTTCGTGCATTTCTTCGACGGCTTCCGCACCTCGCACGAGGTGCAGAAGATCGAGATGCTCTCGGACGAGGATCTCCAGGCGGTGGTTCCGGATGCCCTGATCCAGCCGCTGCGCCAGCGCGCCATGACGCCGGACCGGCCGGTGTTGCGCGGCACGGCGCAGAATCCCGACGCCTTCTTCCAGGGCCGCGAAGCGTGCAATCCGTTCTACGTCCAGTGCCCCGGCGTGGTGCAGGAGGTCATGGCCCAGTTCGCGAAAGTCGTGGGACGCTCCTACAACCTGTTCGATTACGTCGGGGCGCCGGACGCCGACCGTGTGGTGGTGCTCATGGGCTCCGGATGCGAAACGGCGCACGAGACCGTGGATTACCTGACCGCGCAAGGCCAGAAGGTGGGTGTGCTCAAGGTGCGCCTCTACCGCCCCTTCGCCGCCCAGGCCTTTGTCGATACCCTGCCCGCCAGCGTCAAACGCATCGCCGTGCTGGACCGGACCAAGGAACCCGGCGCCTCCGGCGAACCGCTCTACCAGGATGTGCTCGCCTCGCTGGCCGAAGGCCTGGCCAATGGCTGGGGCAAACTCAAGTCCATGCCCAAGGTCGTGGGCGGTCGCTATGGCCTGTCGTCCAAGGAATTCACCCCGGCCATGGTCAAGGCCGTGTTCGACAACCTGTCCGACTCGAAACCGAAGAACCACTTCACGGTGGGCATCCATGATGATGTTTCGCACCTGAGCCTGCCGGTGGACGCCGAGTTCTCGACCGAATCCGACAAGGTTATCCGCGCCATGTTCTACGGGCTGGGCGCGGACGGCACGGTGGGCGCCAACAAGAACTCCATCAAGATCATCGGCGAAGGCACCGACAACTACGCGCAGGGTTACTTCGTCTATGACTCGAAGAAGTCAGGCAGCATGACGGTGTCGCACTTGCGGTTCGGGCCCGAGCCGATTCGCTCGACCTACCTGGTGAGCCGGGCCAACTTCGTGGCCTGCCACCTCCCGGGATTCCTCGAGAAGTACGACATGGTCAAGCCGCTGATCCCGGGCGGCACGTTCCTGCTGAACACGCCCCACTCGAAGGCGGAGGCGTGGTCCAAGCTGCCCACCCCGATCCAGAAGGGGTTGGTGGCCAAGAAGGCCAAGTTCTACGTGATCGACGCCACCAGCGTGGCCCACGCCAGCGGCATGGGCGGACGCATCAACACCATCATGCAGGTCTGCTTCTTCGCCCTGTCCGGCGTGCTGCCCCGCGACGAGGCGATCGACGCCATCAAGAAGTCCATCAAGAAGACCTACGGCAAGAAAGGCGAGGAGGTCGTGGCCATGAACATCAAGGCCGTGGACAACACCCTCGAACACCTCCACGAAGTGCCGCTGCCCAGCCAGGTCAACGGCACCGGCGACCTGCTTCCGCCCGTGACGCCCAACGCCCCGGCCTTCGTGAAGAACGTGCTGGGCACCCTGACGGCTGGATTGGGCGACGACCTGCCCGTGAGCGCCTTCCCCGTGGACGGCACCTTCCCCACCGCCACCGCGCAATTCGAGAAGCGCAACCTGGCGCTGACCATCCCGGTCTGGGACGAGAAGGTCTGCATCCAATGCCTCAAGTGCGTGGCCATCTGCCCGCACGCCACCATCCGCGCCAAGGTGTACGACGAAGCGGATCTAAAGGGCGCCCCGGGTTCGTTCAAGTCCGTGGACTCGCGCCAGCCGGATTTCAAGGGCAAGCGATTCACCCTGCAGGTGGCGGCCGAGGACTGCACCGGATGCGGCATCTGCGTCGAGGTCTGCCCGGCCAAGAACAAGGCCGAGGCCCGGCTCAAGGCCATCAACATGCAGCCCCAGGCGCCCCTGCGCGACGCCGAGCGGTCCAACTGGGATTTCTTCCTGCAACTGCCCGAGTTCGACCGGCGCAAGATCAAGACCGGGCAACTGCGGCAACAGCAGCTCATGCGACCCCTGTTCGAGTTCAGCGGCGCCTGCGCCGGCTGCGGTGAGACCCCGTATATCAAGATGGTCTCGCAGCTCTTTGGCGACCGCGCCGTCATCGCCAACGCCACCGGCTGCTCCTCGATCTACGGCGGCAACCTGCCCACCACCCCCTACTGCGTGGACAAGGCTGGACGCGGCCCGACGTGGTGCAACTCGCTGTTTGAGGACAACGCGGAGTTCGGACTCGGGTTCCGGACCTCGATCGACAAGCAGAAGGAGTACGCCGAGGAGCTGGTGCGCAAACTGGCGCCGCAAATCGGCGACGACCT